>MNXW01000062.1 GCA_001871515.1 Comamonadaceae bacterium CG2_30_57_122
GGAATTTTTTGCATCAATAATTATAAATAACGTAAACTTCCTGCCGTCAGAGAAAAGCGCTTCATTGTGCTTGCCAGCCCAACCAGCCCAACCAGCCCAGGCTGACAATGTTCACTCTTTTTAATCAGACCCACTGCCATGACCAACAAATCTAACGAATTCCAGTCCGCTGATCTTGATGCCTGGGCCAAGGCCGCTGTCAAGTCGGCGCCCGGTGGCGATGTCAATGCCCTCAACTGGCAAACGCCCGACGGCATCAGCGTCAAACCTTTGTATACCGCCGAGGACACGGCTAGCCTGCCTTACACCAACACCTTGCCGGGGTTCGAACCCTACCTGCGCGGTCCGCAAGCCACCATGTACGCGGTACGCCCGTGGACGATTCGCCAATACGCTGGCTTTTCTACCGCCGAGGAATCCAACGCGTTTTACCGCAAGGCGCTGGCTGCAGGCGGGCAGGGTGTGAGCGTGGCGTTTGACCTGGCCACGCACCGCGGTTATGACTCTGATCACCCGCGTGTGACCGGCGATGTCGGCAAGGCCGGCGTGGCGATTGACTCGGTTGAGGACATGAAGATTTTGTTTGACCAGATTCCGCTGGACAAGGTCAGCGTGTCGATGACTATGAACGGCGCGGTACTGCCGGTGCTGGCGGGCTATGTGATTGCGGCAGAAGAGCAAGGCGTGAGCCAGGACCAGCTCAGTGGCACGATTCAGAACGACATTCTGAAAGAGTTCATGGTGCGCAACACCTACATTTACCCGCCCGAGCCGTCGATGCGCATCATTGGCGACATCATTGAGTACACGGCCAAAAACATGCCCAAGTTCAACTCGATTTCGATTTCGGGTTACCACATGCAAGAAGCCGGTGCCAACCAGGCGCTCGAATTGGCCTTTACCCTGGCGGACGGCAAAGAGTATGTCAAGACGGCCATTGCCAAAGGCATGGACGTGGACGACTTTGCCGGGCGTTTGAGCTTCTTCTGGGCGATTGGCATGAACTTCTACCTGGAAGTGGCCAAGATGCGCGCCGCCCGCCTGCTGTGGTGCCGCATCATGAAAGGCTTTAACGCCAAAAAGCCAAAGAGCTTGATGCTGCGTACCCACTGCCAGACCAGTGGTTGGAGTCTGACCGAGCAAGACCCCTACAACAACGTGGTGCGCACCACCATCGAGGCCATGGCGGCGGTGTTTGGTGGCACGCAATCGTTGCACACCAATTCCTTCGATGAAGCCATTGCTTTGCCAACCGAGTTTTCCAGCCGCATTGCGCGAAACACCCAGCTCATCATCCAAGAAGAAACGCACATTCCCAATGTGATCGACCCTTGGGCGGGCAGCTACATGATGGAAAAACTCACCCAAGACATGGCCGATGCCGCCTGGGCCATCATCGAAGAAGTCGAGGGCATGGGCGGCATGACCAAGGCGGTGGACTCTGGCTGGGCCAAGCTCAAGATTGAAGCGGCGGCAGCGCAAAAGCAGGCACGCATTGACTCGGGCAAAGACGTGATCGTGGGCGTCAACAAGTACAAGCTCAAGACCGAAGATGCCATCGAAGCACGCGATATTGACAACGTGGCGGTGCGTGACTCTCAAATAGTGCGCCTGAATGTCATCAAGGAAAAAAGGGATGCAGCCCAGGTGCAGCAAGCGCTTGCAGCTATTGAAAACGCAGCAGCTACAGGCACTGGCAATTTGTTGGACTTGACGATTAAAGCCGTGCGGGTGCGCGCTACCGTAGGTGAAATCAGTGATGCCATGGAAAAATCTTTTGGCCGCCACCGCGCCGATACGCAAAAGGTGACCGGTGTGTATGCAGCTGCTTACGACAGTGCCGAGGGTTGGGATCAACTCAAAAAGGAAATTGCTGACTTTGCCACCGACCAAGGTCGTCGCCCGCGCGTGATGATCAGCAAACTAGGCCAAGACGGCCACGACCGTGGTGCCAAAGTGGTGGCCACAGCGTTTGCCGACCTGGGCTTTGACGTGGACATGGGGCCGCTGTTTCAAACCCCCGAGGAATGTGCCCGTCAGGCGATTGAAAACGACGTGCATGCGGTGGGTGTGTCCACTCTGGCGGCGGGTCATAAAACACTTGTGCCCGCCATCATTGCCGAGTTGAAGAAGCAGGGTGCAGACGACATCGTGGTGTTTGTCGGGGGCGTGATTCCGCGCCAGGATTACGACATGCTCTATGAAGCGGGCGTCAAGGGCATCTACGGCCCGGGTACACCCATCCCGGCCAGCGCCAAGGACGTGCTGGAGCAGATCAAGAAGGCTTTGAATGCCTGACAGGGTGCTTGATATACTGTAATACCGTATTTCAAAGGAGTGCATCATGGCTGTATCGGTTCGCATGGACCCGCTGCTTGAACAAGAGCTGACGCAAGCGGCCAAGCGTCGCGGCATCACCAAGTCGCAATTTATCGTTGAGGCGGTCGAGCGTGCGCTCGGGCGCAACAACCCGGGTGAGTTGTACCTGAAGGTGATGCAGGAGATGGCTGACTACCGTGTTGGCAAGTCAGCCAATGCCGTTTCGCCGTCGCAACCCAAGGCGCACAAAGCTGCGTTGCGTGAAAAACTCCGAACCAAACACGAGCAGGAAGGCGCTGACTACGCACAAACCTTGGCATTGCGCCAAACCGGGAGCGCCGAGTGATCGTGGCCTTGTTGGACGCTGGGCCGATGATTGCCTTGTTTGACGGCATGGACAAACATCACGTGCATTTTCGGGATTTGGTTACCCAGCCGAATCTGCCGTGGCGTTTGCATACCACTTGGCCCTGCGTGACTGAGGCCACGCACATGCTGGGTGACCGCGAACGACTGGCTTTATTGCGATGGATCGGCGCGGGTGCGGTGCAGATTTACCCCTTTGGTACTGAAGACCTGATGGACATGGTTGACAGGATGGCGGCTTACACCGATGCGCGCAGCGAAATGGATTTGGCCGATGCCAGCCTGTACTGGGTGGCACATGAAACAGGTGTCAGGCAGATACTGACCCTGGATGTTCGCGACTTTTCTCGGTACCGTTTGCCTGACGGCCGCACTTTTGAGATTTTGTGAATCGTGTGTCTGTGATGACCCGCAGCGTTCTTTTGTCCACCCTCATTAAACCTTGTGTTTTTGCGTTTGGTATGCATTGTTGGTATGTATTTAATTGCCGAAAGCCATCATGACCGCCACAACCCGAATCACGATTTGCGGTAAGCATCGACAAGCGCTCAAGCAAGCCGGAGCGCCGATTGGCGAGCTTGATTTATTGATTGCCGCTCACGCGCAGACGTTGGGCTTGACGTTGGGCACCAACAACACGCGCGAGTTTGAGCGCATTGAGGGACTAACGACCATGTTCAACAAGGACACCCCAAAATATGAAACATGCGTGGCCTGCGTAGGGCGGGTTTCAACCCGCCATGGCCGACTGAAGTCGGCCCTACAACACGCTATTCTTGGCGGCTGTGGTCGTTGTTTCACGTTAACGCTGGAGAACTGGGCCGAGTAAGGCGCCTGCATCATGAAAATAGAACTCTCTGTTCATGGGCAAAAGATGGACTATTCAGGGTCAACAGATGCTTGAAGCCGTTCTTCATGGCGCAGCCTCTGTTCAGCGCCGCGCCGTCGCCAAAGCCATCACGCTGCTTGAATCCACCCGTGCCGACCACCGCGCGCAGGCCGATGAACTCCTTACCGCCTTGCTGCCCCACACCGGCAAGTCGTTCCGTCTGGGCATCAGCGGTGTGCCGGGCGTGGGCAAGTCCACCTTCATTGAAGCCCTGGGCCTGTACCTGATCAATCAAGGCCACCGCGTGGCGGTGCTGGCGGTAGACCCCAGCAGCAGTGTCTCGGGCGGTTCGATTCTGGGTGACAAGACGCGCATGGAACTGCTCTCCATGCACGAAAAAGCCTACATCCGCCCCAGCCCCAGCAGCGGCACACTGGGCGGCGTGGCCGAGAAAACCCGCGAGGCGATGCTGGTGTGCGAAGCTGCCAGCTACGACATCGTGATCGTCGAAACGGTGGGCGTCGGCCAGAGCGAGACGGCGGTGGCCAACATGACCGACATGTTTGTGCTGATGCAGCTGCCCAATGCCGGTGACGAGTTGCAAGCCATCAAAAAAGGCGTGATGGAACTGGCCGATTTGGTGGTCATCAACAAGGCCGATCTGGATGCCAAGGCCGCCATGCGCGCGCAGGCACAAATGACCTCTTCACTGCGCCTCTTGGGGCTGCACGGCAACCCCGAGCACGCGCACCACAACGAACAAATATGGCACCCGCAAGTGATCCAGCTCAGTGCCTTGCACAACCAGGGCGTGGACGCATTCTGGGCCAAGGTGCTGGAATTCAAAGCGCTGCAAGAGGCCAACGGCAAGTTTGCAACGCGTCGCCAAAACCAGTCGCTGGCCTGGATGTGGGAGCGCATTGACGCTGGGCTCAAGCAGGCGTTTCGCCAGCACCCCGCCGTGCAGACGCTGTTGCCCCAACTCAC
>MNXW01000258.1 GCA_001871515.1 Comamonadaceae bacterium CG2_30_57_122
TTTGCGGGGACGTAAATCGGCTGAACGTCCAAAAATCTTGCGCACGACCGAGGTTTTGTGTTGCCTTTTTGGTTCCGGCTCGTCCGGCTTAGGGTTTGAAATGATGGCGATCAGGTTTGCGAGGCAGTATGCAAGGCTGTGAGACGTTCATAGCATGGCTATGAACACCGAGCAGACGCTCAAAATGACCGCAAAGCTGCAGCCAGCGTTCAAACAGGTGCAAAGCACCGCCTAATGAACAATCTCGGCTGACTTGACTTACTTGTGCAACCCGGCATGGCGCAGAACCCGAAAAACACGCTTGTAAAGTCAAAAATTCAGCTGTGTAACCGAAGTGACACTGGCTGACACGTTGAAGATTGTGAACCGTAAAATGGTTCAGCTTAATTGCGATACCCCAATAATGGAAAGACAACTGTGACAAAAACGATGTCTGGTGTGGAGCCACTCAGCGGTCTGGATGGCATCTTTTTGAACCTTGAAACCTTTGAAACTCCGATGCACGTGGGCTCTTTGCATGTGTTTGAGGCCACAGCGCACGATCAAGGGGATTTTGTTGCAGCAGTATTTGCCATGCTGAAGAGAAGCATGGTCCCGGTCTTGCGGCGCAGGCTCGCCAGCATGCCACTGAACTTTGCCAACCCCGTTTGGTTGCAGGGTGAAATTGACTTGAGCAGGCATATTGAACGCATCCGCATCCCGACGCCGGGCAGCTGGTTGCAATTGCAATCTGTGGTGGCCAACCTGCATGCGGAGTTGCTCGACCGCAGTTTGCCACTTTGGATGTTGTATGTGCTTGAAGGTCTGGCCAGTGGCGAGAAAGCGTATTACTTTAAGATTCATCATGCCCTGCTCGACGGAGAAGCTGGCGCAGCATTGGCCTATGCGCTTTTTGATACGTCTGCCAACCCTGCCTTGCACCCTGCCCGGCCTGATGCAGCTACTCAGGTTGACGACAGACCGGGTGTTTTGCATATGGTTGCGACGGCCTTTAAACACGATGCCACGGAATATGTGAAACTGGTGCGTGACTTACCAGGGACGATGCGCACCCTGGCTGGCTTGGTGAGCAGTTCCGGCGAACATCCGACATCCAAGCCAACCGCGGCCAAGCAAGGTGTCAAGCGCAGTATGGCGTTTGGACCGAAAACACCATTGAATGTCACCATTGGCCACGAACGCGGCTTTGCCGCTGCAACCATCGCGCTAGCTGATGTGAAAGCCATCGCCCATGTCTGCGAGGCCACGGTGAACGACGTGGTGTTGACAGTATGTGGCGGGGCTTTGCGACGCTATCTGAAGCGACTGGGGGCTATGCCAAAAAAGTCTTTGATCGCGTCCATGCCCATCTCGCTGCGCAGCAAGGGCGACGCCGGGTTTCACACCAAGGCCACGCTCAGCCTGGTGAGTTTGGCCACCCACATAGCCAACCCGCTTAAGCGGGTGCAGGCAGTGCGCAGGCACACCACGGCCACCAAGCTCGTGGTCAAACAATCCAAATCGGTAATCCCAACGGACTTTCCCTCCATTGGCGTGCCTTGGCTGGTGGGTGCGCTTGCAAATTTGTATGGCCGCAGCGGGATACCCGACACCCTGCCACCACTAGCCAATGTGCTGATCTCCAACGTGCCAGGCCCTACCATGCCTTTGTACGTGGGCGGCCTGCGCATGACGGGCTACTGGCCCCTGTCCATTGTCGAGCATGGCGTGGGTTTGAACATTACGCTGATGAGTTATGACGGCAAGCTGTGCCTGGGCTTGACCGTCGCTCGCTGCGCGGTGCTCAATGTGCAGCAACTGGCCGATGATTTTCTTTTTGCTTTTCAGGAAATGCGTGCCTGTACCACTGCCAAGGCGGCATTGCGGGCCATACCAGCCAGTGCAAAATCGGTCAAATCGGTCAAATCGGCCAAATCGGCCAAAACCTAGCAACAATTTATCTATCCATGCCTTTCAGCCGCAAAGTCATTCGTCACCCCCACACCGGTACACCGCATGTGATGCATTCTTTGCTGGAGCCTCGTGGCCTGTTGGAGGCCGCCCTGCTGCCCGCGTCTTTGCCACTCCTGATGCAAGCACCCAGGGGAGACGGGCATCCGGTGCTGTTGCTGCCTGGTTTCATGGCTGATGAAAAGTCGCTGTTTGTCCTGAAGGCTTTCCTGAAGCGCAAGGGCTACGATGTTCACACTTGGGGTTTTGGACGCAACCTGGGGTTTCGCAGCAAGCACGCAAGTGCATTGCCGCAAAAAATACGCTACTTGCACTACACCACAGGGCGCAAGGTTAGCTTGGTTGGCTGGAGTCTGGGCGGCGTATTTTCCCTGTACGGTGCCGAGCATGCTCTGGAATGTGTGCGCAGCATTATCACGCTGGGCAGCCCGGTCAGCATGGATGCCAGTGGCAGCCAGTCGCCGGCGGCCATGAAAGCCTTGTACAGACTGGTGTCTCACAAAATGGGTTCATCCGCGCACGCCATGGCTCCGCGCGCCAAAAACTTGCGTGAACACCGTCGACTCGCAGTGCCAACCAGTTGTCTGTATTCTTTGGGCGATGGTGTGGTGCCGCCGCAAGAAGCCACTATTGACGGCGACCCGACCCTGCACGAAAACATTCGGGTGCCCGGCAGTCACATTGGCTTGGGATTCAACGGTGTCGTGCTCAGTGTAATTGCCGACCGCTTGGCACAACCAGAGGGAAACTGGAAACCCTTTGTACCGACCGGCTTGCTGGCGCAGGTGTGGCGCGTGTTGCCCACCGACAAAATGGCCTAACGGTTTCCAAGTCAATAAACATGCCACAAACAAAGCAGCTACCCATGCGCCAGCTCAGTGCGACTGATGCAGCCTTTATTTATTCGGACACAGCACACGCCAACTCCAATGTTTCTTTGCTTCACATTTATGACCAAACGACAGCGCCACACGGCGTGGTGCGTTTCAAGCAAATTCTGACCCATCTCGAAAACAGGCTGGAACAAATGCCAGTATTGCGACAAAAAGTGCTGCGGGTGCCGCTGGATCTGGATTACCCGTACTGGGTTGAAGATGAAAACTTTGACATCGAATACCACGTGCGGCACATCGCCTTGCCCAAGCCGGGCGACTGGCGTCAGTTTTGCATTCAAGCGTCACGCATTCACGCCAGGCCGCTGGATTTACAGCGACCCTTGTGGGAAATGTATGTGATTGAGGGGTTGGACAGTTTTCTGGATTTGCCAGTTGGCAGTTTCGCGGTATTGCTAAAAATTCACCATGCTGCAGTGGATGTTGCAAGTGGTCACCTGATCACCGCTCTGATGCATGATGACACAGACCATACCCCCAAAGCACCGCCGCCCGCACCCTGGTTTCCGCAGGAAGCGCCGGGCAACCTTTCGCTGATGTGGCGTGCGGGTTGTCATGCCGCAAGTTTCCCGCTGCGCATGATGGAGCCCCTTAGCAAAGGGTTGGGTCTGATGGGCTTGACCTTCAAAACATTTATTAACGAGTTCTTGCAGCTTCCAGAATCTTTCCCGTTGACCCGTTTCAACACGGTGGTATCTCCCCACAGGGTGTTTGACACGCGCCGTTTCAACCTGGCAGATTTTCGTCAAATCAAAGGTTTAGTCAGAGGCGCCAGCATCAACGATGTAGTGCTCGCGGTATGTGCCGGCGGTTTGCGCCGATACCTGATGCTGCAGCATGAGCTGCCTGAAAACAGTTTGGTAGCGGCCGCGCCCATCAATGTCAGAGATAAGGCTGCACATGGCGGTTCAAACTGCTTCGCTTGGGCTCGAGTTAACCTTTTTACGCAAATAGCTGATCCGGTGCAACGCTTGCAGTTGATCAACGACACGACATCATCGTCAGAGGTGATAAGAAATGCCATGGGTGCGCGCGAACTCAACGACATATCGCGTCACGCACCCTCAGCAGCCATATTTATGAGCAGCAAGCTGTTGCGTGCAGCCTCGGCCCGCCTGGGTGACTGGACACCACTTGCCAATTGCACCATCACCAACGTGCCCGGTCCGCAACACCCCCTGTATTTGCTCGGCGCGCGCCTGACCTATTTGTCGGCCATCATGCCCATCGCCGACGGCATGGGTTTGGTTTTCTCGGTGACCAGTTACAACGAAATGTTGGTGATTTCGTTTACAAGTTGTTACGAACAACTGCCTGACCCGCAAGCGCTGGCGCAATGCTTGCGGGACAGTTTTCAGGAATATCTGGGGCTGGCTGGAGGGCTTCAAACCGGCACGGACAAAGCCAAAGCTAGACCACGCCGCAAGATAAGCAGAAAAGCATCCTCTGATCCAGTAGCCTGAACCATGCGCACCACTGGGCCATGGCCGATTGAATACGACACCCTAGGCAAGTCCGATGACCCAGCGGTATTGCTCATCATGGGTTTGGGCATGCAACTCACCAGCTGGCCAGATGTCTTTTGCCAGGCCTTGGTATCTGCCGGCTTTCGTGTCGTGCGTTTTGACAACCGTGACAGTGGCTTGTCTGCCCACGCTGGCGATGCAGCTCCAGCTTCTGTACCCTTGGCGGCCATGCGCTCGTTCTTTGGCCTGCCGGTGTCCTGTCCCTACACGCTGCAAGACATGGCGCAAGATGCTGTTGCAGTGATGGATGAACTACACATTATCCGCGCGCACGTGCTCGGGGTTTCGATGGGTGGCATGATCGCGCAGGAGATGGCCGCGCATTTTCCCCAACGGGTGTGGAGCCTGACATCGGTCATGTCGTCCAGTGGCAAGCGCAGCTTGTCGCGCCCCCGCCTTAAAGCAGCTCTTGCCCTCCTGCGCCCCCCACCCGACCCAGGTCAGACCGCAGCGCTGGTCGAACATCTGGCAAAGTTATTTGAGGTGATAGGCAGCCCTGACTACCCACAAAATCCTGCTGCGTTGCGGCAACGCATTGGGCAAGGAATTGCCCGGGCTTATTCACCAGCTGGTACAACGCGACAACTCTTGGCTATTTTGGCTAGCGGCGACCGGCGCGCGCTGTTGAAAACCATCACTGCACCAACCTTGGTGATCCATGGTGACGCCGACCCTTTGATACCGCTTTCCTCAGGCAAGGATACGGCCCAACAGATCGCTGGTGCACGCCTTGAAGTGATCCCAGGCATGGGGCATGACTTGCCCGACGCTCTACTGACACCCTTGGCGGCATTGGTTATTGCGCATTGCAGTAGTGCCCTGAGCCTAGCGGCTTAGCCTGAAGTCCCCCAGGGTTATTGGCTAAATTATCATTTAAATCAATGATTTAGCGCATTTTAAAGTTACTCGTTTTGCTGCACGAGTCCTACGAGACTGTCGGGCTTTTGGACTTTCGGACTTTCGGCATCGAAGCGTTCTCAGATTGCAGCCGATGTACCAAAAGTCCGACAGGCTGCTAGGATGATTCACGCTTGGTGGCGCGCCGGACGAGACCACTTTTGAGATTGTCACAACACCCAACCAGAGGCAAAAATACGCACTCGACTTGATCGATCAAATCAAACCTTAGACAGCACGTGGAACCCAATTTCATGCGGAGGGTTCATTGAAGAAATGCGGTTTTTTGGATGAGGAACTTTAGGTTAAGAGTGGCTCACCACTGCACCAGCTGCACTTCACCCGACTCACTGGCCATCACTGCGCGGCCATCCTTCAAGGGCAACACCGTGGGGCGCAGGTCGTGCGCAAAGGGCAGGCGCAGGCGCTCGCGGCCGGTGTCGGCATCGAGCACATGCAGCATCTGGTTCATATCCAGGCAATAAACCTGGTTCTCAAACGTCACAATTTCGGCCATCATCGGCCCCCAGTTGGCGGCGTTGTTGCCATACTTGGTGGTCTGGTGCTTCCAGCGCACCGCGCCGGTGTCCACATCGATCGCGTAAACCCAGCCAGTGGGTGACCACAGGTAAGCGGTGTCGCCCGAGACATGGTGCGAGTTGATGAAGTTACCCGCCTTGAACGTCCACTTGACCTTGCCAGTGTCGACATTGATGCCGTAGAGCAGCTCGGTATAAGTCCCCGCCACCAGCATGTTGCCGCTGACGTACATCTGGCGGATGTATTGCCACTTGGTCTTTTCGTCCAGCTGCCATTTGAGTTGGCCATCCGCCTCGTTCAAGGCATACAGCAGCCCATTGCCAGGACCAAAAAACACCGTGCCGTTGGCCACCGTAGGCGCATAAGAAGCGGTGTAATCCGTGCCGTCGGAAAAACGCCAGTCAATCGCGCCCGAATCGTTGTCGAGCGCCAGCAGTTCATGCCCGTCGCCCACATAGGTGCGCTGCGGGGTCACAAACGGTGTTCCCACTTGCAGTATGGCTTTATGCAGCCAGCGTGGCTTGCCATCTGCCGTCTGCCAGGCACCCAGCTCGCGCTGGCCACCGCTGATGACAGATTGCCCTGCAGCTCGGGGTCGGTAAACCGCGTTGCTGCTCAGACGGTGTGGCACGTTCCAGGTCAGTTCAGCGCGATCGGGGTCGATGCGCCCCAGTGTTTTGTCACCGTTAAAGAACACATGTTCATCTACCAATGCCAAGGGTGCCAACGTGGCGTTGCCACTGGTCCAGCGACGCAGTATCTGCGGTGTTTTTGTCGCTGCAGAAACAACAAAGGTGGGCAAAAGCCCACCTGCTGCGAGTGCCGCCACAACCTGGCGGCGGTTCAGTTTTTCTGAAACCATCAATCGCACTTGGCTCCTTGCTTGATCCAGGTAGCCAAAATCGTGGTGTTCGGGTGGTCACGCGGTTCAGACGGCGCAATGCCGGGAGGCATACGGTCTTCAGACAAGTGTTGCCAGACAAAGCTGAGCGACGAATTGCCAGGAATAATCACCTTGGTGGCTTTATCCACACCCTTGGCTATGGAGTCCGCACCAAGCAAGATGCCAGCATGAGTGGAGAGGTTCAACTCGTGGAAACTTGGAGGTTCTTGGTTGGACATGTGGCAAGCCGTGCATGCCGGGGACTCAGGGCCAAACGCATTGGCGGTTTTGAACAAAGGCAACACATTTTTTTGGAAGTTGTCATCGTTTTTGGCACCGCTATCAATCCAGTTTTTCACCAGAATATGGTTGGCTGTGTAGGTCGGGTTGTCAAAGCTCATGCCCAGTGGCATGCGGTTGTTGCGCAGGCGACGAACCAATGGATCACGCTTGGGATTGGTTCCGGGTGTAAACACCACATGTTTTGGTTTCTCAGTCGCGCCTTCAATCATGCCCTTGCAGGTGGACAAGTCCAAGCCACGGTAGCTTTTGCTCGGGTCATTGGAGTTGTGGCACACGGTACATGCCACGCCGGGGCCAAAGGCATTGGGCGTGTTCATCAGGGTGTTGATGTATTTATAAGTGATAGGAATGTTGCGCTTGATGATCAGCTCTTGCACCACATGGTCTTCTGCTCCGGGGGGGGCAATCTTGCCGTCTTTCATGTCCTGGATCATTTGATCTGCCAGGGACATGTATTTTTTCTCTTGCGCTTGAGCGCTAATGGCAAAGCCAACACTCAGGGCTGCAACGACACAGCTTGCTTTGGCGATCTGGGAAAGCCGGAGTTTGGTGGAAAGTGAAAAAGGCATCAAAGTCTCCTTATTAGTTGAATGCATACCGATATTAAAAGACTTAATATTTATCAAGCCTAGGGGTTTTCGCTAACAAAAGTTACCAAACGACACATTTTTGTCCACAACTGACAAAGGACTTACTAAAAAACGCCATCGCTTCGCCAGGCATCCCATGGGGTATGCGCACGAACGTAGTTAAACCGAGATTAATCCACTAGGGCAAGAATGCATGGCAAGGTGAGTTGCGAGGCAGTTTGACTGGCCGAGAGGAGTGCATAGCCGTCGCTCACAAGAAACAAGGAAATTGTTTCTTGTGAGTCGCCAGCAGATTTGTAAAAATTGCTGAACACATTTCACTTTTTCCGTTACCGTCGCACCCATGTGTACAAGCATGCGGCTCCCTGGATGGCGTATCACCACCGACAAAAATTGGGTTGAGCGTGACATGCGTGGCTCGGTGGTCGGGCGCAAGAATTTCTATGGCTCAGGCAGCAAGGACTCGGGCGAGTTGGCCACAGATGTACATCCTGATGGCCACCCTTAGACTTTGGGGCATCAATGCACGCACTTGGCTGGGTGCTAAGGGCTTGTTCACTCATAACATGCACATTTGACTCGCTAACTTTGGGCGCACTGCGTCGTTGCATCCCAAATCCGGTGGCCAAATGTACAGCTTATTCATGAACAAGCCCTAATTTGCAAGCCTGCGCCGACAACGCAGATCATTCGCCCAGCGACCTGATGCCGTTTCTTCCTTGGACGATGAATGCCAAGCGGCTCGCTGCCATGCGCTGCTGCCCCATCACCGAGGGTTTCGAGGGCTTGAACAGCACATGAGTGTTTACTGTGGACGTTATTTCAGCCCTGAAGAAATCCAGACGATCTGCGATCTGATGCGAGCCAAGCTCAAGCTCAAGCGTTCGCCGCTGACGCGCAAATTGTGTGAACCGTGGCACTGAACCCAGCCCAACAGGGAGCTCAAGGACATGACGTGCCGGGTGGCTCTTGCGCGTATGCAGGCTGACAGATTGATCAGGTTGGCGCACTCGCAAATCCAACGCACGCCGACGACCTGACTTCCCGCCCACGACCGCAAGCGATGCACAAGCACCAATCGCTCAACCGATGCATGAAATGGCCAATTTGACGCTGCGTCTGGTCAGTGGGAATGCGGCCTCACATCTTTGTAATGAGTTCATTGCGCGCTATCACTATCTGGGCTACCCGCTACGAAAAAACTTCACCAACATACTTTGCCAGTAATTTTGGCTATGAATTCACCGAATAGTTACGACCAAAAACAAAAAAATCCTTGTAACTCATTGAATTACAAGGATTTTATATCTACCAAATTTGGTAGGCGCGATTGGACTCGAACCAACGACCCCCACCATGTCAAGGTGGTGCTCTAACCAGCTGAGCTACGCGCCTAAGGGTATCCGAGAGGCGAGAGTATAGCGGCAATCCACAGTACAACCGAAAACGACCGCAATAAATATCCAGTTATATCGATACGCCATAATTGACGTTTACGTTAACGTCAATCAATTCTGGAGAAGAGTCCATGGACATCGCAGGCAAAGTATTTATCGTCACCGGTGGCGCGTCTGGCTTGGGCGAAGGCACCGCCCGCATGCTCAGCAGCAAAGGGGGCAAAGTGGTGATTGCAGACATGCAAGCCGACAAGGGCGAAGCCATCGCCAAAGAGATAGGGGGTGTTTTTGTCCAATGTGATGTCAGCAATGAGGCAGACGGCCAGGCCGTCGTCAGCCGAGCCTGCAGCCTGGGCAAACTGATGGGCCTGGTCAATTGCGCCGGCATTGCACCAGCCGAAAAAACGGTAGGCAAATCCGGCCCGCACGCATTGGCTCTGTTTGGCAAATGCATCACCGTCAACCTGATTGGCAGCTTCAACATGATCCGCCTATGTGCCGATGCCATGTCCAAGAATGAGCCGGAAGCCACAGGTGAGCGCGGGGTGCTGATTTCTACCGCCTCTGTCGCGGCCTACGACGGCCAGATTGGCCAAGCCGCCTACAGCGCCTCCAAGGGGGGCATTGTGGGCATGACGCTGCCCATTGCGCGTGACCTGGCACGCAACGGCATCCGCAACATGACCATTGCCCCCGGCATTTTTGGCACCCCCATGCTGTTCAGCTTCCCGAAAGAAGTGCAAGACGCACTGGCGGCCAATGTGCCCTTCCCCTCGCGTCTGGGCACGCCCCAGGACTACGCCAAACTGGCGCTGCATATTTTTGAGAACGACATGCTCAATGGCGAAGTCATCCGGCTTGATGGAGCCATCCGCCTGGCACCGCGATAAGTCCAGTCCGGCGCAAACGGTCGGGCGCTGGTTTCTACAATCCAGCCATGTCCATCCCCCAGACCTTTGTTCAGGAATTGCTTGCGCGCGCCGACGTGGTGGAAATTGTCGGACGCTATGTGCCGCTCAAAAAAGGCGGCGCCAACTTCATGGGTCTGTGCCCCTTCCACAGCGAAAAATCACCGTCTTTTTCGGTCAGCCCGACCAAGCAGTTCTACCACTGCTTTGGCTGCGGTAAAACCGGCAACGCCATCGGCTTCCTGATGGAACATGCGGGCATGAGCTTTGTTGAAGCGGTGCAAGACTTGGCACAGCAATTTGGCATGAAAGTGCCTGAAGACGATGCCAGCCCGCAAGACCGGGCGCGCGCCGCCCAACAGCGCGAAAAACAATCCACCTTGAATGAAGTGCTTGAAAAAGCCAGTAAAGCCTACCAAAAACAACTCAAGGGTTCCGAGCGCGCCGTGGCTTATTTCAAGGGACGCGGGCTCTCGGGTCAAGTGGCCAAGAAATTTGGTCTGGGTTACGCACCCGAAGGCTGGCACAGCCTGGCCAGCGTCTTCCCAAATTACGACGACCCCCTGTTGGTGGAAAGTGGTTTGGTCATTCTGAATGAAGAGGAAGGGCAGGAGGCCAAACGTTACGACCGGTTCCGTGATCGGGTCATGTTCCCAATTCGCAATATCAAAGGTGAATACATTGGTTTTGGCGGCCGGGTGCTGGGTGACGACAAGCCCAAATACCTGAATTCCCCGGAAACCCCGGTGTTTAGCAAGGGCCGCGAACTCTATGGCTTGTTTGAAGCCCGCGCCGCGCTGCGCGAACACGGTTATGCCCTGGTCACAGAAGGCTACATGGACGTGGTGGCCTTGGCCCAACTGGGTTTCCCCAATGCCGTCGCCACCCTGGGAACTGCCTGCACAGCCGAACATGTGCAAAAGCTGTTGCGCTTTACCGACGCGGTGGTGTTCAGTTTTGATGGCGACAGTGCCGGCCGGCGTGCCGCCAGAAAAGCGCTCGACGCTGCCCTTCCCCTGGCCACTGATGTACGCAGCGTCAAGTTCCTGTTTTTGCCACCCGAGCACGACCCCGACAGCTTCATCCGCGAACACGGCAAAGAAGCCTTCAATCGCTACGTCAGTGAAGCTGTACCCCTGAGCCGCTTTTTGATTGACGCCGCCCGCGACGGCTGCGACCTGCACAGTGCCGAGGGGCGAGCGCACCTGGCCAGTAACGCCAAACCCCTGTGGGATCTGCTGCCCGACGGTGCCCTGAAACAACAGCTGCTCACCGAGTTTGCCGACCTGGTGCAATTGTCCAACCGTGAACTGATGAACGTTTGGTATCCCAGCTCCAACCAGAACACCTGGGAACGCACTGAAAAATATAAAAAGAATAGTGACTCACCCTTTGAATACAAGGGCTACAAGGGTAAAACGTTTAAAAATCAGGCATCTTCATCCAACCTTCGAGGCAGCCGCCTGCCCGCCAGTCGTACCGACCACGCGGCACGCCTGCTGCTCGACAACATGGCCACACTGGAATCGCTTTCTGCCGAAGACCACAGCCTGCTTTGCAACTTGCCCACGCCTCACGGCGCGCTGTTTTCGTGGCTAGAGCGTCAGCTGCATGAGCACGGCCCGCAACCCTGGGTGGCTCTGCGCGAAGGCCTCAAAGGCGAGGCGATTGAAGATTACGCGCTGAATCTGATGGCGGGCTTCGAGCTGGGATCTGACACCGATACCGCAGAGGCCCAAATCGAGTTGCGTCACCTGATCAACCGCATGCTCATTGAGCAGCTGAAAGTTGAAGAAGATTTGGCCATTGTTGCAGCCAAGACAGACCCCAGCGCACTGAAGCGTTACCGCGAACTGTTCAACCGCCGCAAGGTATTGACATCGGCCACCAACCCCAGTACAGCGCAAGACACCAGCATTAAACCCAAATAATCCATTAGGCGGCACTTCGTGCCTGCATGCTGCCTGACAGTTGATTTGCGGCCATTTTGCCCGTCCGTTCGTCGTCCATAGCTACGGCTATGAACGCCTCTCGGCCAGCCAAACTGGCTCGCAACTCACCTCGCCATGCATGCATGCCCTAATGGATTGTTTGGGTTAAATAGGTATAATCCTATCTTTCTCGATCAGACAAGAGCGACAGCAGCACCTCCGGACCCGGCCAAAAGATGACATCTTTTTCATCTGGCCAACCTACCGCAAGGACTGCATTCCAAATGTTCGCCCATCCACCTTGTCAGACCAGGCCCTGTTCCTCGTCCTGCCAAACGCTGGCATGCAAAGCGTCAAGTTCATTCTTTTGTCACTGTTTTTGAGGTGTATCCATGCCCGCTACCAAGCCGAAGAAAGTTGCTGCGTCCAAAACAAGCGCCAGCGTCCGGCCAAAATCTGCAAGCCAACCCATTGAACCGAAAGTCAAGCCAGTGACCAAAGCCAAAGCCCCCGCCGAAGACAAGAAAAAAATGACAGCCGCCGCCCCGGTTGCCGAAAAGAAAAAAACCCCCAAAGCGGCAAAAAGTGCTGACAAACCCGCCACCGGTGCGAAGCGTGGACCCAAGGCCAAAGCAGGCAAGAAGGCCGAGGTTGATGACCTGGACATGTCTGACATTGAAGACGATCTGGTCGGTGAACCAGTAGTCGTGGAGGTCACGGCTGAAAAAGTCAAACCCCTGCGCATGAAAATCAGCAAGGCCAAGGAACGCGCCTTGATGAAAGAGTTTGGACTAGACGAGACAGTACTGTCAGAAGAAGACTTGAACAAACGTCGCCTGAGTCTCAAAGCGCTGATCAAACTCGGTAAAACACGCGGCTACCTGACACACGGTGAAATTTCCGACCACTTGCCGGACAAATTGGTCGATGCAGAAACCATGGAAGTGGTGGTTTCCATGCTCAACGACATGGGTGTGGCGGTTTACGAGCACACGCCTGATGCCGAAACCCTGCTGCTCAACCAGAACGGCCCGACCGCTGCCACCGAAGAAGAGGCCGAAGAAGAAGCCGAGGCGGCTCTAAGCACAGTAGACAGTGAATTTGGCCGCACCACCGACCCGGTGCGCATGTACATGCGTGAAATGGGCACAGTGGAGTTGCTCACGCGTGAAGGCGAAATTGAGATCGCCAAACGCATTGAAGGCGGCCTGATGGCCATGATGGAAGCCA
>MNXW01000115.1 GCA_001871515.1 Comamonadaceae bacterium CG2_30_57_122
GGGAACTGCACCGACAGATTTTCTATTTCGAGAAGAGCCATAACAATTTTTTAGGACAAGCGACAGCGTCAGCGCTTCAGTTTGGGGTCAAACGCGTCGCGCAGACCGTCACCGAGCAAGTTAAATGCCAGCACCGTGATCAAAATGGCCAGGCCGGGGAAGGTCACCACCCACCAGGCGCGCAGTACAAATTCGCGTGCGTCGGCCAGCATGGTGCCCCATTCGGGGGAGGGGGGTTGCGCGCCCAGTCCCAAAAAGCCTAAAGCCGCTGCATCCAGAATGGCCGCAGAAATACCCAGCGAGGCTTGCACAATGAGCGGCGCCGTGCAGTTGGGCAGCACCTCGTTGAACATCAGGCGCAAGTGACCGGCACCGTTCATGCGCGCGGCGGTAACGTAGTCGCGGCTCATCTCGGTAATAACCGCAGCGCGGGTGATGCGTACGTAATGCGGCAACACCACCACCGCCACCGCCAGCATGGCGTTCATCAAACCCGGCCCCAGAATGGCCACAATGACAATGGCCAGCAGCAGGCTGGGCAGGGTCAAAATAATGTCCATCAGGCGCATCACCGCAATCTCGAAAATACCCCGAAAGTAGCCTGCAGTCAGCCCCAGCACCGTGCCCAGCACCACAGAGAGTGCCACCACCGCCAGACCAATCGCCAGCGACAGGCGCGCGCCGTGGATCAGGCGCGACAAAATATCGCGGCCAATGGCATCGGTGCCCAGCCAGTGCGCGCCGGAGCCACCGGCCTGCCAGGCTGGGGGCGTTAAAAACACGCTGGGGTTGGTGTCGTTGGGCGAGTAGGGTGCAATCCACGGCGCCAAAGCGGCCATCAGCAGCACCAGCAGCACGATGACCAGCCCCGCCACAGCGCCTTTGTTGGTTGAAAAATAATCCCAGAATTCACGCCACGGGTTGGGTTGTTCGAAATGGGGAGTGGTGTCGGCAAGCGTCGCCATGTTCATATCCTTCAGTGCCGAATGCGCGGGTTGATGATGCCGTAGGTCACATCCACCAACAGGTTGACGATCATGACCATGCCGCCCAGCAGCAGCATGCCGCCTTGCAGCACCGGGTAGTCGCGCCGGCCAATGGCTTCAATCATCCACTTGCCCACGCCGGGCCACGAAAAAATGGTTTCGGTCAGAATAGCGCCGGTGAACAACACGCCCACTTGCAGGCCAATCACGGTGATGACGGGAATCAGCGCGTTGCGCAGGGCATGCAGCGCCACCACCCGAAAATTGGACAAGCCCTTGGCGCGTGCGGTGCGGATGTAGTCTTCGCCCAGCACTTCCAGCATGGCCGAGCGCGTCATGCGGGCAATCACCGCCAGCGGGTTGGTGCCCAGCACAACGGTTGGCAAAATTAGATGCGTCACGGCAGACCAGAACGCATCTTTGTCACCGGCCAGCCAGGTGTCAATCAGTAAAAAACCGGTCACCGGTTCAATGAAGTACTGCACTGAGATGCGCCCTGACACCGGGGTTAAATCAAGCTGCACCGAGAACAACAAAATCAGCAGCAAACCCCACCAGAAAATTGGCATGGAGTAACCGGTGAGCGACACGCCCATCACGCCATGATCCAGGATGGTGTTGCGCTTGACCGCCGCCAGAATGCCGGCCGGGATGCCAATGATCAGCGCAAACAAAATGGCGCACACCGCCAGTTCAATGGTGGCCGGAAACAGTGCCATGAATTCATTGAGCACCGGCTCATGGGTGATGATGGAGGTGCCCAAGTCACCCTGCAGCACCCGCCCAATGTAGATGCCGTACTGCACCATCACCGGGCGGTCTAGCCCATAGGCTTTGAGCAGTTCGGCATGGCGCGTGGCATCAATGCCGCGCTCGCCAGCCAGGGTTTCAATCGGGTCACCCGGCACCATGCGGATGAGAAAGAAGGCCACCAGGGTCATGCCGATGAAGGTCGGAATGATGAGGCTTAATCGGGTGAATAAAAAACGCAGCATCTACAGCTTGTAATTCTTGTGTAAGTGCCAGGATGATGCCACAAGCAAAAGGCCGACTTGCGTCGGCCTTTTGCTTTGGATCACGGCTCTGAAAGAAAATTATTTCAGATGCTTGCCAATCAGGCCAGCCATCTCGAACATGCTGACTTGGGCTTTGCCAAACACTTCTTTGAGTTTTGCATCGGCGTTGATCATGCGTTTGTTGATTGCGTCTTGCAGTTTGTTGGCCTTGATGTAGACCCACAATTTTTTGACCACCTCAGTACGCGGCAGCGCTTTGACGCCCACCACGGCAGCCAATGCGGCGCTGGGTGTCAGTGCTTTCATGAAGGCGGCGTTCACAGCGCGCTTGACAGGAGCCTTTTTGACAGCTGCTTTTTTGGCGGGTGCTGTAGCCTTGACGGCTACTTTCTTGGCTGGAGCCACTTTTTTAGCCGAAGCCACTTTCTTTGCTGGAGCTGCTTTCTTTGCTGGAGCCGCTTTTTTTGCAGTTGCCATATTGGATTGTCCTTTTCAAGTTAAGTGAATCGCCAGCTCACAACCGTGTTGCTGGTTGGGGCGAATCCTACTGGAGAAATACGGTCTTTCCAAGGGGACTGACGCTAATTTTGCTGTGAAAACGTCAAATTTTTGCAATGTCGGGCAGCGTTTTACAATTTTTGTAACAGACCCCCCTTATTCAGGAGAAAGCCCATGACGACTAATTTTGCAACTTGTGACCTGTGTGACGCACATAAAAATGACGCGGTGGAGCAGTTTCGGGTGCTGCCCCCGGTCTTCAAAGACTTTGGCGCGCGCCGTGTTTTTTGCGGCCCCGTGGTCACGCTCAAATGCTTTGAAGACAATTCTTTGGTGAAAGCGGCGGTGGATGCGTGCGGTTTTCAAGATACGCAGCAAGGCCGGGTTGGGAAAGTGCTGGTGGTGGATGGTGCCAGTTCGCTACGCCGCGCCTTGTTGGGTGGTAACTTAGGCGCTGCTGCCGCCAGAAACGGCTGGGCGGGTGTGGTGATTGATGGCTGTGTGCGCGACGTGGCTGAACTGGCACAGCTGGATGTGGGCATTCGTGCCTTGGCAAGCATCCCCATGCCAACCGAAAAAAAGAACCAGGGTCTGAAAGACCTGGCGCTGCAAATTCAAGGCGTTTGGGTCAAGCCTGGGGAATGGTTGTATGCCGATGCCGATGGCATGGTGATCAGCGCCACCCGCTTGGTCTGATCACGGGCGCAACCAAATGACGTAATCAGGACGGCGTTCGAGCGGGCAGGGCGGCTTCGCGCGCGGGCAGGGTGGCCAGCACCACACCAGCCAGACACAAAGCAAACGCCAGCACCTGCATGGCGCTCAGGCGTTCACCCAGCAGCCCCACGCCCACCAGTGCCGCTGAGATTGGCAGCATCACGGTGAACACCCCGGCACGCGCCGCTGGCACGGTTTTTAAACCGGTCATCCACAACCAAACCGTCCATACACTGGCTGCCAGTGCATAAAACAGCAGCAACCACCACATGCCCGGTTTGACCGATGCAAAGTCAAATGCCCAGGCCGCATACAGGCCAAAGGGTGTCATCAAGGCCAGACCCCAAAGGTTGATCAGGGCGGTGATGCGTTTGGGTGACACGTGTGCCGTGAGTTTTTTACCAATCACGGCGTATGAGGCCTCGCACACCACCGAGCCAAATACCAGCAGGTTGCCAAGCCATCCGTATTTATAAGGCAAATCACCTTCTAGCCCCGAATAAACATCCGCATGTAGCTCTGATTTTGATAGTGAAAATAGCGTGATGCCAGTCACTGCAAAAGCAATCGCAGCCCATACCCGCAAGCCAATGCGTTCACGCAAAAACAACCAGCTCAACAGTGCCACCACCGTCGGCAGGGCGGCCATGATGACCCCGGCAGAAACCGCGGTGGTCAGGCTTACCCCAAACAGCATGCACACGGTGAACATGAAGTTGCCCAAAAATGATTCCAGAAACAACAGGCGTTTGGTCGATCGGCTCATGGGCAGCTCGTCCACCGGCTTGCGCAGCCAGTGCGGCATGGCCAGCGCCCCAATGCCAAAGCGCAGCCACGCCAGCAAGAACACAGGTAACGCGGCCACCAGCGGCTTGCTCAGCGCCACATAGCTGCCGACCAACGACATGCTCAAAGCCAGAAAGAAGTAGGCCAGCCAAAAGGGGGGAGCGCGCAGGGTTCGGGCGTGGGGTGAGTTCAAGATGCAAAGTGAATAAGTGAATGACAGATGCGCATCATGCCTGAAACAAGCAGTGCAAATGGTGCCCACAACTGCTCACCAACTGGCTCAATGATTGGATGGATGCAGAGTTACGATGCTCCCATTTCATTTTCCCCTTGGAGCGGTCATGACCCTTGGACATTTTGCCTATGCCAACCACACCACCCGTTTTTTAGCAGCACCAGAACTGGCTGCCCAGGCGTTTGCCGTGGTGGGTGTGCCGTTTGACGGGGCCGTGACCAACCGGCCAGGTGCACGCATG
Organism: Comamonadaceae bacterium CG2_30_57_122; assembly: GCA_001871515.1. Lineage (GTDB taxonomy): Bacteria > Pseudomonadota > Gammaproteobacteria > Burkholderiales > Burkholderiaceae_C > Rhodoferax. The sequence continues at coordinate 4,480 of MNXW01000115.1, forward strand.
GGGCCGCAAGACATTCGCCGTGCCAGCCTGATGCTGTGCGATGGTATCCACCCCCATTTTGAGGTCACGCCGCTGGGACTGTTGGGTGATGCTTATGACATGCGCTTGCCCAATGCGTCGCCGCTGGCCGAGGTGCGAGCTCATATCCAGCGCCAGGCGGCGGTGCTGATGGCGCAGCATCACTGCGTGTTTCTGGGGGGCGACCATTCTGTAACCTTGCCACTGCTGCGTGCCGCGCATGCGCAGCACGGCAGCTTGGCGCTGGTACATTTTGATGCCCATTGCGACACTTGGGTAGACCACTTTGGTGAACCCTCTGGCCATGGCACCTGGACTTATGAAGCCATTTCTGAGGGCCTGGTCAACCCGCAACACACGGTGCAAATCGGCTTGCGTTCCAGCGGCGAACGCGCGGCACGTGAATATGTGCGCGACCAGGGCGGCATGATTTACACCGCCCGGCAATTGCGTGGCCTGGATGGGGCAGGGCTTGCACCCGTGGTTACTGAAATTGTGCAGCGGTTGCAGAACCGACCCTGCTACATCACCCTTGACATTGATTGCCTGGACCCGGCCTTTGCGCCTGGTACCGGCACGCCCGAGCCGGGTGGACTGAGCAGTTCTCAGGTGTTGACCCTGCTTGAGGAATTGTCGGTACTGAACTGCATTGGCATGGACTGTGTGGAGGTGGCTCCGGCCTATGACCACGCCGAACTCACCAGCTCTGCCGCGGCCACTTTGGTATGGACTTATCTCTGCGGTCAAGTAGCCAAACGGCTCTGAACCCTGCGCCGTACTTGCTTCTTTTTTTAAACTCATTACGCCCAATATGCTGCTCGATTCTGATACTCAACTTAACCAGCACAGTTATTACGAAGCCAGCGTGCAACGTCCTGCGCTACAGCCTTGCCTGCAGGGCGAGGTGCTGGCGGATGTGCTGGTGGTAGGGGCAGGGTTTGCTGGCCTTTCTGCTGCCATTGAACTGGCGCGGCGCGGTTACCAGGTGGTGGTGCTGGAGGCAGACCGGGTATGCAGTGGTGCATCAGGGCGCAACGGAGGCCAGGCCATTGCCGGGTTTGCCTGCGGACAAGGGCCTTTTGAGGCGCAATTGGGTAGGGATCAGGCGCGCCAGGCATGGGACATGTCCATGCAGTCCATTGAGCTGATTGACCAGCGCATTCGTGAGTTCAACATTGCTTGTGACCGGGTCAAGGGCTACATGTACGTGGCCGATTCCCCGCGCAAAGCCCATGCCTTGGAAGCAGATTGCGAGACCATGCAGCGTGACTATGGTTTTGCACACGAATTTGTCAGCGGCGCTGAAGTTCAGCGCTTTATTCAAAGCCCACGCTATTGCGCTGCCGCTTTTGAAGCCTCATCGGGCCATTTGCACCCGCTTAAATTCGGCTTGGGGCTGGCGCGTGCGGCGCAAACGTTGGGGGTCAGAATTTTTGAAAAATCAGCAGTTACTCGACTCAAACGTACCCCAGCCTTGTGTGCCTACACCGCGCAAGGCCATGTACGTGCCAAATTCGCGGTGCTGGCAGGCAATTGCACTTTGTCGGAATATGGGCCCGATGTAGCGCCTGAATTGACACCCCGCATCATGCCGGTGGGCACTTACATGATCAGCACCGCAGCCTTGCCTGAAGACTTGTGCCGCCAGCTGATTCCAAGCCATGCCGCAGCCTGTGACAACAACTTTGTACTGGATTATTTTCGTTTCAGCGCCGACCACCGGATGCTCTTTGGCGGGCGCGTCAGCTACTCAACCCGCACACCGGCAAGACTTAAAGAAGTCATGGCGCGTCGTTTGGGGCAAATTTTTCCACAGCTCAAAGACGTGCCGATTGATCATGTCTGGGGTGGTTTTGTGGACATCAGCATGAACCGTGCGCCCGATTTTGGGCGCGTGGGCAGCAACGTGTTTTACCTTCAGGGCTTCAGCGGGCACGGCGTGGCGCTCACGGGTTTGGCGGGTCAGCTGGTTGCCCAGGCCATTGCGGGCCAAGCAGAACGCTTTGATGTGTTTGCTCAACTGAAACACCGCCAGTTTCCGGGCGGCGCGTTGCTGCGCACACCCAGTTTGATTCTTGGCACGCTGTACCACCGTTTGAAAGATATGTTGTAGCCTGATTTTCAGGCGCGAGGCAAGCAGCATGCGGGTTTGCCTTACTTTGCCGTGTTTTGCCGGGTCGTCCTTTGACTGAATCGTACTTCATACGATGTATATTATGTTAATACATATAGCACTTCAACCCAAATAATCCATTAGCCGGCACTTTGTGCTTGCCTGATGCCATTTGGCGTGCGGCCATTTTGCCCGTCCGTTTGTCGTCCATAGCGACGGCTATGCACGCCTCTCGGCCAGCCAAATTGCCTTGCAACTCACCTCGCCATGCATTCATGCCCTAATAGATTGTTTGGGTTCAATCGTTAAGAAAAAAGTGTGACAAGAATCGAAATTTTGATTGTGTGCTCCCGCATGTTTTGCATCTCAAAACAAGTTGTTTGTCGCGCTAACCCAACGCATCAACACTTTGATGTCAGTTTTATGACTAATTTGGCCTGTAAGAAGTTGTAAGCGTAGCGGAACCACCCAATAATGGCAGTTGCGTTATCCCTTGCGGCGCATTTATTCAAAGTCAAGGTTACCTTCCTATAAATAGAGACACCATGAAATACAAAAAACTTCCCGCGTTTACCAAAACGGCGTTGTGCCTTGCGCTGACCGGCGGTATGCTGGCGGCCGCACCGCTGGCACGTGCCGATGCCCTTTCCGACCTCAAGGCGCAAATCGACGCACTGCAAAAAAAGGTTGACGAGTTGTCGGCCAAACAAGCGGCACCCGCTGCAGCCGCACCTGCTAACGCTGTAACGGGTGGCGACATCCCCGGCTCGTTCAAACTGCCGGGTTCCAACACCTCGATCAAATTTGGCGGTTACGTCAAGGCGGACGCTATTTTCAACAGCCGCAGCGTGGGCGGCACGGCTGACCAGGAACTGGAAGCCGGCGGCATTCCATTGGGCAGCACCAACGAGAGAAACCAACTCACGATGCACGCTCGTCAGACCCGTTTCAATATGACCACCTCGACACCCAGCGCCATGGGTGAAGTCAAAACTTTCTTTGAAGGTGACTTTTTTGGGGGTAACTTAAACGGCAATGAAGTTGTAAGCAACTCCAACGGTTTACGTATGCGCCATGCCTTCGGCTCAATCGGCGGCTTGCTGGTTGGTCAAACATGGGGAACGTTTATGGAGTTGGCATCCCTTCCAGAAGTGCTCGACTTCGGTGGGCCAGTAGGTACTATTTTTGTGCGTCAAGCGCAAATCCGTTACACGCAAAAAATTGCTGATGGCCAATGGGCAGTGGCTCTGGAGAATCCGGAATCCAACGTCGCTGGCGTGGGCCCAGCTGGTGACGACCGCTTTCCTGACGTTGTTGGACGAGTTAACCTCAAATTCGGCAAAGTTAGCTACGGCTTTTCGGCGTTGGCGCGTCAGATTCGCGTTGATACACCTGCCATCAAAGATGACAAATGGGGCGGCGCGGTGGGCGTTAGTGGTGTGATTCCGACTTTTGGCAAAGACGCGTTCAGGTTTTACGCCAACTACGGCAACGTACTTGGCCGCTATGTTGTTGGTTTGTACACGGACGCTGCGATCAACGCCAGCAACAAGCTAGATTTGTCTAGCGCCTGGCTCGCCACGGCATCGTACCAACACTGGTGGGACGCTTCCTTGCGCTCCACGATCGCAGTGTCGGGCACACGCGCAAGCTTTGGTCAAGGAATCCCTGGCACTGCAACCAAGAGCGCCCAGTCGGTTCACGCCAACCTGATCTGGAGCCCGGTTAAAAATACCGACGTGGGCATTGAGTACATCTACGGCCACCGTGAAACCGAAGCGGGTGCAATTGGTGTGTTGAACCGTATCCAGACCTCGGCACAATACAACTTCTAATCAGCGACTGACCTTTGGTCGGCGCTCTTGCAGGCTGCTTTCCTTGACGGAACGCGGCCTGTTTTTATTTTGCAGCAAAGTTGCTCGGTTTAGCCAGGTAAAAGGCGCTTCCTGCAACAGTTGGGCAAGATGAACCCCTGTGGGTCAGACCGCCGGTGCGCAAATCGCTAGTCAGCGCCAAGGCTGCGTTATTTTTGGCTTTTTGCGCTTTCTAACGTCCATGTTCAACAAGGACACCCCCAAAGCATGCAACATGCGTGCCCTGCGTAGGGCGGGTTTCAACCCGCCATGGCCGATTGAAGTCGGCCCTACGACACGCCATTCTTGTCGGCTGTGGGCGTTGTTTCACGTTAAATAAGGGCTACAGGTCAATAGACTATTTACTATTTTTTTAATAGCTTGCTACACAGGCTTTACACGGGCTAGAGGCCAATTTCTTATACAAGATTCAAAAACGCCAGCACCTTGTCAAGGTGCTGCGCAAAGTCGCTTAACGCATGGTCGCCTGCGGGCAGCAGCTGGGTCGCCACTCCGGGGTAGTGCCCCGTCATCTCGCGCCAGTCCAGCACCTCGTCGCCCTTGGCAATGATGGCAAAGTAACGCTCGGGGTGGCTGATGTGTGCCACTTCCTGGCTTTGCAGTTCACCGACATAGGCCAAGTCAAACAAGAAGCTTTGCTCGGGCGTGTGCCACAGCTTGTTCTCACCAATGTAGGCCGCCAGGTCACGCGCCGGGTGCACTGCAGGGTTGAGCAGCACCGCCTTGCAGCCCAGACGCTCGGCCAGCCAGGTGGCGTAAAACCCGCCCAATGACGAACCCACCACAGACATGGTTTCCCGGGGCCAATCGGCCACCAAGGCCAACACCTGGGTCATGGCCTGATGGGGTGAGGCCTGGAGCGCCGGGCAAGCCCAGACCACTTGAGGGTGGCGGCTGGCGACGGTGGAGGCCATCAGACGCGCCTTGTTGGACGCAGGCGACGAGCCAAAGCCGTGCAAATAGAGCAAGTGGGTGGTGTGCATGCGCTAAATTATCGGTGCTCTGGCTCATGTCATCGACTTGGGTTACGCTTTGCGCCTTACGTTTTTAGGAACCCCTATGAAAAAACTCAGCGTCACCATCCAACTCGACATGTCCGTGCCTGAAGACTGGGAACTGGTCGAAACCTCAGAAGGCACACCGGTGCTGCAATTGTCCAATGGCCAGTTTTTGGACATTGCCATCGAGCCGCTGTTTGCCACCAATCCCGAAGAAACCTGGGCCAGCACCGACAACGAGGACACCCTGAACGATTTTCTGGACATGGTGGACAGTGAAGAAGTGAGCTACCAGTTTGTCACCCACTGACCTGCCCCCTGCCCCCTGCCCCTCGCCTCGCCTCTTGCAAATGCGTTTCTGCGCCCCAAGCTAAGGGCGAACCAATGCGGTCAAGCTGGCCGGTTTTTATTTTTTAGGAATCCCATGTCTGTTTTGCACCAAAAGCTTCAATGGCGCTACGCCACCAAAAAAATGAACCCGGCCAAAGCCGTGCCACAAGACAAGGTGGACCGCATTCTGGAAGCGGCACGACTCGCCCCCACCTCCAGCGGCTTGCAGCCGTTTGAGATTTTTGTCGTCACCAACCCGGGCGTTCGTGAGCAAATCAAACCCATCGCCTGGAACCAAGGCCAAATCACCGACTGCTCTCACCTGCTGGTGTTTGCCGCCTGGGACAACTACACCACAGAGCGCATCAACATGATGTTTGACCTGGTCAACACCGAGCGTGGCCTGATCAATGAAGGCTGGGAAAACTACCGCCAGATGTTGCTTGGCAGTTACCCGTCGCGCGATGCCCAAACCAACTTTGAACACGCTGCCCGCCAAGCCTACATTGGCTTGGGAGCGGCTCTGATCGCTGCGGCCTTTGAAGAAGTTGACAGCACCCCCATGGAGGGTTTTGACCCCAAGGCGCTCGACGAGATTCTGGGCTTGAAGGCCAAAGGCCTGCGCAGCGTGGCCATCTTGCCGCTGGGTTACCGCGAGGAAAGTGGTGACTGGCTGGTGAACCTGAAAAAGGTGCGCCGCCCACGCGATCAATTCATCACCGAGGTGAAGTAAATGGCCTGGCTGCACTACCTGTGGGGTGGCCTGCTGATCGGCGCAGGCACCGGGCTGCTGTATGTGTTCACCGGTCGCATTGGCGGCATGAGCACGGTGTTCTCCAGCAGCTGGTCGTATGTGGTGCAGCGGCCTTTTTTTCAACAGGCACGCTTTACCGATTCGCGCAACTGGCGTCTGGTGTACGCCGCCGGCCTGGTGTTGGGCGGGCTGATGTGGTGGCTTGGGCCAGCCGGTGGCGCACCGCAAACCACCGCTGTGCCTGCCTGGCAATTGCTGGTGGGTGGCTTTTTTGTCGGCTATGGTGCTCGCCTGGGCAACGGTTGCACGTCAGGCCATGGCATTTGCGGCATGGGTTCGCTGCAGCTGCCTTCGCTCTACGCCGTGCTGACCTTCATGGCCACCGCTTTTTTAACGGCCAATGTCATGCGGTGGCTGGCATGAACGCGCTGCAGATCTCCCGCGCCCTGATCACCCTGGCAGCAGGGGTTTTGTTTGGGTTTGGCCTGTCCGTGGCTACCATGATCCAGCCCGAGGTGGTGCTGAACTTTTTAACCTTCAAAGACTTTGGCCTGATGCTGGTGATGGGCAGTGGGGTGTTGGTGGTGCTGCTGACCTATCAACTGGCTCCACGTCTGCTGCGCCAGCCCTTGCTGGACAACCACTTTCATGTGCACCCCAGCGTCTGGAATCGCGACACACTGGTGGGTGCTGCGCTGTTTGGCGTGGGTTGGGGCTTGTGTGGTGTTTGCCCCGGCCCTGCCATTGCAGCCTTGGGCACGGGCAACTGGGATTTGTTGTGGGCGCTGGGCGGCATCGCATTAGGTGCCCTGGTGCAGGGTTTGCGCGCCAAAACCTGACAAAAAATACTTACCCCAACGCACTGTGGGCTAGCTTGTGGATAAGCGTGTTCACAAGCCGCCAAAGCCGCACCAGCCTTGAGCTTGCGCTGATTGCCTCTTTTTTAAGCAGTGCATGGATGGCTGAATTTCTGGTGTGCAAACTGTGTTAGGGTGAAAAAATGCCCACAACCGACAAGAATGGCGTGTCGTGGGGCCGACTTCAGTCGGCCATGGCGGGTTGAAACCCGCCCTACGCAGGGCACGTATGTTTCATGCTTTGGGTTGTCCTTGTTGAACTTGGACGTTAGGGTGAAAAAATGCCCACAGCCGACAAGAATGGCGTGTCGTGGGGCCGACTTCAGTCGGCCATGGCGGGTTGAAACCCGCCCTACGCAGGGCACGCATGTTTCATGCTTTGGGGTGTCCTTGTTGAACATGAACGTTAGGGCTGACTACTTGCCGTTGATGAACGCCACCATCATGCGGGCCACGGCCAGGCCATCATGCCCATGGGACAAGCTTTGCTTGAAGGCCTGGTACTGTTCTTCGCCAAACTTATCCCGGCGCTTGTCCAGAATGAACGCGCTGTAATCTTCCACAAACTCCGGGTGTGGCTGAATACAAAACAACTGGCCGTCCACCCCATACGCTGCCACCGGGCAAAATGCGCTGGTGGCCAGCAATTGCGTGCCACTGGGCAGCTCAAACACCTGATCCTGGTGGCTAGCCAGCAGCGCCACTTCGGTGCGGCCATCGGCCTGCGCCAGCTCGGGTGCCGTCCACTGGTATTGCATGCGCCCGGCGCCCCAGCCCTGCGGTGCACGCCCCACTTTGGCCCCCAGGCACAAGGCGATGAGTTGGTGGCCAAAGCAGACACCAATGAGTTTCTTTTTGCTCTGCAACAAGGTTTGCACCTTGTCTTTCAGCACCAGCACCCACGGCTCTTGCGAAAACGAATCGGCCTTGCTGCCAGTGAGCAACACCGCGTCATAGGGGTCAAAAGACGGCGGGTAATCACCCCGCGTGGTGTTGAAAATATCAAACTCGCCCTGCGCACCGGCTTGTTGCAAGAGCCGCTTGAACATGGTGCCGTAGCCGGTGTAGGTGGACACCACTGCAGGGTCCAGCGTGTCGTTTTCAAGTATGCAAAGCTTCATGTGCGGTCGCTCTTGTGCGGTGCGGCTTGATCTGCATGCGGCGGATGCCGGTGGCCGTGTTTGGCCGGGCCATGTGCGTGCGGTGCAGTCGCCGAAACCGCCCCCACCGGGCTGGCTTTTTTGCCCAACCTGGACTCGGTGCCCTTGATCAGCCGGTTGATGTTTTCTGCATGACGGTAGAGCAAAAACAGCGCCATCACACTCACCGCCAGCGTGATGCTTTTGCTGGTGATCCACAGCTCGCCATCGCCCAGCACATACACCACCGGAGCCAGCAAGGCGGCGGTGATCGATGCCAAAGACGAGTAACGAAACAGCACCGCCATCATCAACCAGACCAGTGCTGTGGCCAGCCCCAACCAGGGGTTCAGCCCGAGCAACACACCCAAGGCAGTGGCCACGCCCTTGCCGCCTTCAAACCTGAAAAACACCGGGAACAGGTGACCCAAAAATGCCGCCAAACCCACCAGCGCCATGGTGCCATCGCCCATGCCATAAAAAGGGCCATACCACTTGATCAACACCACCGGCAACCAGCCTTTGGCGGCATCCAGCAACAGCGTGAGAATGGCCGCCAGTTTGCTGCCTGAGCGCAACACGTTGGTGGCCCCGGGGTTTTTGCTGCCAAAACTGCGCGGGTCACTCAAGCCCATGGCACGGCTGACGATGACCGCAAATGACAGCGACCCCGTCAGGTAGGCGAGCACGGTGGCCAGCAGCGGAAAAAAACTTTGAACAGATTCCAAATCAACTCCAGAAGGCCCGAGGGACGCGAGCCATGACACCTATTTTGCCAGCACCTCGGCCAGCGCACACTGCACCGGTTTGGCAGATAGCAACGCCACGCACACCTTGGGGTCGATGCCCACCAGGTAGCCTCGCCTGCCGCCGTTGATCAGAATTTTGGGCAACTCAAGAAGGGTCGACTCAATGAACACCGGCATGCTTTTGCGCGTGCCAAAGGGTGACGTGCCGCCCACCAGGTAACCGCTGTGCCGGTTGGCCACCTCGGGCGCGCACGGCTCGACCGATTTGGCCCCAATCTGGCGCGCCAGATTTTTGGTTGACACCTTGCGGTTACCGTGCATCAACACCACCAAGGGCTTGGCATCCTGGTCTTGCATGATCAGCGTCTTGACCACCGCATAGGCATCCCAACCCAACTCGGACGCACTGTGCAACGCGCCACCGTGCTCCAGATAGTCGTAAGGGTGCTCGGTAAACACCACCTTGTGCGCCTTGAGCAACTGGGTGGCGGGGGTTTCAGAAACGTGTTCTTTTTTCATAAATCGGTCGGGGTCAGAGCACGTCGCTTCGCGAGTGGTCTGACCCGCAAGCTCTCAAATGAGGTCAGATTCCAATTTTTTTTGCGTCTTAGGGCTCGTAAAGTCATAAGTTGGACATTTTGACGGCCAGATTCGGGATGCAGTGCTAGGCGAAAAACGCGCCGTTTAGCTCTGCTAAACAAGCGATTTGCAACGACGCAATGCGCCCAAAGATGGCTGGGCAAATGTACAAGTTATTGCTTTGCGAGCCCTTACTGCGCCGGGTCTCGAATCTCCCAGCGCAGCGTGTCAATGGCCTTGAGCAGTTCGGGGGCAAGCGTCGTTCCCCAAGCGTCCAGACACGCGTCCAGCTGCGCCACCGAGGTCACCCCAATGATGGTGCTGGCCACTTGCCATTTGGTGTAGCAAAACGCCAGCGCCATCTGGGTCGGCGTCATGCCATGCGCCAGCGCCAGCGCGTTGTAGCGCTTGGCAGCCGCCAAGGCATCAGGGCGACCCCAGCGCTGTTTGCGTGAAGATTCAAATTTTTTCAGACGCGCTTGGTCAGGCACATCCGCCCCGGTGAGCCCTTGCGCGTCGTACTTGCCAGTGAGCAAGCCAAACGCCAGCGGTGAATACGCCAACAGCGACACCTTCAGGCGATGCATGGTTTCGTCCAGCCCATTTTCTGCGGTGCGGTTGAGCAAGCAATATGGGTTTTGCACCGTGGCCACGCGCGGCAAACCATGAAGCTCTGCCAGGCGCACAAATTCATGCACGCCGTAAGGGGTTTCGTTGGACAAGCCCACGGCACGCACTTTGCCCGCCTTGACCAGTGTGCCCAAGGCTTCCAACTGGACGTGGATGCTGGTGCCTTCGTCATCTCTGGGTTGGTAGTAAATGCTACCGAAAGCCGGCACGCTGCGAACCGGCCAGTGGATTTGATACAGATCGATCACGTCGGTTTTCAGACGCTGCAGGCTGCCGTCACACGCGGCGATGATGTCCGCACCGGTCAGATCAGGGCTGCCACCGCGAATCCAGGGCATGCCGCGCGAGGGCCCGGCCACTTTGGTTGCAACCACCAGTTTCTGGCGAGCTCCAGGATGCTTGGCAAACCAGTTGCCGATGATTTTTTCGGTGGCGTTGAAGGTTTCGGCGCGCGGCGGCACGGCGTACATCTCGGCCGTGTCGATGAAGTTGACACCACGTTCCAGCGAGCGGTCCAGAATGTCAAAAGTGGTGGCTTCGTCGACCTGCTCACCAAAAGTCATGGTGCCCAGGCAAATAGGGGTGACCTGCAGGTCGCTTTGACCCAGTTGAATGTGTTTCATGATTCAGAAAGAGGTGTTTTGAACGAATTGATGAGTTTACAAATCTGTCAGTCCCCGTTCTTGCGAAGGGTCACCTCAGCTTGCCAGATCAGGTCGGTGTGCTACCCCAAGCCGTGCAAACCCGATTGCGGCCTTGGTGCTTGGCCGCGTACAGCGCGCGATCTGCGGCGCCTACCAAATCTGCAGATGTCGCAGCACTGCAGGGGTCAAATGCAGCAACGCCTGCGCTCAAGGTCACCCATACGGCAGCCGCACTGTCAGCATGCGGAATTTTCAGGTTTTGAACCCCTTTGAGTACCGCTTCTGCCAGTTGCACCGCGTCTTTGCCTGAGGTTTCTGGCAACACCGCCACCAACTCTTCGCCGCCAAATCTGGCAACCACGTCATGCGGGCGCCTGCAAACATCACGCAACACCTGCGCCACCTGTTGCAAGCAGTCATCGCCAGCAAGGTGCCCGTAGTTGTCGTTGAATTGCTTGAAAAAATCAATGTCAAACATGATCACCGACAGCGGGCGACCAATCTTGACTGCGCTGCGAACCGCCAGTGGCAAGCTTTCATCCAACAGTCTGCGATTGCCCAAACTGGTTAACACATCCAAATTGGCCATGCCCTTTAACTTGTCGGCTTGTGCCTTGAGCAGTCGTTCACGTATCACCGACTGAGTCACGTCACTGATTTGAATCAGGGTGTAACGCTGCCCCAAAGACAAAGCCGCCTCACCTGAAACAGGAATGATGCGGATGGACTGGCGCAAAAACTTGTCTTGCGTGCGCTGAACACCCGGCTGATACAAAGGAAACGGTGACGGATGCAAGGTTTGCGACAATACCGTGGGGAAACCAAGGGTCATGGATTGGTTCAAGAAAAACTCTAGTTTGCTGTCAGTCAACTGCGGAAACACTTCAAACAACGGCTTGTTGACCACCTGCTCCGTCATCAAACCCGCATGCTGCAAAAACCATTTGTTGACAAACACCACCCGAGTTTGGCTGTCGAGCACCAACAAGCCTACGGGCAAATGCGCCAGCGCCCAAGATGACCAGATCGGGCAAGGATTCAAATCTGGCAGCGGGTTCATTCCAGGTCTTTCAAAAAGGCACGAACCGTTGTTTTAAGCGAATCAATCGATTCCACATCCAGCAAAAACACCAGGAAACCTTGGATTTGCAACGCATCAATGGCAAAGTCAATTTGCAGGCTTAATACTTTTTCTTGCATTTGTCCATTGCCACACAAAACATCAGCGACCGGCCCGAGCTCAACCGTGGGCAGCGAGCCATCAAATTGCATCTTCAGCACATCCGCCATGCCGGACACCACCGAGTTGAGCAAAATATTGCCAATCTCGGCCAAGGCTTCTTGCTCCATTTCACCGAGTTGTTCCAGCGGCACCTCGTCACCCACCATCAATTGCACCAGCTGCAGACTTTGTTGCACCGGGAACATTAACACGGCTTCGGTGTTGAGCACACCTGTAAAGTCTTGGCGCACCGCGCAAATACGGTCTGCACCCTGACTGGTGAGTTCATTGCTGATGTTTTGCTTGGAGATCATCTCCACCTTGGGCACGCTCAAGCGCACCGTGGCGTTGGCCAACTGGCTCAGGGCACTGGCCGCCTGCCCCACACCAACGTTAAAAACTTCAGTGAGTGCATCGAGTTCAATCTCGGTCAGGTTCATGCAACCGCCAAGAAATAGTCCAAAGCCTGGCGAATGGCCAGGTCTGTGGCAGGTTTTTGAACAAAGGTCACATTCAAATCGGATGCCTTGGCACGGCTGCTTTCTTGAATGTTGGCAGTGAGCATGGCAATTTTGGTGCTGGTGTTGAAAGCCCTGATTTGCTCAACCGCCTCAAAGCCGTTGATGCCAGGCATGTTGACATCCATGGTGATGAAATCTGGCGCGCTGGCACGCACCATGGCCACCGCCTCGTCGCCTGTGCCAGCCTCCACAATTTGCCAATCGGGCTGCAATTGAGACACCTTGCTGCGAATCATCATGCGGGAGACTTTGCTGTCGTCCACAATCAATAAAGTATGAGCCATGGTTTGCCAACGGAGGTTGTAATGATTAGAAGTGGCCAGAATTATGCAA
>MNXW01000316.1 GCA_001871515.1 Comamonadaceae bacterium CG2_30_57_122
TGCGATTCAAAGTGATGTGGTCTCTCGACAAACCACTACCTGACGCCAAACCCGGCACAGCGACCGGGTTATGCGCATGCGGTTTTGGGGCGTGAACACGCGCGAATCAGAGGGAGCAGTACGCCGAAGGCTATCGGCGCGCGCCTCACACCCCAAAGCCCGGTCGCATAACCCAATCACTGCGCCTGAGCGCTTGAAGTGGCCGCCCGTCCCCCTGCCTGCGTACACACAGCGCCATCAAATCAGTCGGGTGATGGGCTTTGCGGAGGTAAAGGAGGAGACCGCGCAGCGGGCGGGGGACACGCAGCAAAGTGCATCGCCCGGCTGATTGGGGAAGCAATGTGATGTCAGCTGTACTTCACCAACTCCCCCACATCACTTTGAATCGCATCCGCATCAGGCAGGGCCGACTGAGGATGCATCAGTCTGAATGCGTTTTTTTTGTGTGTTCGAAATTCTGCCGGTGCCTGCCCCGTCCACCCCTTGAACGCGCGAATGAAGCTTTTGTCATTTTGAAAACCGGCCGCTTGCGCCACTTGCTTGATGGGGCGGGTGGTGCGCAGCAGCAAATCCACCGCGCGGGCTTGGCGCACCTCGTCTTTCAGTGCTTGAAGTGTGGCGCCTTCTTCTTTGAGTTGGCGGTGCAGGGTGCGCGCTGACATGGCCAGCATGGCCGCCAAGTCATCGGCGTTGTGCGTGGTGTCGGGTTGGCCAGCCAGCGCCTGACGCACGCGCTGCACCAGCAGGCGGTCGCGGCGGTATTGCAGCACCGTCAGCGGCAGGGCGCGCTGCAACATCTGGCGCAAGGCGGCTTCGTCCCGGCGCAGCGGCAGCGCAAGGTAGCTGCTGTCAAAATCTATAGCTGCCTGCGCTTGATTGAAAAGGGCTGGAGCCGAAAAAAGCACTGAATACGCGTCGCGGTGCGCAGGCGCGTCAAAAGGAAACCGCGCGCCGGTGAGCGCAATGCGTGAGTCAATCAGCCAGCACGCCAGCCCGTGAAAGTTGCGCAGCACAGAGACCAGGCAAAACTCACGCAGTTCCTTCAAATCACGCTGTTCGGTGATGCACAGTGAGGCGGTAGCGCCCGCTGTGCTGAGGGTGAGCGTGATGTCATCAGCAAGCAGCCCATGGTGGCGGCACCAGCGCTTGAGCGCCACGCCCAGGTTGGGTGCGCTGATGGATGCGCGCGCCAACATGCCGTAGCTGCCCCAGGGCAGGCGGCGGCTGAACCAGCCCAAGGCCTCGTCGTCGAGCTCCTGCATGGCCAAGCCCGAGATGCGTTCCATTTGCGCAGCGGTGATGCGCGACTGTGGATCAGTCAGAAGCGCTGGCGTAATTTGTGCAAGTTCAAGGGCTGGTAGCGGGTTCAACCCGCGCTGCTGGTACGCTTGAACAATGGCGTTGACAAAGGCAGTGGGGGTGGCGGCATGGGGTGAACAGCTCATTGGGCTAGTGTGCTTTTATTTGGCGCAATTTGCAACCTGTGTGACCCCCGGTAGCCACCAATTTAACCTATGCTCCAGCCATCGCCCTGGCGCGTCATCCCCATGATGCCGTCATAGGGTGCAGTGACTCACGCTGACTAAGGGCTTGTTCATGAATAACCTGTGCATTTGGACGCCGGATTTGGGATGCAATGCTAGGCGCAAAGCGTGCCGTGTAGCTCTGCTACACAAGCGTTGTGCAACGACGCAGTGCGCCCAAAGCTGGCGAACCAAATGTATAGGTTATTTGTGAACAAGCCCTAAGCTACACAGAAAGAATGCCATGCCTGTTCTGGAGACCCAACTCAACGCCCGCTCTGCCGACTTCCAGGCCAACGCCACTGCCATGCGCGCCCTGGTGGATGACCTGAACGCCAAATTTGCCCAAGTGGAACAAGGCGGTGGCGCGGCCGCCCGGGCCAAACACACCGCGCGCGGCAAGCTGCTGCCGCGTGAGCGCGTCAATATGCTGCTCGACCCCGGCACGCCTTTTCTGGAACTATCGCCGCTGGCCGCTTTGGGCATGTACCCGGATCGCGATGGCTCTGACAGCGCGCCAGGCGCGGGCTTGGTGGTGGGTATCGGCCGGGTGAGCGGGGTCGACTGCATGATTGTCTGCAACGACGCCACCGTCAAAGGTGGCACTTATTACCCTTTGACGGTTAAAAAACACCTGCGCGCGCAGGAAGTGGCGCAGCAAAATCGCCTGCCCTGCATTTATCTGGTCGATTCGGGCGGCGCCAATTTGCCCAATCAGGACGAAGTCTTCCCCGACCGCGACCACTTTGGCCGTATCTTCTTCAATCAGGCGCAGATGAGTTCTCTGGGCATCGCGCAGATTGCGGTAGTGATGGGCAGTTGCACCGCAGGCGGCGCGTATGTGCCGGCCATGAGCGACGAGGCCATCATCGTCAAGAACCAGGGCACGATCTTTCTGGGCGGCCCGCCACTGGTGAAAGCCGCCACCGGCGAGGTGGTCACGGCCGAAGACCTGGGCGGCGGCGACGTGCACACGCGCCTGTCTGGTGTGGCCGACCATCTGGCGCAAAACGACATGCACGCGCTGGCGCTGGCTCGGCAAGCGGTCAAGAATTTATATAAAAACAAGCCGCTAGCCACTATGGATCATGCGCCAGTAGCTCCTAAATATGAATCAGAAGAGCTGTACGGCGTGATCCCGGTAGACACGCGCAAACCGTTTGACGTGCGCGAAATCATTGCCCGCATCGTCGATGACTCGGACTTTGACGAATTCAAGTCACGCTTTGGCACCACGCTGGTGTGCGGCTTTGCGCGCATCGAGGGCATGGCGGTGGGCATCATTGCTAACAACGGCATTTTGTTCAGCGAATCGGCGCTCAAAGGCACGCACTTCATCGAGCTGTGTTGCCAGCGCAAGATTCCCCTGGTGTTTTTGCAGAACATCACCGGCTTCATGGTCGGGCGCAAGTATGAGAACGAAGGCATTGCCCGCAACGGTGCCAAGATGGTCACGGCGGTGGCGACTGCGGCCGTGCCCAAATTCACCATCATCATTGGCGGCAGCTTTGGCGCGGGCAACTACGGCATGTGTGGCCGCGCCTTTAGCCCACGGTTTTTGTGGATGTGGCCCAACGCTCGTATCTCGGTGATGGGTGGTGAGCAGGCCGCCAGCGTGCTGGCTACGGTGCGCCGCGACGGCATCGAGCTCAAAGGCGGGCAGTGGAGTGCCGCGGAAGAAGAGGCCTTCAAAGCCCCGATTCGCCAGCAATACGAGGTGCAAGGCCATCCCTACTTTGCCACCGCGCGCCTATGGGATGACGGCATCATCGACCCCGCCGACACCCGCCGGGTGCTGGCGCTGGGGCTGTCTGCCAGCCGCAATGCGCCGGTGGAAGACACCAAGTTTGGACTTTTTCGCATGTAATGTGTATGATTTGTGAAATTTGTACACATTAAAGGAGTTTGACATGCGTACCAACATTGAAATTGACGACAAATTGATGGACTATGTGATGGCCACCGGCGACTTTAAAACCAAACGCGAGGCGGTCGAGGCGGGCTTGCAACTCATCAAGCGGCGCAAGGTTTATGACGGGCTGTTGGCGCTTCGGGGTAAGTTGGTATGGATCGGTGACGACGAGGCGGCCTGGGCTAAATACCGCGCTGAACAATTGGCCAAAGTCCAGGCCAAACAGGCGGGTTTGCCGTTTGAGGGT
>MNXW01000241.1 GCA_001871515.1 Comamonadaceae bacterium CG2_30_57_122
CAATGCCACTGCGCACCTCGCCCCAAGCCCACTGCGCCTCGGTCATGGGTGCGCCAACCGGTGCGGGAGCATCGACGGGGCACACCCACAGTGCGCGGGGTACGTCATCAGCAGGGTAGAGCGCGATCAAAGATGCAGCTTCAAAATCAGTCTTAGCCCATATAGAACCTGGGTCAGTAGCTATGCTTTTTGAGGCATTCAATGCCGCTTCCCCGGCCAGTCCGTAGATGGCAAATTCCGAGCTGGCATCGCTGAGTTTGAGTTTGGCGCGCATCACAAACATGCTCAGGCGTTTCAAAGTGGTGGCCAGCAGGTCGGCGCTGCACAACAGCAGCAGGTCGGTCGGGCTGCGCTTGAAGCCGATAAAGCTGGCTTGCAAGCGCCCTTTGGCGTTGCAAAACCCGGCCAGGCGCGCCTCAGACAAGCCCAGCAAAGCAAAATCGTTGGTCAATTGGCCGTGCAAAAACTTGGCGGCATCCTCGCCCTGCGCACGAATCAGCCCTGAGTGTGTCAGCCGGGCTACGCCTTCAAGTGGGTACGTCATGGCTGAATTATCATGCGCAGTTCAATTTGAGTAAGGTTATAGGGTTGTGCGTAAATTGTTGATTTGGATGGTGCTGCTGACGCTGGCCTTTGGTGGTTGGGCGGTGTGGTGGGTGAACCAACCCCTGAGCTTGACGGCTGCCACGTTGGACTTGTCGGTGGAACCTGGAACGCCCCCGCGCGGTGTGGTGCAGGACGCGGTCGAAAGTGGGGTGCAAACCTCGCCCGCGCTGCTGTACTGGTGGTTTCGCTTGTCGGGCCAGGCGCGCCAAATCAAGGCGGGTAATTACGAGCTGCAAACCGGTTTGACCCCGCTGGGCCTGCTGGCCAAGCTCACACGGGGCGAAGAAGCCCTGCGCTCGGTCACGCTGGTGGAAGGCTGGACATTCAAACAAGTCCGCGCCGCGCTCTCAAAGGAAGAGCACCTTGCGCAAGATACAAAAGGGCTAGAGGCTGATTTGATCATGCAAAAGCTGGGCCAGCCGGCGCATCACCCCGAAGGCCGCTTCTACCCCGACACTTACACCTACGCTAAGGGCAGCAGCGACCTGAAAGTGTTGCAGCGCGCCCTGCGTGCCATGGATCTCCACCTGCAACAGGCCTGGAGCCAGCGCGCCGCCAACTCGCCGCTCAAGTCGCCCGACGAGCTGCTGACCCTGGCCAGCATTGTTGAAAAAGAAACCGGCAGCGCCAGTGACCGGCCGCTGGTGGCGGCGGTGTTCAACAACCGTTTGCGCATGGGCATGCTGTTGCAAACCGATCCAACGGTGATCTACGGCCTGGGCGACAGGTTTGACGGCAACTTGCGCCGACGCGATTTGCTGGCCGACACGCCCTGGAACACCTATACCCGTTCCGGTCTGCCACCCACGCCGATTGCCATGCCTGGCAAAGCTTCTCTGTTGGCAGCAGCCAACCCGGCCACCAGCCGGGCGCTTTACTTTGTGGCCCGGGGTGACGGCAGCAGCCAGTTCAGCGACAACCTCGACGCGCACAATCGGGCGGTCAACAAATACCAACGCGGCCAATGATTCATGACACTCGGACTTTTCATCACTTTTGAGGGCATTGACGGTGCCGGCAAATCGACCCACATCGATGCGTTGGCGCAGGTTTTTCGGGCGCAGGGGCGCAGCCTCACCTTGACCCGTGAACCCGGTGGTACGCCGCTGGCCGAAAAACTGCGCGCCCTGGTGCTCAATGACCCCATGGATGCCATGACCGAGGCGCTGCTGGTGTTTGCCGCCAGGCGCGACCATCTGCAACAGGTGATCGAACCCGCGCTGGCGCGTGGCGAGGTGGTGCTGTGCGACCGCTTCACCGATGCCACCTTTGCTTACCAGGGCGGAGGACGCGGTTTTGATCTTCAAACACTCTCTTTTTTAGAGCATCTTGTCCAGTCAAAGCAAGGGCTAGAAGGGCATTTTGTTCGTCAACCTGATATGACCCTCTGGTTTGATCTGGCCCCAGACATTGCGGCGCAGCGCCTCGCAGGGGCGCGTGTGCCAGACAAGTTTGAGGCCCAGCCGGTCGAGTTTTTTGCCCGCGTGCGTGCCGGCTATCAGGCGCGCTTTGCCGCGCAGCCGCAGCGCTTTGCCCGCATCGACGCTGACCAAAGCCGTGACGCGGTGTGGCAAGACGTGTTTGACACGCTGCTGCGCAAAGGCTGGCTGCATGAAGGTGCTAACCCATGAGCGCAGCAGACACCGTCACAGCCCTAGGGCCTGCGCCCTGGATTGCAAGCCAAACCCAGGCCTTGCTGGCGCAGCGCGGCCACGCCTGGCTGCTGGCCGGGCCGTCGGGTCTGGGGCAATACGAGCTGGCAATGGCGCTGGTGCGCGCCTGGTTATGTGAACACGCCACAGCGCAGGGCGCTTGCGGCCACTGCGGCAGTTGCCATGCCATAGAGGTGCGTGCCCACGCCGACCTGTGCGTGCTGATGCCTGAGACGGTGATGCTGGAGCTGGCCTGGCCCTTGAGTGAAAAAGCGCAGGACGAAATTGACGGCAAAAAGCGCAAACCCAGCAAGGAAATCCGCGTCGAAGCGATGCGCGATGCGGTCGAATTCGCCCAGCGCACCAGCGCCCGGGGCCGGGGCAAGGCGGTGCTGGTGTTTCCGGCCGAGCGCATGAACGTCTACACCGCCAATGCGCTGCTCAAAACCCTGGAAGAACCTGCCGGCGACGTGAAATTTGTGTTGGCCACCGATGCCGCGCACCAGTTGCTGCCCACCATTCGCAGCCGCTGCCTGGACCACACCATGGTTTGGCCAGACCAGGGCAATGCCATGACATGGCTGGTGGCGCAGGGCGTGCCTGAGCCACAAGCTGCCGTCATGCTGCGGGCTGCAGGTGGCCGCCCGCTGGACGCTTTGCAGTTTGCGCCCATCAGCGCGCTCTGGCCACGCCTGCCGCGGGCGGTGCAATGTGGTGACGTGGGCGTGTTCAAGGACTGGACTCCAGCACAAACGCTGGATGCCCTACACAAACTGTGCCACGACTTGTTGGCTCAGCACAGCGGGGCGATGCCGCGTTTTTTTGAGTCGGCTGATCTGCCCAAAGTGGGCAACTGGCGGGGTTTGACCACCTGGTCTAAAAGCCTCTCACAGGCCATGAAAACGGTAGAACACCCGTTCAATGCCGGGTTGATGTTGGAAGCCTTGGTCAGCCAGGCGCAATTGGCTCTAAACTCCAAAATATGACAGATCAGTCCCGCAGCCCTTCAGACAAACATGCTACTCGCGCAGGTGCACCGCGCCCCAGTGTCATTCAACTGGCCATCAAGGAAAAATCAGCCCTGTACGCGGCCTATATTCCTATTTTTGGCACCGGCGGCATGTTCATCCCGACCCAGCGTGACTACCGTCTGGGGGATGCCATCTACGTGCTGATCTCTTTGCCCGACGACACCCAGCGTTACCCGGTGGCCGGTAAGGTGGCTTGGGTTACACCGCCCAAAGCCAGTCAGAACCGTACCCAGGGGGTGGGGGTGGTGTTTCCTGATGACGAAAAAACCCGCGCCCTGAAACTCAAAATTGAAGAAATTCTGGGGGTGCATTTGTCCTCAGACCGATCTACCCAAACCATTTAAACCCGCGTCATAACGCGCTGGTATGTCGTTTCTTTTGCCATGTTCACCGATTCGCATTGCCATTTGAATTTTCCCGAGCTGTATGCCGATCTGCCCGCCATCCGCCTGGCTATGGCGCAGGCCAGCGTAACCCGCGCCCTGTGCATCAGCACCACCTTGGAAGAGTTTGGGGCGGTGCACCAGTTGGCGCTGGACTTTGACAATTTTTGGGCCACCGTGGGCGTGCACCCGGACAATGAAGGCGTGCGTGAGCCCGACATGGCCGAGCTGGTGCAGCTGGGCTCGTTGCCACGGGTGGTGGGCGTGGGCGAAACCGGGCTGGACTACTACCGCCTCAATGGCCGCAGCGTGGCCGACATGGCATGGCAACGGGAGCGCTTTCGCACCCACATCCGCGCCGCGCGGCAATTGGGCAAACCGCTGGTGATTCACACCCGGCAGGCTTCGCAAGACACCTTGGCGGTGTTGCGTGAGGAAGGTGAAGACGGCAGCCGTGGAAGTGTGGGTGGCGTGTTTCATTGCTTCACCGAGGATGAGGCGGTGGCACGGCAGGCGCTGGAGATGGGTTTTTATATTTCGTTTTCAGGTATTTTGACTTTCAAGAGCGCCCAGAACCTGCGTGAGGTGGCGGCGGTTGTGCCGCTGGATCGACTGCTGATCGAGACCGATAGCCCCTATCTGGCTCCGATGCCCTACCGTGGCAAAACCAACAACCCGTCTTACGTGCCGCTGGTGGCGGCTCAGTTGGCGCACATCAAACACTTGCCGGTGCAAGCCATTGCCCGGGCCACCAGCGACAACTTTGACCGTTTGTTCAGTGGCGTGCTGCACTGATTTTTTTCTTGCTATGCGATTACATTTCATCAAAAACCTGTTGGCGTTGCTGGTGTTGCTGGTGTTGCTGCTAGGGGCGGCGGCGGCTCAGGCGGGCTCGTTTGATGATTTTTTTTCCGCCATCACCCAGGACGACGAAGCCAAAGTGGTGACCCTGTTGCTGCGCGGGTTTGATGCCAACACCGTTGATGCCCAGGGCAACTCCGGGTTGCTGCTGGCTGCCAAGTTGTCTTCCGTCAAGGTGGCCACGGTGCTGCTCACCTTGTCCAATGCCAAGGCAGAAGTGCGCAACGCTGCCGATGAAAGCCCGCTGATGCTGGCCGCCCTTAAAGGCGAGCTGAAATTGTGCGAGTTGTTGATCAAAAAAGGGGCCGATGTCAACAAACCCGGCTGGGCTCCCTTGCATTACGCGGCCACCAATGGCCAGATGGAAGTGATCCAGTTGCTGCTGGACGAAAACGCCTACATTGATGCCGCATCCCCCAACGGCACCACGCCGCTGATGATGGCCGCGCATTACGGCAGCGAATCGGCGCTCAAGCTGCTGCTGGAGGCGGGGGCTGATCCGCTGCTGAAAAACGACCAGGGTTTGACTGCGTTTGATTTTGCCAACAGCGCCAGTCGAAAGGCCTCTGCGGCGCTTATTTCGGCCGCCATTCGGGCGCGTCAGCCCAAAGGCAGCTGGTAAAAAGTGCGTTTGCGCTTGACCTGAAACAACGACCACTGCCGCCAAAAATGGCGGCTCGTAGGGTCGACTTCAGTCGGCCATGGCGGGTTGAAACCCGCCCTACGTAGGCCGCACATGCTTCATGCTTTGGGGTGTCTTTGTTGAACATGGGCGCTCAAGCTGAATGCGTTGCAATTGGGTCATCAGTGTCTTGGCCAGCAACGGTCCAAAGTGTTCAATTTCAGCCAACGGCGCGTAGCCATAGCCAATCACCAGGCCCTTGAGGTCTTGGCGGTTGAGGCAGTATTTTGACAGGGGCCGCACCAGTAAACCAAGATGTTGCAAGTGTTGCGCTAGTGCTTGGTCGTTCAGGTTGTCAGGCAAACGCATGCACAGGTGCAACCCCTGTTCTGCACCGGTGATGCGAGCCTGTTCGCCCAGGCAGGGTTGCAAGGCCGCCAGCAGGCATTGCCGACGTTCGCCGTAACTTTGCCGGGCTTTGCGCAGGGCGCTGGCAAAGTGTCCCATGTCAATGAACTCCGCCAAGGCGGCCTGCACCGGCATCTGACCCGGGCGGTTCAGGTCGTAATGGGCTCGCTTGAAGGCCGCCGCCAGGTTTTTGGGCACCACCATGTAGCCCAGCTTCAGGCCGGGATACAGCACTTTGGAAAATGACCCCAGGTAGATCACCTGGCCTTGCGTGTCGAGCCCGGCCAGTGACGAGATGGGCGGGCCGCTGAAGCGGAATTCGCTGTCGTAGTCGTCTTCCAGCACCCAGGCTTTGTGGCTGCGAGCCAGCGCCAGCAGCTGCTGGCGGCGCTCCAGACTCATCACCGCCCCGGTGGGGTATTGGTGCGAGGGGGTGAGGTAAATCAGTTTGGGGGGCGTGGCCTGGTCGGCGGCCTGCGGCGCAATCCCTTGGCCGTCCACCGCAATGCCGTGCAGTGACAAGCCGGTGGCCATGAAGGCCTTGACGGCACCCCAGTAGGCCGGGTCTTCCAGCCACACCGTGTCTTGCGGGTCGGCCAGCAATTGGGCGCAAAGCCCCAGCGACTCTTGCGTACCGCTGGTGACGATGACCTGGTCGATGTCCACCGGCACGCTGCGGAACACGCGCAGGTAGTCGGTGATGGCACGCCGCAGCGGGCCGTAGCCACCGGCCGAGCTGTAGTCCAGCATGTCGGGGTAGGTCATGCGCCAGTGTTTGTTTTGCAGGCGCTGCCACAGCGCCAGCGGGAAAGCACTGAAGTCGGCAATGCCGGGGGTAAAGGGTTGCACCTCCAGGTCGGCGGCACAAAAGGTGTCGCTCAAGGCCTGGCCGCGTTGCGACAATTTCTCTGGTTGTGCGCAGGCGCTGCGACCCTGGGCTTTGAAAACTTGGGGCAGATCGTGGTGGACGTAGGTGCCGCTGCCGACCCGGCTGTCCAGGTAGCCTTCTACCGACAGCTGGTTCAACGCGGCCACCACGGTGTTGCGCGACATGTTCAGGTCGTGCATCAGGTCTCGGCTGGAGGGCAGACGCTCGCCCGCCTGCACCTTGCCGTTCAGGATAGTGCGCCGCAGGGCTTCGTAGAGCTGGCGGTGCAGGGGCAATTTGCCGTGCGCTGCGAGTCGGTGGATTTCAGTCAGGAGCAGTTCAGATAGCATGTGATCAGCTGGTGTCTAATTGGCACCTCATGTTTGCCGTAAGTGGCTCTGATTGTGAACCAATTTAACCTTCACAATGGGTCATGAGCAAACGGGGTGGCACGGCACAGTTCGATGCCCTGGTTTGATCTGGAGAACAACATGCAAGACAAGAAAACAATGAATTTCAACGACTTGGAGCAATGGCTCAACGAGCGTCGTGTGACCGAAGTGGAGTGCCTGGTACCTGACTTGACCGGCGTGGCACGCGGCAAAATTTTGCCCCGTGCCAAGTTCACCGAAGACCGGGGCATGCGCTTGCCACAAGCGATTGTGGCTATGGGTGTAACGGGTGAGTTCCCTGAAAGTGGGCCGTATTACGACGTGGTGGATCCCACTGACAAAGACATGCAGTTGCGTCCCGACCCCAATACGGTTCGCATCGTGCCTTGGGCTACTGACCCGACGGCTCAGGTGATTCATGATTGTTTTGACCACGAAGGCAATCTGGTGCCGTATGCCCCGCGCAGCGTGTTGCGTCGGGTGTGTGAGTTGTATGCGGCAGAAGGCCTGCAACCCATCGTGGCTCCAGAGCTGGAGTTTTACCTGACCGCCCGCAACACCGACCCCAACACGCTGCTTAAAGCCCCAATTGGTCGCAGCGGCCGCAGCGAAACCTCACGCCAGGCCTACAGCATTGATGCAGTTAATGAATTTGACCCGTTGTTTGAAGAAATTTACGATTTCTCAGACAAGATGGAGCTCAACGTTGACACGCTGATTCACGAGGTGGGTGCTGGCCAGATGGAGATCAACTTCTTTCATGCCGAGCCGCTTGGTCTGGCCGATGAAGTGTTCTTCTTCAAGCGCACCGTGCGTGAGTCGGCTTTGCGCCACGACATGTACGCCACCTTCATGGCCAAGCCGATTGCCGGCGAGCCGGGCAGCGCCATGCACGTGCACCAGAGTTTGCTGGATGTGGCCACGGGCAAAAATGTGTTCAGCAAGCCCGATGGCACACCGTCCGAGATGTTCATGCATTTCATTGGTGGTTTGCAGCGCTACATACCGGCGGCGATGGTGCTGGTAGCGCCATATGTCAACAGCTACCGCCGCCTGTCACGCAACACCGCGGCACCAATCAACATCGAATGGGGCTATGACAACCGCACCGTGGGCATTCGCTCACCCATCTCAAGCCCGGCCGCGCGGCGGGTGGAAAACCGCGTCATCGGTGCTGATGCGAACCCTTATGTGGCCATGGCGATGACATTGGCTTGTGGCTACCTGGGGATCAAAAACAAAATCAAGCCCAAGGCTGAAATGAAGGGCGATGCCTATTTGTCGCCCTACGCTTTGCCGCGCAGTTTGGGCGAGGCGCTGGACTGGTTGCGCAAAGAGTCCGACTTGCACGAGGTGCTGGGCAAGGAGTTCATCACTGTCTACTCCGAGATCAAAGAGCTTGAGTTTGACGAGTTCATGAAAGTGATCTCGCCTTGGGAACGTGAACATTTGCTATTACATGTATAGCTAATGGCGCTTTATTTATAAGGGCTAGAAGCCTATTTATCTTATAAAAGGACAGAACCCATGAAGGCTGCAATAGCACCGCATCAACTCACCACGCGTGAAATTCAGGATTTGGACAGTGCCCACTTCATTCACCCGTTCACCGACCACGGTGACCTGGCCACGCGTGGCGCACGGGTGATCGTCAAGTCGGAGGGCATTTACATCTGGGATTCAGAGGGCAAGAAAATGCTCGATGCCATGAGCGGCCTGTGGTGTGTCAACGTCGGCTACGGGCGCAAGGAACTGGCCCAAGCGGCGTACGACCAGATGCTGACGCTGCCGTTTTACAACAGCTTTTTCCAGACCACCAATGTGCCTGCGGTCAAGCTGGCGGCCAGGCTGGCATCGCTGGCCCCCAAGGTGGACGGGCGCAGTTTCGAGCACGTGTTTTATTCCAGCAGCGGCAGCGAGAGCAATGACTCCAATGTGCGCATGGTGCGCCGCTATTGGGATTTGCTGGGTCAGCCCCAGCGCAAGGTCATCATCAGCCGCCACAACGCCTACCACGGCAGCACCATGGCGGGCGCGTCATTGGGCGGCATGAGCGGCATGCACGCGCAGGGCGATTTGCCCATTCCCAACATCAAGCACATTGGGCAACCCTACTTTTTTGAAAACGGCAAGCCGGGCGAGACAGCCGACGAATTTGGCTTGCGTGCAGCACGTTGGCTAGAAGAAGAAATTCTGGCCCTGGGCGCAGACAAGGTAGCGGCTTTCATTGCCGAACCGGTGCAAGGGGCTGGTGGCGTGATCATTCCACCGGCCACTTACTGGCCCGAGATTCAGCGCATCGTGGACAAGTACGGCATTTTGCTGATCAGCGACGAGGTGATTTGCGCCTT
Organism: Comamonadaceae bacterium CG2_30_57_122; assembly: GCA_001871515.1. Taxonomy (GTDB): domain Bacteria; phylum Pseudomonadota; class Gammaproteobacteria; order Burkholderiales; family Burkholderiaceae_C; genus Rhodoferax. The sequence goes on from MNXW01000241.1 coordinate 9,175, forward strand.
TGGCCGTCTGGGTCATTGGTTTGCCTATGAAAAATTTGGCTACAAACCCGACTTGGTGACCTTTGCCAAGGCCGTGACCAGCGGCTACATCCCGCTGGGCGGCGTGATGGTGGGCGACCGCGTGGCCAAGGTGCTGATCGAGCAAGGCGGTGAATTCAACCACGGCTACACCTACAGCGGCCATCCGGTGGCCTGTGCGGTGGCGCTGGCCAACCTGGACATCATGGCGGCCGAGCAATTGCCCCAGCGCGTGCATGACGACATCGGCCCGTATCTGGCCAGGGCGTTTGAAAAGGTTGCTGCGCATCCCTTGGTGGGCTTGGCCGAAACCTGTGGTTTTACCGCCGGTTTGGTGCTGGTGAAAAACAAGGCTACCAAAGAACGCTTTGACGAGCACCTGGGCGTGGGCATGATCTGCCGCGGTCATTGTTTTGGCAATGGTCTGATCATGCGTGCGGTGGGGGACCGCATGATCATTGCCCCGCCGTTGATCATGACGCATGCCCAAATTGACGAGATGTTGGCGCTGATCCTTCACTGTTTGGACATGACTGAGCAAGATTTGCACCAAAAAGGTTTGTTTTGAGCGTTTGTACCCATGTTGAACGGGTGCGTTTTTTGCTAACCTTAAAGATGTTTCTGCACTTTCATTAACTTGTTTTTCAAACGGAGTGTTTTCATGATGAAAAAGTACCTTTGGTCATTTGCGCTGTCAGCGATCGTTCTGGCCGGTTGCGGTAAAAAAGAGGAGCCGCCCGCACCTGTGGCCGCGCCTGCGCCAGTAGCGGCCGCACCAGCGCCTGTGCCTGCTGAAGAAAAAGTGCTCAATATTTACAACTGGCCTGACTACATTCCCGAGGGCATGATTGCCGCGTTTGAAAAGGAAACCGGTATCAAGGTCAACTACGACACCTTTGAGACCAATGAAGCCCTGCACGCCAAGCTGGTGGCGGGCAGCACCGGCTACGACATCGTGGTGCCCGGTAGCGTGTTTGCCAAACCGCAAATTGAAGGCGGCATGTTCCAGCCGCTGGACAAAGCCAAGATCAAGAACCTGGCTAACCTGGACGCGCCGATCATGGCCACACTGGCCAAGTTCACCGACCCCGACAACAAATACCTGGTGCCGTGGGCCTGGGGCTTTACCACCGTAGGCATCAACAAGACCAAAGTCGCCAAAGCGCTGGGTAAAACCCCCATGCCAGAAAATGCCTGGGATCTGGTGTTCAAGCCGGAATACACCAGCAAACTCAAGTCTTGTGGCATTGCGTACCTGGATTCGCCCACCGAGATCATCCCCGTGGCGCTGCACTACATCGGCAAGGACGCGTATTCCAACGAGCCTGCTGACTACAAGGCCGCGACCGACATGTTGGCCAAAGTGCGCAAAGACGTGCGCATTTTCAGTTCGACCATGATCGACGACATCGCCGGCGGCAAGGCTTGTGTGGCCATTGGCTGGTCGGGCGACATCAACATTGCAGCGGCGCGTGCTGTGGAAAACAAGTCCAAAGACGAAATTGAAGCGCTGTTGCCGAGCACCGGTGCGTTGATTTTCTTTGACACGATGGCGATCACCAAGGATGCCAAGCATCCCAACAATGCGGCTTTGTTCGTCGACTTCTATCTGCGCGCTGAAAATGCTGCCAAGATGGCCAACGAGATGAACTACCCCACTGCCAACAAGGCGGCCATGGATCAGATCAAGCCGGAGATTGCCGGTAACAAGACCATTTTTGTCGAGGGCGATTACTTTGCCAAGATGATTGCGCCGAGCAGCTTCACCAACGAAGCGCGTGAGGCCATGGCCACGGCTTACAACAGCTTCAAAAAAGGCAAGTAAACCAAAGCTGTTCTAAAGTCATCGGGGCTGTTTGTACACACCGTATGAGCAGCCCTTTTTTATATGTGATGCGATCCAATAAAACAGAGGCTTGACCATGGCGGAACCTGACTCCAAAAAAGACTATCTGGTCACCGAAAAACTGGTCAAACGCTTTGATGAAGCGGTGGCAGTGGATGAGGTTGACCTGTCCATCCGCAAAGGTGAAATTTTTGCCTTGCTGGGCAGCTCGGGCTGTGGCAAATCAACGCTGCTGCGCATGCTGGCCGGGTTTGAAACCCCCACCTCGGGTCGCATTTTGCTGGCCGGGCAGGATGTGGCCACACTGGCTCCGTATGAGCGCCCGTTCAACATGATGTTCCAGAGTTATGCGTTGTTTCCGCACCTGGACATTTGGGAAAACATTGCCTTTGGTTTGAAGCGCGAAGGCTTGCCCAAGGCCGAGCTTGCGCAGCGTGTGGGACAGATGCTGGACCTGGTGCAACTTGGTGCCTACGCCAAACGCAAGCCGCACCAGCTCTCGGGCGGGCAGCAGCAGCGCGTGGCATTGGCGCGCAGTCTGGCCAAAAAGCCCATGGTGCTGCTGCTGGACGAACCGCTGGGCGCGCTGGACAAAAAACTGCGCGAGCAAACCCAGTTTGAACTGGTCAACATCATTGAAAAAGTCGGTGTGACCTGCGTCATGGTGACGCACGACCAGGAAGAAGCCATGACCATGGCCAGCCGCATCGCCGTCATGAGCAAAGGCCGCGTGTTGCAAGTGGGTTCTCCCGAAGAAGTTTATGAGCACCCGGCGAACCGTTTTGTGGCTGACTTCATTGGCAACGTCAACCTGTTTGACGGCAAGATCAGTGTCGACGAGTCAGACCATTGTGCGGTGCAGACCGGTATTGGTGAGGTGCAGGTAGGCCATGGCGTGAGCGGGGCGCTGCACATGCCGGCGGCGATTGCGGTGCGACCAGAAAAAATTGAAATCAACAAACAACGCCCTGATGTCCACCACAACCTGTTCTCCGGGCGTGTCAAGGAAATTGCCTACTTTGGCTCGTACAACACCTACATCGTCAAAGCCAGCGACGGCACCCGGGTGAAGATCACCGAGGCCAACACCTCGCGCCACGAATTGTCTGACATCACCTGGGAAGACGACGTGTACTTCTGGTGGGATGACCGCGCCGGCATTGTGCTGCGCGACTGATATGAAGTACACCCCTGACTCGGCCCTGCGGGGCCTCACCCCCCTCAAGGGAGCAACACCGGCAGCCCGGCAAAGCCGGTTCTGCGGTGTTTCTGGCTTGCACTCTATTTCACGGTGCTTTTCTGGCACTTCGGCTGAGGGTTAATTCATGGCTCTTTTCATTCCCATGCCCGGCAAGCGCTTTGTGATCGGCGTGCCTTACACCTGGCTGGTGCTGTTTTTTCTGCTGCCTTTTTTGATTCTGCTGTACATCAGCTTTGTCGACATGGGCAACGACATTTCGCCGTTCAAGCCGATCTGGGATTCAAGCACCGGCTTGCTCAAGCTAAAGTACGAAAACTACTGGTCCATCTTCCGCGCGGGAGACGGCGGCGCGTTGTTCCAGACGCTCTACATTGAAGCCTATGTGCGCTCGCTGTGGTACGCGCTGTGCACGGCGCTGTTGTGCTTGTTGATCGGCTACCCGTTTTCGTATTTCATCGCCCGCTCCAGCCCCAGCGCGCGTCCGGCCTTGTTGATGATGGTGATGCTGCCGTTCTGGACCTCTTTTTTGCTGCGCGTCTACGCCTGGAAAGGCATTCTGGCTGATCAGGGCGTGGTCAACCAGGTGTTGCTGGCCTTGGGTGTGGTGAATGAGCCGA
>MNXW01000288.1 GCA_001871515.1 Comamonadaceae bacterium CG2_30_57_122
TCCACACCCTGGTGGGCAGCGCCCGGGAGAATCCGTCTGGGCCGTGGGCGGAACTGGCCGCCGTGGCCACGGTGGTGGCGCTGCAAAGGTGGCGCAGGCAGCCGCTCTTAAGCATTTTGGCAGGCACGGCGCTGTATGTGGCGCTGCGCAATATCGGTATATCAAGCTAAATATATAAGATAAATTGGCCTCTAGACCAGGTAAAACGGGCGTAAGAAGCTATTCTTTGTATAGCTATTGACATCCCTCAATGACCCAGCTTTCGGTACAGCGTCTGCCGACTGATACCCAGGTGTCGCGCCGCTTGCGACATGTTGCCGCCACTGTTTTGCAGGGCCTGGCGCATGGCTGCTTGCGAAAGTTGCGCCAGGCTTTGCGGCGATTCATAACCAGACACCACGCGTAACGAGGCGGTCTGGTGGTGCTTGGGTGGCATTGGCGGCACGCGCAGGTCTTCCAGCAAATCATCCGACAAATGCGCCCAGTCAATACACCGCTCATGCGGCTCCAGCATGGCGCTGGCGGTGCGCAAGGCATTGGCATATTGACGCAGGTTGCCAGGCCAGGTGTGTGCGCCCAAACGCGCCAGCAACTCCGGTGCCACGTGCAGGCTGCGCTGCGGGTTCAAGTCACTCAGCAGGCGCTGCGTCAGCACGGCAAAGTCAGTGCGCTCGCGCAAAGCGGGCAACTGCACCGTCAGGCCGTTGATGCGGTAATACAAATCGCTGCGAAAACGCCCCTGCTCGGTGGCTTCACGCAATTTGCAATGGGTGGCGCACATCAAGGCAAAGTCAACCGCCACGGCTGGGCCTCCCCCGAGCGGACTGACTTCGCGCTCTTGCAGCACGCGCAGCAGGCGCGCCTGCAGGGGCAGTGGCATGTCACCAATTTCATCCAGAAACAGCGTGCCGCCATGGGCTTCACGCAGCCGCCCGGGGTTGCCTTCACGCCTCGCGCCGGTGAAAGCGCCCGGGTTGTAGCCAAACAGCTCGGCTTCAATCAGGTTCTCTGGCACGGCTGCGCAGTTGATGGCCACAAACGGCTTGGCGCGACGCGGGCCGCTGCCATGCGCAGCCCGTGCAAAAAGCTCTTTGCCCACGCCCGATTCGCCCTGGATCAGCAGCGCTATGGGCTTGTCTGCCACGCGCCTGGCTTTGTCGGCGGCGCTGCGCCAGCACAGGTCACCGGAGTCCAGCTGCGCTAGCGCATCTGCAGCATCCACGTGCCCGGCAAGCTGATTAACCCCCAACAGCGGCATCACACGACCATGCCTGCCCAGCGTGGTCGCATCGTGCTGCACCAGCGCGAACAGGGCCGTGCCATCACGCCGGTGCACCTGTACCGGTTGGCCCGGATGTCGTCTGTGCTGCTGCAGCAGCGCATCCAGTGACACATCAAGCAAAGTCTTGAGCGGCACGGCATCCAGATCAGCCGTGGTCAGGCCCAGTTGTACCAGTGCAGCACGGTTGGCCCCCACCACCCAGCCGTCACCAGACAGCGCCAGAATGCCCTCGGCCACGATGCCAATACCCTCGCGCTGGGGGTGCGGATACAGCCGGATGTGCTGGCGGCAAGTGGCATCCATCAGGCGGTTTTCAATCAGGCGCGCAGCCATGCTGACCAAGCCGTAGGTGTGCGGATGCCCGCCGCGATGGTCACCCGAAATGTCGAGCACGCCCATGAGTTCACCGGTGGCCGACACAATGGGCGCAGCAGTGCAGGTTAAAAAATCATTGCGCTCAAAGAAATGTTCGCCCCCATGAATCTCAACGTGGCTGCGCTCGGTCAGCGCGGTGCCAATGGCGTTGGTGCCCCGGTGTTGTTCATGCCAGGATGCCCCGTTGGACAGCGCCACTTGCTGCGCGCGTTGCAAAAAATCAGTACGGCCGAGCGTGTGCATCAAAATGCCTTGCGCGTTAGCCAAAATCACCATGCTTTGGCTGTCTTGCACCTGTTCAAACAACACTTCCATCACCGGGCGCGAATGCACCAGCAACTCATGCTGGCTGGCCATGATGCGGCTCAGTTCAGCGGCGCTGGCGTGCGCCGTGTCACGCGCTGGTCCATTCGGCAACAGCCCGGCGGCCAGGCTGCGCTGCCACGAGCGAGCCACACTTGCATCAATGCCTTCAGGCAGACAGTCGCCGTGTTCCAGAAAGTGCAATCGGGCCTGGCGCAAAGCCGAGGCAGTAGGCGGGGTGCGCAACGTGGTGTCTCCTGTGCAGCAGGGTCATCTGCTTTTTCAGGACTGACGCAAAATTGGCTCAGCTAGGCACGCCGCCGCAGACAGTACACCATGTACGGCCAGTCGGCGCAACGACGCTGGGACGGTTTTGCGTCAATCCTGCTTCTTTTGTTGGTGCAATGGTAGTCAGGAACGCATGGCCTGACGATATGAAACACCGTGCATAGAGCACCCGTGCCATGACTGTCACAGAACTTGACAGGTGTTCCACCGCTCAACACCCAGAGCCCCTCTTGGACATCCGCGCCCGCATGAAAAAGTTGTTTGAAATCAACGTATCTATCGGATTTCAAAGCGTTGGCACGCATCTTGACTCATGACATGGCCCGCAAGGGAAATATTTATCCATTCATTGCACAAAATTCAGGAGACACGCATGATCTACGCAGCCCCCGGCCAAGCCGGCGCAAAAATCGCCTACAAGGCCAAATACGACAACTTCATCGGCGGCAAATATGTGGCCCCGCTCAAGGGGGAATACTTTGACGTGATCAGCCCGATCAGCGGTAAGGTTTACACCCGGGCCGCCCGCTCGGGTGCCGAAGACATTGAGCTGGCACTTGATGCAGCCCACGCCGCGGCAGATGCCTGGGGCAAAACATCGGTCACCGACCGCTCCAACATCCTCTTAAAAATTGCCGACCGCATTGATGCCAACTTGGAACTGCTGGCCTACGCCGAAACCGTGGACAACGGCAAGCCGATCCGCGAAACCCTGGCCGCTGACATTCCTTTGTCAAGCGACCACTTTCGCTACTTTGCCGGATGCATCCGCGCCCAAGAAGGCGCACTCAGCGACATCAACGAAACCACCGTCGCCTATCATTACCACGAGCCACTCGGCGTGGTGGGGCAAATCATCCCCTGGAACTTCCCTATTCTGATGGCCGCCTGGAAACTGGCCCCGGCGCTGGCTGCAGGCAATTGCGTGGTGCTCAAACCGGCTGAATCCACTCCGGTGAGCATTCTGATTTTGCTGGAAGTCATTGGCGACCTGCTGCCCCCGGGCGTGCTCAACATCGTCAACGGCTTTGGTCGTGAAGCCGGCATGCCGCTGGCCACCAGCAAGCGCATTGCCAAGATCGCCTTCACTGGCTCCACCAGCACCGGCCGCGTGATTGCCCAGGCCGCGGCCAACAACCTGATTCCAGCCTCGCTGGAACTCGGCGGCAAATCGCCCAACGTGTTCTTTGCCGACATCATGGACAAAGACGACGGCTTTTTGGACAAAGCCATCGAAGGCCTGGTGCTGTTTGCCTTTAACCAAGGCGAAGTCTGCACCTGCCCGAGCCGCGCGCTGATTCAGGAAAGCATTTACGACAAGTTCATGGAACGTGTGCTGCCACGCGTCAAGGCCATCAAGCAAGGCAATCCGCTGGACTCTGAGACCATGCTCGGAGCCCAAGCCTCGCAAGTGCAACTGACCAAAATCTTGTCGTACCTGGACATTGGCAAACAAGAAGGTGCCCAAGTGCTCACCGGTGGTCATCAAGCCAACCTGGCGGGCGACTTGGCCGGTGGCTATTACGTGGAGCCCACGCTGCTCAAGGGTCACAACAAAATGCGCGTGTTCCAGGAAGAAATTTTTGGCCCCGTACTGGCCGTAACCACCTTCAAGGACGAAGCTGACGCCCTGGCGCTGGCCAACGACACGCTGTACGGCTTGGGTGCTGGGGTATGGAGCCGCAACGGCAACGTGGCCTACCGCATGGGCCGCGCCATCAAGGCCGGTCGCGTCTGGACCAACTGCTACCACGACTACGCCGCCCACGCCGCGTTTGGTGGCTACAAAGAGTCCGGCATCGGCCGCGAAACCCACAAAATGATGCTTGACCACTACCAGCAAACCAAGAACCTGCTGGTGAGCTACAGCGAAAGCAAGCTGGGTTTCTTCTGATGGTTGAAAAAGTCGTTGCCACTCCGGCTGCGCTGGATCTGGTGGCGTTCTTGAAGGCCAAGCACGGCCCCGAACTGATGTTCCATCAGTCCGGCGGCTGCTGCGACAACAGCGCCGCCAATTGCTACCTGCTGGGCGAGATCACCATAGGCGCGGGTGATGTCTATCTGGGTGACCTTGGCGGCTGCCCATTTTACATTGGCAAAGCGCAATACCAATACTGGAAACACACCCAGCTGATCATCGACGTGATCGACGGCAGCGGCGGTGATTTTTCACTGGAAACGCCCGAGGGCAAGGGTTTTTTGACGCGATCAAGGGTGTTTACTGAAGCTGAGCTCATTGAACAGACCCAGGCAGACCTCAAGGCTGGCCAAAACCAAAACGCTTGAACACCGCTTGTGCATCCGCTGCCAGCAAGGACTTGGCAAACGTTTGGGCTGCGGGCGATGCCGATTGACGCACGGTGATGCCGTAGCGCGCTCCGACTTGCAGTTGTGGCGGGATTTGCACCACTTTCAGGTGCGGCACTTCTTTTTGTGCCGCCACTGCATTGGTGCAATAGGTCAGAAAGTCAGCGTATTCAAGAGGAATTTCATGGTCATGCTCACTTGACCGCATTCGGAAAGAACAACTGTTCGCCCCCAATTTTGTAGCTGGCAATCACCGCCTGGCCTGCGCTGCCGGTCACCCAGTCGATGAACTTCTGGCCCTCTGCCACCTTCACATGCGGGTGTTTGGCCGGGTTGATCAGCATCACGCCGTATTGGTTGAAGAGGCGCTTGTCGCCTTCGACCAGCACTTTCAGGTCGCCCCGGTTCTTGAAGTTGAGCCAGGTGCCGCGGTCGGTCAGCGCGTAGGCATTCGTGCTGGATGCCATGTTCAGCGCCGGGCCCATGCCGCAGCCACACGATTTGTAGCCGCTGCCTTGCTTGTCGCTCAGGTCGGCCATTTTCCAGAAGCGCAACTCAGCGGCATGCGTGCCGCTTTTGTCACCGCGCGAGATGAACGGGCCGTTGGCAGCGGCGAGCTTTTTCAACGCCAGAACCACGTCGCTGCCTTTGACTTGCAGCGGGTCGCTGGCGGGCCCCACCACCACAAAGTCGTTGTACATGACTTCAAAACGCTTGACCGCAAAGCCTTCGGCCACCACTTTTTCTTCGGCCACCTTGTCGTGAACAAACAGCACATCTGCGTCGCCCCGGCGGCCCATGTCGATGGCCTGACCAGTGCCCAGAGCCACCACTTTCACATCCATGCCGCTGGCCTTTTTAAACTCGGGCAGCAGCACCGAGAACAAGCCAGATTGCTCGGTGGAGGTGGTCGAGGCGACCACAATGGACTCTGCCTGGGCTCCCATAGTTACTACCAAAGATGTAGCTACTAACGCACGCTGCATAAGCGCTAGAGGGCTAAATGACATATAAGATTTCAAAGTTTTCATGCTAACTCTCCAGTGACAAACAAATGGGCCGCCGGATAGCGCAAGGCCAACAGCGTCCCGCCAAAAAAATCCTCAACCGGCAAATCTGCCAGTACCCGACCCTGCTCCAGATAAATCACCCGGCTGGCCAAGCGCTTGACCTGGCCCAGGTTGTGGCTGGCAAATACCAGCGTCACCGGTGTCTCGCGTGCGTCCATCCTGTCTGCTGGGGCGCTTGACGACTTGGCAAATTCTTCAATCAAGGCCTCAACCTCGCGCTTGGCATGCGGGTCCAGGCTGGCGGTGGGCTCATCGAGCAGCAACACCTGCGGCTGCAGCGCCCAGGCCCGCGCCATAGCCACACGCTGCATCTGGCCGCCCGAGAGCTGGCGCGCATTGCGCCCGGCCAGCTCGCTCAAACCCACCCGTTTTAAGGCCAGCAGCGCAGCTTGCTTGGCCTGACCCCACGGCGTACCACGCAGCCACAAACCTAGCGCCACGTTGCGCAACACCGACCAGCGCATCAGGTGCGGTTTTTGAAACAGCATGGCTTGGCCAAGCGCCGGCGCGCTGCTGAACTGACCCGATGTTGGCAAAAGCAGCCCGTGCAACAGCCGCAGCAGTGTGCTTTTGCCACAGCCATTGGCTCCAATCAGCGCCACCCGCTCGCCCGGCGAAATGCTCAGACTAAGCTGTGACAAAGCCCGGACCGCACGCTCAGGCGACCCAAAATGCACGCTCACCCCAGCCAGGTCAAAGATGCTCGATGCGGGGGGGCTGCTCCTGTTAATACCACTGATGTTTGTAGAGAACGACGGGCTCAACCGGCCGCAGTCATCTGACTGGGCAGGAGCCAAATCCGCGCGAAAAAGGTATTTGGTGGTCACAACGACAGCACCGGCACAGCCAACCAACCCAGCTCTTGACGCTCGCGCCAATGCCGCACCAGTGCAATCAGGGCGTTAAGCAGCAACACCACACTGAGCAAAATCAGCCCCAAGCCCAGCGCCAGCGGCAAATCGCCCTTACTGGTTTCCAGCGCGATGGCCGTGGTCATGACACGGGTGAAGCCGTCAATGTTGCCGCCCACAATCATCACCGCGCCCACTTCAGAGACCGCCCGGCCAAAAGCGGCAATCATCACCGTCAGCAGCGCATAGCGCTCATCCCAGGCCAACAACAGGCTGCGCAGCACAGGCTTGGCACCGAGCGACTGCAGTTGCTCGCCATGCAGCGTTTGCGCATCTTCCACCACTTGACGCGTCAGTGCTGTGACCACCGGCAGCACCAGGACGGCCTGCGCCAGCACCATCGCCTTAAAGCTAAACAGCCAGCCCAAATAACCCAAGGGTCCGGTGCGTGACAACAGCAGGTAAATCACCAGCCCAACCACCACCGAGGGCACGGCCAAAAAGGTGTTAAGCAGCGTCAACACCGCCGCACGCCCGGCAAAACGCGCCACACCCAGCCAGGCTCCCAGCAGCAAGCCCAGCGCACAAGCCATGGCACTGGCGCTGGCACTGACCGACAGCGACCGGCCCACAATGGTGAGCAGGCCGGGGTCCAGGGAGGTGATGAGGTTCAGCGCAGTGGCGGCACTGTCAGAAAAAGTCGTCATGCGGGTGTTCAAAACAAGATGCGGTATCGTAGCCACCGAATTAAACCCTGACGATATGAACCACTGTGCATAGGCTCCAACTTCACTACACCCTGTCGCGCGATGCCAGTCCGGCCTCGGTACGCAACCCCTTGATTGACTTGCTGCAAGCGGTGAGCAGCCAAGGCTCCATCTCGGGCGGCGCGCGCGCCTTGGGCCTCAGTTACCGCCACGTCTGGGGCGAACTCAAACGTTGGGAAAAAGAACTCGGCAATGAACTGCTGGTCTGGGAAAAAGGCCAGTCAGCCCGACTCACCGACTTTGCCAACAAGCTGATGTGGGCCGAACGGCAAGCGCAGGCGCGGCTGGCACCGCAGATCGATGCCTTGCGCGCCGAGCTGGAGCGCAGTTACGCGCTGGCGTTTGACGACACGGTGCATGTGGTCACGCTTTACGCCAGCCATGACGATGCCTTGTCGCGTCTGCGTGAATTCGCGTTAAAGGCAGAAGATCAAAAATTGCATCTTGACATCCGCTTCACCGGCAGTGTGGATGCCATCCGCGCCCTGAACGAAGGCCGCTGCGTGATGGCGGGCTTTCATACCCTGATCGACATGGGCAAAAAAACCGGCACCGAGCGCACCTACAAGCCGCTGCTGCAACCAGGTCTGCACAAGATCATTGGTTTTGCCAAACGCACCCAGGGCCTGATGGTGGCACGCGGCAACCCCTTGGGCTTGCACAGCCTGCAAGACGTGGCCCAACGCCAGGCGCGCTTTGCCAACCGCAGCCTGGGCAGTGGCACGCGCGTGGTGCTGGACGACCTGCTGGCTCAGGCCGGCTTGAGCGTCGCGCAGCTCAACGGCACGAACCGGGGCGAACCCTCGCACGCCGCCGTGGCCAACGCAGTGGCCGCCGGGCAATCTGATGCCGCGCTGGGCATTGAAGCCGCCGCCGTCAGCGCCGGGCTGGACTTTGTGCCTCTGACGCAAGAACGCTACCACCTGGTGTGCCTGAAATCGGCCCTGACACAACCCGGCATCGTGCAACTGATGCAGTTGCTGCGTAGCCCGCCATGGCAACACACCGTAGCCACCATTGCAGGCTACACACCGGTGCAAAGTGGTGAGGTACTGGCCATGCGCCGGGTACTGCCGTGGTGGAGGTTTATGCCCCGAAACATGAAGCATGTGCTGCCCGCGTAGGTCGGGGTTCAACCCGCCCTGGTCGACTCAAAACCTATTCGCAACCAGGCTCAAACCACGCCCTCTTTTTCACATTCGATCAGGGTTTTCCCTAGGTAAATCACGCCCTTCGCGTCAGGCTTTCTTCAGCCGCCAGCCCTTACGCTCTAAGGCTAAACTTGCAAGCGTTCGGCTGCCGGCTGAACCTTACCCCGGTTCAAATGCAGGCAACATTTCTACAACCATGGAGACACCATGACCTTTCTACTTTCGCTGTCCCGGCTGATCGACAAGATCACCACCGGCATCGGTAAATCCACCATGTGGCTGATTCTGGCTACCACCCTCATCAGCGCTGGCAATGCACTGGTGCGCAAGATCTTCAACATTGGCTCCAATGGTCTGCTTGAAATCCAGTGGTACTTGTTTGCTGCGGTGTTTTTGCTCGGAGCGGGTTACGGCTTTTTGCGCAACTCGCACGTGCGCATTGACTTTATTGCCACCAAGTTAAGTGCCCATACCCGCAACTGGATTGACATCGTTGGCATTGTGCTGGTGCTGGTGCCGTTTTGCAGCATCAGCATCAACCTCGGCTGGTCTTTCTTTTTGCAGGCCTATCAAAGCGGTGAGATGTCGCAAAACGCTGGCGGACTGATTCGCTGGCCGGTTTACCTGCTGATACCAACTGGCTTTGCAATGCTGTTGATGCAGTCGATGTCTGAGTTGATCAAGCGCGTGGCTTTCCTGCGTGGCGTGGGGCCTGACGTGCTCAGCGGTGAAGACGCCAAGTCCGACGACCAGAAAAATGCCGAAGCGCTTGAAGCGCAGTTGGCCAAAGAACTCGCAGGAGCCAAATAAATGCAAACCACTTTTCTGGCACAGCAATTTGTGCCCCTGATGTTCATCGCGCTGTTCGCGATTTTGCTCACCGGCTTTCCGGTGGCCTTTGGCCTTGCGGCCACCGGCCTGGGGTTGGGCTTTATTGGTATTGAGGCAGGCATCTTCCCTTCATCCATGTTCCAGGCGCTGCCTCTGCGGGTTTTTGGCATCATGCAAAACGACACGCTGCTGGCCATTCCCTTCTTTACTTTCATGGGGATTATTCTGGAGCGAAGTGGCATGGCCGAAGACCTGCTGGAGACCGTCGGCCAGGTATTTGGCCCGGTGCGCGGCGGCGTGGCGGTGGCGGTGATTCTTGTCGGCGCACTGCTGGCAGCCACGACCGGTGTTGTGGCCGCTGCAGTGATCTCGATGGGTTTGATCTCGCTGCCGGTGATGCTGCGCTACGGCTACAGCCGCACGCTGGCCACCGGGGCGATTACCGCGTCGGGCACGCTGGCGCAAGCTATTCCACCTTCGCTGGTTCTGATCGTGCTGGCCGACCAATTAGGCCGCTCTGTGGGTGACATGTATTCAGGCGCACTGGTTCCGGGTTTGCTGACGGTGGCGCTTTATCTGAGTTTTGTCATTTTGGTCGCTATCTTCAAGCCCAAAATGGCTCCCGCCTTGCCGCCAGAGGCGCTGTTGTTCAAGGAAGACAACGGCCGCTCCGGCCACCGTTCGCTGTTGGTCTTGCTGCTCATCTGTATTGCCGTGGGTTACAGCTGGGCGCAGGTACATGATGGCCTGATGACGAAATGGCTTGAGCGCGCCACCAAGTCGCCCAAGGATGAAATCGTCATCCTGTCGATGACCCTGGCATCCATCACCGGCCTGGTGCTGTCGATCGTCAACCGGGTCACCAGAATGGGTTTGCTGTCGCGCCTGGCCGAGCAGGTCACGTTTGTGCTGATGCCGCCGCTGATTCTGATCTTTCTGGTGCTGGGCACCATCTTTTTGGGCGTGGCCACCCCCACTGAAGGTGGTGCCATGGGAGCGATGGGCGCGCTGATTCTGGCCAGGGGCAAGGGTCGCCTGAAGATGACGATTCTGACGCAGGCGCTGGAAAACACCGCCAAGCTGGCCAGCTTTGTGCTGTTCATTTTGATCGGTTCGACCGTCTTCAGCTTCACCTTTAACGCAGCAGACGGTCACATCTGGGTTGAGCATTTGTTTAACAAAATGCCCGGCGGCGCCTGGGGCTTTTTGATTGTGGTGAATTTGCTGGTGTTCTTCTTGGGCATGTTCATCGACTTCTTCGAGATCGCCTTCATCGTCATCCCGTTACTCGCTCCAGTGGCCGAAAAAATTCTGCCTGGCTTGATCCCCGGCATGACCACAGACCAGGCGATGATCTGGTTTGGCGTGATCATTGCCATGAACCTGCAAACTTCGTTCCTGACGCCGCCGTTTGGTTTTGCGCTGTTTTACCTGCGCAGCGTGGCCGCCAAGTTTGATTACAAAGACCGTGTGACGGGCAAAACCATTGCGGCTGTCAAGACCACCGAAATTTACAAGGGTTCTGTAGTCTTCATCTGCCTGCAACTGACCATGCTGGTTTCGGTGATGATGTTCCCGAACCTGGTGACAGGAGGTATTGAGAAAGTGGAAAGCCTGAGCGCCGACCAGATCATGGAGCAGATGCAGATGTCAACCGAAGAAGGTGAGCCCGATCCCTTTGCCGACCCGGCTGAAGAAGATGCTTTTGCACCAACCGATGGCACAGTGCCTGCCGATGCAGCATCACCCGCGGGTAACGAACCGTCCGAAGACGATGCCATGAAAGCCTTGCTTGATGACATGAACAAAGGCAAGTCGCAATAAACCAAGCGGTTTTGACACCCATAAAAAAAGGGCCGAGAGGCCCTTTTTTATGGGTGCGCCTTTCGGCGCATCCTGCTTACAGCTTTTGCGACTGCATGAAGCTGTCAAAACGCGCTTCGGTGAAGCGGAACCACAGGTTGGCTTCAGCACGATAAGCAGAATAGTCAGCGTAGATTTTCTTCCAGGCCGGGTTGCTGGCGCTGAGCTCGGCGTACACCTCTTGTGCGGACTTGAACGCAGCGGCCATCACGTCCTTCGGGAACGGGTGCAGCTTGACACCTTGACCCACCAGGGTCTTCAGGGCACCTGGGTTTTTGATGTCGTACTTGGCTTGCATGTCGGTGTGGGCGTAAGCAGCAGCAGCTTCCACAATGGCTTTGTATTCGGACGACAGGCCGTCGTACGCCTTTTTGTTGACATACAGGGACAACTGGGGACCGCCCTCCCACCAACCTGGGTAGTAGTAATGCGGTGCCACTTTGTTGAAACCCAGTTTCAGGTCGTCATAGGGACCTACCCACTCGGCGGCGTCAATCGTGCCTTTTTCCAGCGAGGTATAAATTTCACCACCTGGAATATTTTGCGGTATGGTGCCCAACTTGGACAACACCTTGCCACCAAAGCCGCCCACGCGGAACTTCAGGCCTTTAAGGTCTTCTACCGACTTGATTTCCTTACGGTACCAGCCGCCCATTTGCGCACCGGTGTTGCCCATGGGGAAGTTGACGACACCCGCATTGGCGTAAAACTCGCGCAGCAGCTTCATGCCGTTGCCTTGGTACATCCAGGCAGTCATTTGGCGGCTGTTCAGACCGAATGGGATGGCGCAATCGAGCGCGTAAGTGGGGTCTTTGCCAAAGAAGTAATACGGCGCGGTGTGCGCCATTTCGACGGTACCGTTGGATGAACCGTCGAGCACGCCCATCGCAGGCACCAGTTCACCACCGGCATGTACCGAGATGGTGAACTTGCCACCGGACATTTCACCCACTTTTTTTGCAAACACTTCGGCTGCACCATAAATGGTGTCAAGGGCTTTGGGAAAGCTTGAAGCCAAGCGCCAGCGGATAGTGGCGCCCTGGGCATGCACCACGGGTGCAGCACCTGCAGCCAAAACGCCAGCGATACCAGCGTTTTTAATAACGGAACGACGATCCATTGATTTACTCCTGTTGTTGAAGAATTAGCTCACCACACGGGTAGGTGCAGTGATGACTGATGAAAGTCACACAGCATTCTATGAATGCAAGTAACCAGCGAGACACCGGGTTTTCCCTTGAAAAAATCGACATTCCGGGGGGGATTCAGCTTTCTGCAAGCTTCAGATGATGAGTCTGAAATTTCAGTCACAAGCACCGAGAAAAAATTTCAAACAGCGGCAAAAAACCGCTGCCGTACCGCAGCTTCAATGCCTACCGCATCCAGCCCTTGCAGCGCCAGCAATTTGGCAGGGTCGCCATGCTCGGTAAAGACATCACTCAAGCCCAGTTGCAACACCGGCTTGAGCACAGCGGCAGCCGCCAGTGCTTCCAGCACGGCACTGCCCGCGCCCCCCATGACCGCGCCCTCTTCCAGCGTGACCAAAGCGTCATGGCTGGCAGCCACTTGCAGCAGCAGTTCCACGTCCAGCGGCTTGGCCCAGCGCATGTTGACCACCGTGGCATTCAGGGCTTCTGCCGCCTGCAAGGCCGGATAAAGCAGCGTGCCAAAGGCCAAAATCGCCACGCGTTCACCGCTGCGACGAATCTCGCCCTTGCCAAACGGCAACGCGTCTAGTGTGCAAGTCACCGGCACGCCCGCCCCCGCGCCACGGGGGTAACGCACCGCCACCGGGTGGTTTTGCGCGTAGGCGGTGGACAGCAGCAGACGGCATTCGTTTTCATCGGCCGGGCAAGCCACGCTGATGTTGGGAATGCAGCGCAAATAGGGGATGTCGTAGGCACCGGCATGGGTGGCACCATCGGCCCCCACCAGCCCGGCGCGGTCCAGCGCAAATACCACCGGCAGGTTCTGGATGGCCACGTCGTGAATCAACTGGTCATAAGCACGCTGCAAAAAGGTGGAATAAATCGCCACTACCGGTTTCAGGCCTTCGCAGGCCAGACCGGCAGCAAAGGTTACGGCGTGCTGCTCGGCAATGCCCACGTCAAAATAGCGTTCCGGAAAACGTTGATGGAACGCCACCATGCCGGAGCCTTCGCGCATGGCCGGGGTGATGGCCACCAGGCGGTCGTCAGCCGCAGCCATGTCGCACAGCCAGTCGCCAAACACCTGGGTAAACGTAGGCCTGGCCTGTGTGCTGGATTTTTGCAGGCCTACCGCTGGGTCAAACTTGCCCGGGCCGTGGTAAGCAATCGGGTCTACCTCAGCGAGTTTGTAGCCCTGACCTTTTTTGGTGACCACATGCAAAAACTGAGGGCCTTTGAGGTGCTTGATGTTCTCCAGCACGCTCACCAGCGTGTCCACGTCGTGGCCATCGATGGGACCCACGTAGTTGAAGCCAAATTTTTCAAACAGCGTGATCGGCTTGACCATGCCTTTGGCGGATTCTTCAAAGCGCTTGGCCAGTTCCCACAGCGGGGGCGCACCTTTGAGCACGGTTTTGCTGGCATTTTTAGCAGCGGCATAAAACTGCCCGCTGAGCAACTTGGCCAAATGCCGATTGAGCGCGCCCACCGGTGGGCTGATGGACATGTCGTTGTCGTTCAGAATCACCAGCAAATTGCAGTCCATAACCCCGGCATTGTTCAAGGCCTCAAAGGCCATGCCGGCCGTCATGGCGCCATCGCCAATCACCGCGATGGCGTGGCGCTCTTCGCCTTTGATTTTGGCAGCCAGTGCCATGCCCAGCGCAGCAGAAATGGAGGTGCTGGAGTGGGCTGTGCCAAAGGCATCAAATTCGCTCTCGTCACGCCGGGGAAAGCCGCTCAAGCCGCCCCACTGGCGCAATGTGGCCATGCGGTCACGCCGGCCGGTCAAAATTTTGTGCGGGTAGGTTTGGTGGCCCACGTCCCACACCACCCGGTCGTGCGGCGTGTTGAACACGTAATGCAGCGCCACAGTGAGTTCGACCGTGCCCAGGTTGGAACTTAAGTGCCCGCCAGTCTTGGCCACGCTTTCCAACAGGTAAGCACGCAGCTCGGTGGCCAGATGGCCCAGTTGCTCGCGTGGCAGATGCCGCAAGTCCGCCGGGGACTGGATGGTTTGCAACAGGGCGTACGGGTTAGTCATCAGCATATGCTTTGTTTTTAATAGCTGTTTGCTCTTTATTTGTAAGGGCTAGAGCCATTTTTTCCATATAAGTTTTATAGCCACCGCCTAATGTGAGCGTTGCACCACCAGGTCGGCCAGGCCATGCAGCACACGGGTATCGGCCAAGCCGGTACTTTCCAGCGCCTGCAGCGCCTGGCAGTGCAACGATTGGGCGTAGGCCCGTGCGCCCTCCAGCCCCATCAGGGAAACGTAAGTGGGTTTGTCATGGTCGGCATCCTTGCCCGCCGTTTTACCAAGCGTGCTGGAGTCGGCCACCACATCCAGAATGTCGTCCACCACCTGGAACGCCAGGCCAATGGCCGCCCCAAAAGCCTGCAAGCCAGCCAGGGCATTTACGGTGGCTTCGGCGCAAGCCGCGCCCATCAGCACACTGGCCTGCAACAAGGCACCGGTTTTCAGGCGGTGCATTTCCTGCAACTGGTCTTGCGTCAGGGTCAGGCCGACACTAGCTAGGTCAATGGCTTGCCCACCAGCCATGCCGGCGCAACCTGCGGCGCGTGAAAGCAGGCGGCACAAGCGAGCCTGTTGACCGGGTTGCATCGCCGAGCCCTCTGGCGTGAGCAGTTCGAACGCCAGTGCTTGCAGGGCATCGCCCGCCAGCAAGGCACTGGCCTGGCCAAATTGCACATGCACCGTGGGTTTGCCCCGGCGCAGCACGTCGTTGTCCATGCAGGGCATGTCGTCATGCACCAGGGAATAGGCGTGGATCAATTCCACCGCGCAGGCCGCACGCAGCGCCGCCTCACCCGGCTGTATGTTGGCAGTCGTGGAGCCAGCCACACCCCGCCGGGCTAACTCGTCAACTCCCTCTTCAATCGGCAAATAATCTTCTGTCAGACCACTTTGAACCGCTTCAAAGGCCGCCAGCACCAACAACGGGCGCAGCCGTTTGCCACCATCCAGCACGGCGTAACGCATGGCGGCCATCAGCGCGGCAGGGGCATGGTGGGGGGCATCGGCACAGGCATCGACGCTGACCCAAAGGTCAAGCGCGTGCTCAACCCGCTCAAGCTGGCGGGTGATCCAGGTTTGCAAATCCAGTGTGGGGAGAGCGCTCACTCGGGTGTCCATGTTTTAAAGGTGGTGCCGTCTAGCACCTTGACCTGGTTTTCAACCGCTTCCAGGCGGTCACGGCAAAACGTCAGCAACTCGGCGCCACGCTGATATTGGGTGAGCAGTTGCGCCAGCGGCAGTTCACCAGACTCTAGTCTGGCCACCAGTTGTTCCAGTTCCTGCAGGGCCGCCTCGAAACTGGCGGGCGCTGAACTGTGTTTGGAGGCTGTAGCCATAGGTTGCGGGGTTTCCCTGAATCAAAGCCGTGATTTTAGGCGCTGCACCAGAGGCGCTGCTGGGCCAAGGTGCGATTCAAAATGAAGCCGCATCCTGGTTCATTCTGAACCCGGCGCGGCGACTGGGTCATGCGCATGCGGTTTTGGGGGCAAAACACGCGCGAAAGGTAAAGAACAGTTCGCTACCGACAGCCTACGCGCGCCTTTGCCCCCAAAGCCCGGTCGCATGCCCCAATCACCACGCCTAAGCGATTACGGGTGAAGTCGGTATTGCAAATACGATTCACCTGGATTGGCATCATAAGCAGACCAGGCCGTCCATGAATTTCCCCTGCCAGCCAACCCACCACTGCATCGAATCAGTCGGGTGATGCGCTTTGCGGAGGTCAAGGAGGAGACCGCGCAGCGGGCGGGGGACACGTAGCAAAGCGCATCGCCTGGCTGATTCATCAACCACAGTGACGATGGGGCAAGCACTGTGGTGTCACCCTCAACCCAACATCTCGCACACCACCCGTTGAATCTGACCCGAGTGGCAAGCCTTACAATTCGAGCCTGACAGCTCTCAAGGTAGCTGCCCTTCAAGCCCCTCCCCGAGGGGTTTTTGTTTCTTAGAAAGACCGAGTTGTGCAAACATTGTGCAAAACACACCCCCTTACCCGTTGCGAAACCGCTGACAACTTGCCCCATTCCCAGGCATCAGCCCAGCCCACGTCCAGCACCGGACAACTGCCTGTCAGCGCCTATTTTGATGACGCGCTGTTTCAGCGCGAATTGCAAACCCTGTTCCAGAATAGACCACGCTATGTGGGCCATGCCGCCAGCGTGCCCAACGTGGGCGACTACGCCACCCTGGCGCAGGAGGGCGAGGGCCGCGCGCTGTTGCGCACCCCCAACGGCATTGAACTGATCTCCAATGTGTGCCGCCACCGCCAGGCTCTGATGCTCAAGGGACGGGGCAACTTGGCTGCCTGCGGCGGCCAGCTGGTGTGCCCGATCCACCGCTGGACCTACAGCGCGGGTGATGCCGCTGGCCAGGTGCCAGCAGGCCAGCTCATCGGTGCGCCCCATTTTGACCACGACCCCTGCCTGCACTTGTCCAACTACCCGTTGCACGAATGGAACGGCCTGCTGTTTGAAGACAATGGCTGCGATGTGGCGGCAGACCTGGCTGGCATGCAGGAACGTGCGGCGCTGGACTTTTCTGGCTATGTGCCGGGCAAGGTGGAGCTGCACGAATGCAACTACAACTGGAAGACCTTCATTGAGGTCTACCTGGAGGACTACCACGTGGGGCCATTCCACCCAGGGCTGGGCCACTTTGTCACCTGTGATGATTTGCGCTGGCAATTTGGCGAGCAGTTTTCGGTGCAAACCGTGGGGGTGTCCAAAGCTTTTGGTCAGCCCGGCTCTGCCGTTTACCAGCGCTGGGTTGATGCCCTGCTGGCCTACCGGGGCGGCGTGCAGCCCGAGCGCGGCGCGGTATGGCTCACCTATTACCCGCACCTCATGGTCGAGTGGTATCCACATGTGCTGACCGTGTCCACCCTGCACCCGATCAGCCCCAGCAAAACGCTCAACCAGGTAGCGTTTTTCTACCCGCAAGAGATAGCCGCATTTGAGCCTGAGTTCATTCAAGCCCAACAGGCCGCCTACATGGAAACCTGTATGGAAGACGACGAAATAGGCGAACGCATGGACGCAGGGCGCAAGGCTTTGCTGGCTCGTGGCGACAACCAGGTGGGTCCCTACCAGAGCCCGATGGAAGACGGCATGCAGCATTTTCACGCCTGGTATCGTCGGCAGATGGGGTCAAGAGGTCTGTAAAATACTATGTTTTTTATAGCTGCTTACTCATATTAATAAAGGGCTAGAGGCCATTTTATATAGCGCTTATGTTCAACATTGACATCCCGAAGCATGAAACATGTGCAGCCCTAAGTAGGGCAGGTTTCAACCCGCCATGGCCGACTGAAGTCGGCCCTACAAAAAGCAATTGCTGACGACTGTCGTCGTTCTTTCACGTTAAAAGACTAAGCCCATGCAAGCCCTCTGGATGGTGTTGGCCTCGTTCTTCTTTGCCAGCATGGCGGTAGGCATCAAGCTGGCCTCTGCCAGCTTTGGCTTGCCCGAACTGGTGTTTTACCGGGGCGTGGTGAGCGTGGTGTTCATGGCGCTGGTGCTGCGCGCCCGTGGCACGCCGCTGGCCACGCCGGTGCCGTGGATGCACGCCTGGCGCGCCGCCATTGGGGTGTTTTCTCTGGCCACCTGGTTTTACGCCATTGCCCATTTGCCACTGGCCACCGCCATGACGCTGAACTACATGAGCGGCGTGTGGGTGGCCGCCTTTGTGGTGGGCGGAGCCATGCTCTACGGCAAAAGCACCGGTCAAGGCGCACTGATGGCCACAGTGCTGGCGGGTTTTGCCGGTGTGGTGATGATGCTGCGCCCGACGCTGGATCAAAACCAGCTGTTTGCCGGTCTGGTGGGGCTGCTCTCGGGGCTGGGCGCGGCCATGGCCTACCTGCAGGTGACAGCGCTGGGCAAGGCGGGGGAACCTGAAGGACGCACGGTGTTTTATTTTTCGGTCGGCACCACGCTGGCCGGGCTGCTGGCCGTGAGCTGGGATGGCTTCACCCCCTGGCAGAGTGTGAGCTGGCAGGCCGCCGCGTGGCTGATACCGATCGGCGTGCTGGCCACCCTGGGGCAGTGGAGCATGACCCGCGCCTACAGCCGTGGCCCCACCCTGCTGGTGGCCAACCTGCAATACGCCGGCATTGTGTTTGCTAGCGGGTACAGTTTGCTGCTGTTTGAAGACCAGATTCCGCTGATCGGCTGGGCTGGCATGGCACTGATTGTGGCAAGCGGCATGGCCGCCACGGTGCTGCGCACCAAGGTGCTGCCCAACACCCCGGCAGAAGACCATTGAACCGAGCTTGAGTGGCCTGATTTTTGCCCCCTTTTGAGAAGGAAACCCCATGTACGCCACGCTGATTTCTGCGCCCCAATTGCACACCCTGATGGCATCCCGGCAGCCGCTGCTGGTGTTTGACTGCAGCTTCGAGCTGATGCAGCCCACGGCGGGTGACGCGCAATACCAATCCGGGCACATCCCTGGTGCACTGCGCGCTGATCTGGACCGCCATTTGAGCGCCACGGGTGCGCCCGATGCCGCCAGCGGGGGGCGACACCCTCTGCCCGGGCGCGAAGCCTTTGCCGCCTGGCTGGGCCATGTAGGTGTGCGCCCCGACATGCAGGTGGTGGTGTATGACCGCCAGGGGGCTAATTACTGTGGCCGGCTGTGGTGGATGCTGAAATGGGTCGGGCATGAAGCCGTGGCGGTGCTCGATGGCGGGCTGCAGGCCTGGCAGGCGGCGGGTGGAGAAACAGAAGCCGGTACGTCACCCACGCTTCAAGCACAAAATTACCCTCTAGCCCTTGCTAATGCTGGGCTAGTAGATACAAAAACAGTAGCAACAAATCTGGCGCATGCCAACCAGACGATTCTGGATGCACGGGGCGCGGCGCGCTTTCGGGGCGAGGTGGAGCCGCTCGACCCGGTGGCCGGGCACATTCCGGGCGCGTTGAACCGGCCTTTTACCGATAATTTTGCTGCCAACGGCTGCTTCAAACCTGCGGCGCAGTTGCGCGCCGAATTTGAGGCCTTGCTGGCGGGGCGCGACCCGGCCAGCGTGGTGCACCACTGCGGCAGCGGTGTCAGCGCCGTGCCCAACATCATTGCCATGGAGGTAGCCGGTTTGGGGCGCACGGCGCTGTACGCCGGGAGCTGGAGTGACTGGTGCAGCGACCCGAACCGCCCCTGCGCCCAGGGGTAAAACAAACAGCCTTTCGCCTTGCTTTGGCTTTCGTGTCAGGCAACGTCATGTGCCTTGAACCAAGCCAGCGCACGCGCAAATCCATCTGCAGCGGCTTCCTTGCGGTAGCTGGGGCGGTAATCGGCATGAAACGCGTGCGGTGCGTCCCGGTACACCACAAACTCGGATGCTTTGGCAGCCGCATTGCCTTTGGCTCCAGCCATTGCCAGTGCTTCTTTCATCTGGTTGATGGTCGGCAGGGGAATGCCCCGGTCTTCGCCACCATAAAGCCCCAACACCGGCGCTTTCAGCTCGGCGGCCAATTCCAGCGGGTGTTTGGGTGTCAGCGCGGAAGCGACACCCACCAAGCGACCATACCAGGCCACAGCAGCCTTGATGTGCTGGCTTTGCTCGGCGTAAAGCCAGGTGATGCGGCCACCCCAGCAAAACCCGGTGATGCCCACTTTTTTAAGGTTTCCACCATGGGCACCAGCCCACGCCACAGCACCGTCCAGGTCTTTCATCACCTGAGCATCAGGCACTTTTGAAACCACCTCTGTCATGAGTTTTGCCATCTCTGTGTATTTGGCCGGATCGCCCTGGCGCGCGTACAACTCCGGGGCAATGGCCAGATACCCCGCCTTGGCAAATCGACGGCAGGTGTCGGCAATGTATTCATGCACACCAAAGATTTCTTGAATGACCAGGATCACAGGCAGATTGCTTTTGCCTTCTGGGGCTGCAAAGAAAAATGGCACAGAAAACCCCTCCACATCGTAAATAGCTTCGCCACTGGTCAAGCCTTCAACCGATGTTTTGATAGCCGTTTGCGCCATGATCGGCATGGCTGTGGCCGCATAACCCACCCCCAAGGCCACTTTCAGTGCAGTACGCCGACTGGCCCCCGCCTTGGTTGATTCACCTGGTAACAGGGCATCAAAGTCTAAGGTCTGATTCTGATCAAGCATCAGTGGACTCCTTGGTTAAAAATTGGAGCATATCGGCGAACAAATTCCGACTGCATTTCAGGGCTTCTCTGCAAACTGCAGCACAGTTTGCAGCCTGCACACGCGTGCCATATCACCAATAAATGCGATATGCTCCGCGTTGCTAGCCCATGCGCGCAGTGATCCTGTAGCAGCGGCAGCACACCATGGCCTAGGTGCTTTACCCAATGCACTTCGGGCTCTGTTCAACGTATTCTGAATCAGGCCACAAGTCTGCAAGGAGACCTTCACCATGCCACAGCGCAAACCTCTGCACCTGCACGTGCCTGAGCCCACCGGGCGTCCAGGCCACGACACGGATTTTTCTTACCTGCCCCTTTCCGCTGCCGGAGCCAAGCGCCGCCCGCCCGTGGACATTGCCGCCGCGCAGACCAATGACCTGGCCTTTGCGCTGATTCGTGTGCTCGATGACAACGGCCAGGCAGTGGGGCCGTGGGCGCCACAGATGGATGTGACCCTGCTCAAGCGGGGCATGCGTGCCATGCTGCTCACCCGCGCCTTTGATGCCCGTATGCAAATTGCCCAACGGCAGAAAAAAATGTCGTTTTACATGCAATGTCTGGGCGAAGAAGCCATTGCCTGCGCCCATGCCCTGGCCATTGGCGAAGGCGACATGTGCTTTCCCACCTACCGCCAGCAGGGCTTGTTGCTGACCCGTGAAGACAACCACATGGTGGACATGATCTGCCAGCTCTACAGCAACGAGCGCGACCCGATGAAAGGGCGGCAACTGCCGGTGATGTACTCGAGCAAAAAACAAGGCTTCTTTTCCATCTCTGGCAACCTGGCCACGCAAGTGATTCAGGGCGTGGGCTGGGCCATGGCCAGCGCCATCAAGGGCGACGACAAGGTGGCCAGCGCCTGGATTGGCGACGGGGCTACGGCCGAGGCCGACTTTCACACAGCGCTGACCTTTGCCCATGTTTACCGCGCGCCGGTGATCATCAACGTGGTCAACAACCAGTGGGCTATTTCGACTTTTCAGGCCATTGCAGGTGGCGAAGGCACGACCTTTGCTGCACGTGGTGCGGGCTGCGGCATTGCTTCTTTGCGGGTGGATGGCAACGACTTTCTGGCCGTCTATGCGGCCTCCAAGTGGGCCTTGGAGCGGGCGCGCAGCAGCTTTGGTCCGACCCTGATTGAATGGGTCACCTACCGCGCCGGGCCGCACTCCACCAGTGACGACCCCAGTAAATACCGCCCGTCCAACGACGCTGCACGTTTCCCGCTGGGTGACCCGATTGCGCGCCTGAAAAAGCATTTGATGGTGATTGGAGCCTGGTCAGAGGCCGAACACGAAGCCACCAAGAAAGCGGTAGAAGCCGAAGTGGCTGCCGCGCAAAAAGAGGCTGAGCAATACGGTACGTTGGCCGATGCCCATGCTCAGGACGTGAGCAGCATGTTTGAAGATGTGTTCAAAGTCATGCCCGCGCATCTGATGCGCCAACGCCAAGAGATGGGAGCCTGATCATGAACGACACCAAAACCATGAACACCAGCCCCATGACCATGATTCAGGCGCTGCGCTCCGCCATGGATGTGATGCTTGCCCGCGACCCCAATGTGGTGGTGTATGGGCAAGACGTAGGTTACTTTGGCGGCGTATTCCGCTGCACCGAAGGGCTGCAGGCCAAATACGGCAACCAGCGCGTGTTTGATGCCCCCATCTCCGAGGGCGGCATTGTTGGCTCGGCGGTGGGCATGGGAGCCTATGGCTTGCGGCCGGTGATTGAGATTCAGTTTGCCGACTACGTTTATCCGGCTACCGACCAAATCGTGTCAGAAGCCGCACGCCTGCGCTACCGCTCCGCCGGCGACTTCACCTGCCCACTGACGATCCGCATGCCCTGTGGCGGCGGCATCTACGGCGGCCAGACGCACAGTCAAAGCCCCGAGGCCATGTTCACCCAGGTGTGTGGCTTGCGCACCGTGATGCCGTCCAACCCTTTTGATGCCAAAGGCCTGCTGATCGCATCCATAGAAAACGACGACCCGGTGATTTTTCTGGAGCCCAAGCGCCTGTACAACGGCCCGTTTGACGGCCACCATGAGCGCCCGGTAGTGCCTTGGAGCAAACACCCACTGGGCGAAGTGCCTGAGGGTTATTACACCGTGCCGCTGGACAGTGCGCGCATCACCCGAGCCGGAAGTGCCGTTACGGTGATCGCCTACGGCACCATGGTGCATGTGGCCGAGGCCGCCGTGCAAGAGAGTGATGTGGACGCTGAAATCATCGACCTGCGCAGCCTGTGGCCGCTGGACTTGGACACCCTGGTGGCTTCAGTGAAGAAAACCGGGCGCTGTGTCATCGTGCATGAAGCCACCCGCACCAACGGGTTGGGCGCTGAATTGTTGAGCTTGATGCAAGAGCATTGTTTTTACCACCTGCAAGCGCCCATTGAGCGGGTAACCGGCTGGGACACGCCTTACCCGCATGCACAAGAGTGGTCGTATTTTCCGGGGCCAGCACGGGTAGCGGCGGCTCTGCAACGTGTATTGGAGGCTTGAACCATGGCCATTCAAACAATCAAGATGCCCGACATTGGCGAAGGCATTGCTGAGGTCGAATTGGTCGCCTGGCACATCAAGGTCGGAGACGTGGTGGCAGAAGACCAGATTCTGGCCGACGTGATGACCGACAAGGCCACGGTTGAAATCCCGTCGCATGTGGCCGGCACCGTGGTGTCGCTCAACGCCGCGGTCGGAGAAGTAGTTGCTGTGGGCACAGAAATCATCCATATTGAAGTATCAAATGATGCTCTAGCCCTTGTAGATAAAGCGCAAGCAGCTATAAAAGATGAAGCAATAAAAGAAGAAGTAACTAAAGCGGTAGCAACTAAAGCGGTAGCAGCGCCTGCACCCGCCCTACCGTCAAAGGCAACCCGCAGTCCACAAACCACAGCAACGGTAAAAATGTCGGCTCTGTCTGAGCACCATCACCCCATTGCTGCCCCTGCCGTGCGTCGCAGAGCCTGGGAATTGGGCGTGGACTTGAATCTGGTCAGCGCCACAGGTCCGGCCGGACGTATCACACTGGCCGATCTGGAACGGTATGGCGCAACCAGCAACGCAGACCAGCTCGCCAACCGTGAAGCTGCGACCCCCGACCAGCGCTATGCGCAACAGTCTGCTGAAGAAGTGATTCCGGTGATCGGGCTGCGACGAAAAATCGCGCAAAAAATGCAGGAGGCCAAGCGTCACATTCCGCACTTCACCTACGTGGAAGAAATCGATGTGACCGAACTGGAGGAACTGCGCGCGCGTCTGAACGCGCAATTTGCAGCAACCCGTGGCCGCTTGACCCTGTTGCCCTTTTTGATGCGTGCCATCGTTTTGGCAGTGCGGGATCATCCTGAAGTGAATGCCCGGTTTGACGACGAAGCCAACCAGCTGACCCGCTTTGCCGCCGTGCACCTGGGGTTGGCCACACAAACCGCTGGTGGTTTGATGGTGCCCGTGATCCGCCATGCAGAATCCCTGGACTTATGGGCCAGCGCCGCTGCGGTGCTGCGCGTCAGTGAAGCGGCACGCGGTGCCAAGGCGGCACGTGACGAGTTAAGCGGATCAACCATCACCCTGACCAGCCTGGGGGCCTTGGGCGGCATCGTCAGCACCCCGGTCATCAACCATCCCGAGGTGGCCATTGTGGGCACGAACCGCATGGTAGAACGCCCGATGATGAAAAACGGTCAGGTGGTGGCACGCAAGATGATGAACCTGTCAAGCTCGTTTGACCACCGGGTGGTGGACGGCATGAACGCGGCTGAATTCATCCAGCAAATCCGTGGCTACCTGGAGTGTCCGGGCACGCTGCTGGTTTGATTACATAGAAGAAGCCGTCAGGCTTTTGGCTTTAAACCCGGAAGCGGTCAGACAGGCCGTTGAGTTTGGTCATCAACGCAGCGGCGATGTCTTTCAGAGGAAGGACTTCGTCGGCGGCTCCGTGCGCGATGGCTTCTTTGGGCATGCCAAACACCACACAAGAAGCCTCGTCCTGGACAAAGTTGTAGCTACCCGCGTCTTTCATTTCACGCATGGCTTTGGCCCCGTCGTTGCCCATACCGGTCAGCATGATGGCAAAGGCGTTGCGCCCGGCCACTTTGGCCCCGGATCGGAACAGGACTTCGACCGATGGCTTGTGCCGGTTCACCGGCTCGCCGTCTTCCACCACCGCCACATAGTTGGCGCCACTGCGGTCAACGCGGAACTGCTTGCCACCAGGTGCCAGATAGGCATGCCCTGGCAGCAGGCGTTCACCATTGATGGCTTCACGCACGGCAATGTTGCACAAGCTGTCCAACCGCGCCGCAAAGCTGGTGGTGAAACCGGGGGGCATGTGCTGGGTGATGACAATGGCCGGAAAATCCGCCGGCAGAGGCGTCAACACTTCCTTGATGGCCTCAGTACCACCCGTAGATGCCCCGATAAATACCAGTTTTTCAGTCGACACGCGCCCCACCAGGGTCATGGCAGGACGCGCCGCAGCAACCTGCCCACCCACCATGACGCCTTTGTCAGCCACCGCCACGCGGCGACTGATGTGTGCCATTGAAGCAATGCGGATTTTTTCAACAATCTGGCTGGACAACTCACTCAAACCATCTGCCACCCCGATGCGCGGTTTGGAAACAAAGTCCACCGCACCGAGTTCAAGCGCCTTCATGGTGACCTCCGCGCCGCGTGCAGTCAGGGTAGAAATCATCACCACCGGCATCGGCCGAAGACGCATCAGGCGACCCAGAAAATCTATCCCATCCATGCGGGGCATTTCAATGTCCAGGGTGATCACATCCGGGTTCAGCTCGCGGATCATTTCCCGTGCCACCAAAGGATCATTGGCTGCGCCCACACATTCCATGTCCACCTGACGATTGATGATGTCTGCCAACAGGCTTCTGACCAGGGCAGAGTCGTCGACAACAACCACTCTAATTTTCTTCAAAACTCAACCCTCAAAACAAATCGATAGAACCACCCGCAGTCGACTTGGCGACCGAGGCTGCATTGCCTTTGCGCTCTTCAACCGCCAGGGTTTCCGGATGTGAATGCGCCAGCCGCTTCACCAGCGCCTTGCCGGAAACCGGGAAAAAACACACTTTTCTGGGATGAATATCGAGCACATCCTGAGACACCACCGGAATGCGCTCGGTGGCCAGGTAGTCCAACACAAATTTGGTGTTGCGCTCGCCTACATTCATGGAAGTAAACCCCGCCATGACTTGGGCTCCCCCAAATATCTTGGCTTGCATGGTCTCCCGGCGTGCGCCCATCTTGAGCATCTGGTTGATCAAGAGTTCCATGGCATACGAACCATACCGTCCGCCACCGTCACCACCCTCACCGTCAGGCAGCATGAAATGGTTCATGCCACCTGCCCTGGCACGGCCATCCCAGATACAGGCTGAAATGCATGAGCCCAGCACCGTCATGATCATGATCTCTTCGTTCGACACAAAGTATTCGCCAGGCAGCACCTTGACCGCATCGTACTGAAAGTGATGGTCACTGTAAAAGAAGGAGGCCTCGCCAGGACTGCGCGGCAAGGATTTCAAATGGTCAACTCTTGACACGCGGGCGCTGCCAGTTTTAGCGTCGCTCATACACGGTCTTTCCCTTCAATATAAATAAGTCTCGTGACTCACTGAAGTTTTCTGCATGCCCAACAAAGAGCAAACCGCCGGGCGCCATCACGCGGTGAATACGCTCCAGCACTTTGCGTTGGGTGGGTGCGTCAAAATAAATCATCACGTTGCGGCAAAACACCACATCAAAGGGTTCACGAAACGGCCAATCGTCACGAATCAGGTTGACGATGATGAAATTCACCATGCGTTGCAACTCGGGTTTGACCCTGACCATGCCGCTGTTGGCAGCCTTTCCTTTCAGAAAGAATTTCTGCAACTGGTTATCAGAAACATTCTTGAGGTTTTCACGCCGGTAAACGCCTTGCGCAGCCGTCGCCAGCACCTTGGAATCAATGTCACTGGCAGTCAGGGTCAAATGGGCATTCGGGCCAAGAGCCTCTACCGCTGTCATCAAAATGGAATAGGGTTCTTCCCCTGTGGAAGCGGCACTGCACCATACGCTCCAAGCTCCCTGAGTTTTGTGTGTTTTCAGGTGTTCGCTGAAAATCTCAAAATGGTGATGTTCGCGAAAAAAAGAGGTCAGATTGGTCGTGAGCGCATTGACGAATTCCTGCCATTCAGTACCGTCATGATGCTCCAGCCAGCCCAAATAGTCCCTGAAACTTTGATGGCCGGTTTCACGTAAACGGCGTGAAAGGCGGCTATAAACCATGGCGTGTTTGCCGTCGTGCAGACTGATTCCTGCGCGCTGATAGATTAAAGCCTGCACCTGGTCAAAGTCGGCATCAGTCCAGGCGAATTCACGTCCTTGTGCGTCAGGCAAACCGGCCTCCTGCTGCAATTGGCCTGACCGGGAGACTGCCATTTGAATTCAATTTGAAAAATCAGCACGCGTCAGAGTTCAAACCCATGTCATCGCCTGACATCAACTTCTCGATATCAAGCAGTATCAACATTCGTTCCCCCAGCGACCCCAAGCCTATGACCGAGTCACTGTCAATCACACTTTCCACCTCTGGGGCGGCGCGCAAATTTTCTGGAGCCAGTTGCATCACATCGCTCACCGAGTCCACCACGATACCCGCAATGCGATGGTGCAGGTTCAGAATAATCACTACTGTGAAAGAATCGTACTTGGCGCTTTCGCAGTTGAATTTCAAACGCATGTCCACAATCGGCACAATGGTGCCACGCAAATTCACCACACCCTTGATAAAGGCTGGCGCATTGGCGATGCGTGTGGGGGGCTCATAACCCCGAATTTCCTGCACCTTCAGAATGTCAATGCCGTACTCTTCCTGATCAAGCTTGAAAGTGAGGTATTCACGTGCACCTACGGCCACCGATTCATTTATTTTTTCAATTGCACTCATCTTTTTTCTCCTGAAACGGGCTCAGACATTAATGACGTGAACGACGAACCAGCGCAGCTGTGTCCAAAATCAAAGCTACTTTGCCATCACCCAGAATCGTTGCACCTGAGACGTTGGGCACCTTGCGGTAATTGGACTCCAAGTTTTTAACCACCACCTGCTGTTGCCCCAGCAGTTCATCCACCAGCAGCACCACGCGGCTGCCCTCGGCTTCAATGACTACCATGATGTCGCTGACTTTTTCAGAGTCAAAGCGGGATACCTGAAACACTTTTTCAAGTTCAATGACAGGCATGTACTCGTCACGCACCTTGACCAATTGAGCTCCCTGGCCAACGGTGCTTACCGCATCAGACTTGACCTGGAACGACTCAACCACTGAGGACAAAGGCAGGATGTAAACCTCGTTGCCGACCCCGATTGACATGCCATCCATGATGGCCAGGGTCAAAGGCAAGCGCACCGACACCTTCATGCCGTAACCTTCAGAAGAATCAATTTCCACAGTGCCGTTCAGTGAGGTGATGTTGCGCTTGACCACGTCCATGCCAACCCCGCGGCCAGACACGTCGGTCACCACCTCTGCAGTCGAGAAGCCTGGGGCAAAAATCAACTGCCAAACTTCAGCATCGGTCATGGCATCAGAAACATCCAAACCTTTTTCTCTGGCTTTGGAAAGAATTTTTTCACGCGACATGCCTTTGCCGTCATCACGCACCTCGATCACGATGGAGCCGCCTTGATGCGCCGCAGACAAAGTGATCGTACCGGTCTCTGGTTTGCCAGCCTTGATCCGGTCGGCAGGCATTTCAATACCGTGGTCACAGCTGTTGCGCACCAAATGGGTCAAGGGGTCGGTGATTTTTTCAACCAGTCCTTTGTCCAGCTCAGTGGCTTCACCCAGGGTGACAAAATTAACTTTTTTACCCAGCTTGCCAGCCAAATCGCGCAACATGCGCGGGAACCGGCTGAATACGATGGACATGGGAATCATCCGGATCGACATCACCGACTCTTGCAGGTCACGGGTATTGCGATCTAGGTCGGTCAGACCGGTAAGCAATTGTTGGTACAGCGCAGGATCAAGCGCCCGGCTGTTTTGCGCCAGCATGGCCTGGGTAATCACCAGTTCACCAACCAAATTGATCAACTGATCAACTTTGTTGATGGCCACGCGGATGGTGGCTGCTTCTGGTTGTGATGTTGCAGCATTAGCTGCACCCGCTGTTTTAGGCAGGGCGGCCTTTGATACTACGGAAGCAACCGTTGCGGCTGCTGGTGCTGCAGCGGCCGGGGCTAGCAAATCCGGCGCACCCGGTGCGCCATCAAAAAAACCAAACCCCAAGGGGGTACCTGTCTGCGAGGAGGATAGCGCATGATCTTGTGCGGCCTCTTCTGCTACTTGTTGAATCACAACTTGCTCGCGTGACACATGGAAAGCAAACAAATCCAGCAAGTCTTCATTTGAAGAAGTGGTATGCACCTCAAACTCGCGGGGTGTTCCAGCAGTCCATGGCCGTGCCTTGATGTCACCCAAACCAGGGATATCTCGGAACAATTCCATGAGCGCAACCACCTGATCTTCTCGATCCAGCTGACTGATCCGAATTTCAAGATGACGGACGCCATCCGCAGAGACAACAGCAGTTAAAGCCTTGGGCTGCTCTGGCACGGTTCCAGCCGACGGCGTTACTGGTACTGATACTGGCGCGACCACTTGCACAACTGCAGCTTTGGGTGCGGGAATTTCGCCACTGGCGAGTGAACGGATCCGGCTGACCAGGTCGGTCGTGGGTGGCCCTGCACCCTCGGCTCCCGCCTGATGCCTGGCTAAAAGGCTACGTGAGGCATCTGCTGATTCAAGCAACACATCAACCATGCTTGAGTTGGGTTGCAGTTCGTGTCTGCGTAAACGATCAAGCAGCGACTCCATTTGATGCGTCAGTTCAGCCACATCAGAAAAACCAAAAGTGGCAGCGCCCCCTTTGACAGAGTGCGCGCAGCGGAAGATGCCATTCAACTCCTCGTCATCTGCCGTTTCAAGATTCAAATTGAGCAGCATTTGCTCCATCAAATCAAGATTTTCGCCAGCTTCTTCAAAAAAGATTTGATAGAACTGGGTTAAATCGAAATCAGACCCGGCGCTATTTGTGTCTTGATGTACTTCTGCCATACCTGTCTCCTAACATCTTTTCTTAGGTTAATAACTGTACGTTTAGGTTACTTGACGACTTTTTTGATCACCTCAATCAATCGCGCCGGGTCAAAAGGCTTAACCAGCCATCCTGTGGCACCCGCAGCCCGCCCTGCTTGCTTCATGAGGTCACTGGACTCTGTGGTCAGCATCAAAATCGGGACGGTTTTGAACTGTGGGTGTTCGCGCAATTTGCGAGTCAGACCCAAGCCATCAAGGCGCGGCATGTTCTGATCAGTCAGGATCAAGTCAAAACTTTGCGTCAGGGCTTTTTCAAAAGCATCTACACCATCAACTGCTTCAACCACCTGATAACCAGCACCGGTCAAAGTGAAAGAAACCATTTTTCGCATGGATGGCGAATCATCAACAGCGAGTATCAAAGGCATGTAAAACTCCCACTATTCCAATCTGTCACCAGAAATTTAAAAAAGCTCAATCGACCCGGCTTCCATTTCATCCTGTGTCACAGGATTTGGACGCTCAGGTACCTCTTCAACAAACGGCACGGCTTCACCATCTTCATGGCCCATGGCATCTGATGCCAGGCGATATGCACACCCCTGAAGAATTTTTGAAGTATGAATAATCAATTGCGATGCCATGTCCTGAAACTGCAACTCGGTCACCGCAGCGCGCAACGCCACGCGCACTTCGTCAAGCTCCTTGACGGCCGCAAATGCGGGCTCTGACAGGTTGGCACTCGCCGAGGTAAACCGCATCATCAAGTTTTCCATGGTGTGTGCCAACAGACCGTCCAACCGAGTCAAGTCGTGAACAACCACTAAAAGCGAGTCCTGCACTTCAGCCACCAGCATGACCGGGAGCTCAACAGTAGGAACCGAAAATGATGTTTCATCAGGCGGCATGGCCAATGGACGCTCCTATGGACAAAATGCTATGCAGTTAACCTTTGCTATCGTCGACAATCATAGCGCCTATTATGAACAGCAACACTCGTAGCAACCCCAACTTGCGGATTTTGCATCTGGA
The DNA here is from genome assembly GCA_001871515.1 of Comamonadaceae bacterium CG2_30_57_122. GTDB lineage: Bacteria > Pseudomonadota > Gammaproteobacteria > Burkholderiales > Burkholderiaceae_C > Rhodoferax. Next base: position 30,579 of record MNXW01000288.1, read on the forward strand.
AGATTCCACGCTTGACCATGAACTTGTCAAGCGTGAGTTGCAACGTGCAGGAGCGAGCTTTGAAATCTGTCGAATTGAGACCCTGGAGAGCTTTGCCCTGGAGTTAAGGTCAGACAACTTCGACGTGGTGCTGGCCGACTATCGACTCGCAGGATTTACTGCCCTGAATGCCTGGGAGCTGATGCAGGACAGACATTGCCGAATACCTTTTGTGCTGCTGTCTGGTGCGATTGGTGAGTCGGCCGCCGTAGCCGCGATCAAAATGGGCATCAGCGACTACCTTCCAAAAGAAGACATGGGAAAACTCGGGCGGGTTCTGGAACGTGCCATCGAAATGCACCGTATCCAGATGGACAAAGAAGCCACTGATACCGAGCTGGCCGCATCTGAACAACGGCTGGCTGATTTTGCCGAACACTTGCAAGCCACCATTGAGCAAGAACGTGCCGCCATTGCCCGGGAAATTCATGATGACATTGGAGGATCATTGGCTGCAATCCGTTTTGATCTGTCATGGATTTCAAGACACTCCACCGAACCGGCCATGCTTTCGCACCTTGCGGCAGCAAGCGACATGCTCTCGCATGCACTGAATGCCAGCCAACGCATCATGATGAACCTACGCCCCGCCGTGCTGGATCAGGGGTTGGTAGCGGCAGTTGAATGGCTAGCGACCAGTTTTACAAAACGAACCACCATCCCTGTTGCCATTCGTTCTCCCCAAAACTTTGAGCGTTTGCCCAAAACCGTCCAACTCACGGCCTACCGCACCACGCAAGAAGCTTTAACCAACATCGGCAAATACGCACAATGCACACAGGTCAACATCGAGCTGTCTGATGCCAAGGGCGTGTTGACGCTTGAAGTCTCTGACAACGGCTTGGGCATCCATGAACATGACCTCACCAAAACAAGTTCTTTTGGCATTCGTGGGTTGAAAGAGCGTGCCCGCACCGTTGGCGGCTGGCTGGATGTCAGCTCCATGCCCGGTTTGGGCACTACTATTCTCTTGTCTATTCCAATCAAACCATTGGAAGACGACCAGGTAAAAGGGTTCAACACATGATTCGAGTCATCTTATGCGACGACCATGCCATGGTTCGCCGTGGCATTCGTGACACCCTGTCAGAGGCGGTCGATATCCAGGTCACTGCCGAAGCCGGCAGCTATACAGAAGTGCGTGAGTCAATACGCAAGCACGCCTGTGATGTGTTGGTGCTGGACATCAACCTGCCTGGGCGTGGTGGTCTAGAGGTGTTGTCCAGCCTGCGCGAGACTGATTCACCCATCAAGGTGCTGATGGTCTCGATGTTTCCTGAAGACCAGTATGCGATTCGCTGTTTGAAAGCCGGTGCACAGGGCTACCTGAACAAGGCCGGCGACCCCGCAGACCTGATCACTGCCGTCCGCACGGTGGCACAGGGTCGCAAATACGTCACCCCAGGTGTGGCACAAATGCTGGTGGACAACCTCAACATGCCCGAAAGTAGCAGTCCCCATGCCTGCTTGTCCGAGCGCGAACTTCAGACGCTGCTCAAAATAGCTTCTGGCAAGCGTTTGTCGGACATTGCCGAAGAACTCATGCTCAGCCCCAAAACCGTCAGTGTGTACCGCGCCCGGGTACTTGAAAAACTCAAACTCTCCAACAATTCAGAACTGACGGTCTACGCCATTCGCAGCGGACTTGTATAGCGCAACAAGCTCACAAGAAACAAGTATCTTGTTTCTTTGAGAACGCCTGGCCCGCGTGCGGGGTTGGGATGCTATCTGGTTGAAAAAAGCACAATGGCATGGCTCATGAGTGACAAAAATGGCTGATCCAACATCGGCAGGGTCACCGCCATGCCAACCAAACCCACGGTGAGTGTGATGGGAAACCCAATAGCGAAAACGTTCATTTGTGGTGCAACGCGTGACACGATGCCCAAGGCCAGATTGGCAAACATCAACATACCCATCATGGGCAGAGCCATCCACAAACCGCTGGCAAACAGTTCCGTGCCGAGATCTATGATTCGTAGTTGCTTCATGGCTTCGAGAAAATTTTGATCCACAGGAAACGCAGAAAAACTTTGGATCACGGTCAACAACACCAGCACATGCCCGTTCATGACGATAAACATGAACGCTGCCATTTGCCCAAAAAACCTTGCCACGGTACTCGATTGTCCACCAATGGAAGGATCAAAAAAAGATGCAAAACCCAAACCCATCTGAAATCCAACCACTTCACCCGCCAACTCCACAGCAGCAAAAACCACCCGAATCGCGAAACCTGTTGCCAGACCAATGCCCACTTGCTGTACCACCGCACCAAAAGCGCCGGGATCGTTGATGCTGATGAGTGTTTGGCCTTCAAGACTGGGTTGAGCTGCCAGTGCCACAAAAAAAGCCAGAGCAATGCGCGCTCTGACAGGGAAAGCCCTGGAAGAAAAAATAGGGGCGGATGTAAACACCGCCAAAGTACGCAAAAATGGCCAAATCAACGGTGACAGCCAAGCCGTGAGTTGCGCCTCGGTAAACGTGACCATCCCGTGGTCTTACATGACCGAAGCCGGTATGGCTTCCATGGTGCGACGAATGTAATTCACCAAGGTGGCCAACATCCACGGACCAGTCAGCGCAAATACAGCCACGGCCGCTACCAATTTAGGCACAAAGGCAAGCGTGGCCTCGTTGATTTGCGTCACGGCTTGAAACAAGCTGATCAGCAACCCAACCACCAGCACCGTTCCCAGGACAGGTGTGGAAATCATCAGCAACATCCATAAGGCCTCTTGCCCCATGGTCAATACCATTTGCGAATTCATGGCGCTACCTCAGGTCACAAAACTGGCCGCCAAGGAACCTAACAACAGGTTCCAGCCATCGGCCAGTACAAAGATCATCAACTTAAAGGGCAAGGCCACCAACACCGGTGACAACATCATCATGCCCAGTGACATCAACACACTGGCCACCACAATGTCAATCACCAAAAACGGAATGAAGATCATGAAGCCAATCTGAAACGCAGACTTCAGTTCACTGGTTACAAACGCCGGAATCAAAACCCGCATGGGAGCATTAACCGCTGTGGTGTTGACATCGAGTTTGGCAAGTTTGACAAACAAAGACAGGTCAGACTGACGCGTCTGCTTGCTCATGAACTCCCGCATTGGTGCCTCAGCTTTCACCAGCGCTTGATCGAACGGCAAGGTGTTGTTGCTGTAGGGCAGATACGCATCGTCGTACACCTTGTCCAACGTCGGCCCCATGACAAACAGGGTTAAAAAAAGTGACAGACCAACAATCACCTGGTTCGGTGGTGCTGATTGCGTGCCAAGCGCCTGACGCATCAAGGACAACACAATCACAATCCGGGTGAAGCCCGTCATCATCAGCAAAATGGCCGGCAAAAAAGACAGCGCCGTGAAAAACAGCAAGGTTTGTATCGGCACTGAAAAACTGACACCACTGCCCCCATTGCCCACCAACAAAGGCAGTTGCCCACCACTCTGCGCCCAACCCGGCAGCATCGTCAAAGCCAACGCCATACCGGCCAGGCATTTAAATGAGGTGCGAATCCAAAAACTGCTCATGGTATGCAAACCCTGTCCCCCGTCACAACATGACTGTTGGGGGCTGACCAACCGACACAGCAGTTGCTGGCATCACTTGCCTGGGCACCGCTACAGTGTGCAAGCAGGTGATGTTTTGAGCTGTGACACCCAAGGTCAGCCAGACACGCGCGTCGTCAGGACCCACTTCTACCGTGACCACGCGCTGATGCGGCCCAACCCCTATGGCCGAGACAATTTTGCTGGCAGACACCCCCCCCTCAGAAGTGCCTGCTACCCGGCGCTGCACCCACTTGAGTCCAACGGGCACCATGGCCAATAGCACCACAAAAAAAAGAATCGGAATCCAGGCTTGTGACATAGAACTTTTAACCCTTGCTTACCCGACGCAAGCGTTCTGACGGCGTGACCACATCGGTCAAGCGAATGCCAAATTTGTCATTGACCACCACCACTTCACCTTGGGCAATGAGGTAGCCATTCACCAACACATCCATGGGCTCACCCGCCAGGGCGTCCAGCTCCACTACAGAGCCCTGCCCCAATTGCAGAATGTGTTTGATAGGTACTTTGGTACGCCCCAACTCCACCGACAACAGCACCGGGATATCCAGCACCCGGTTGATGTCGTTGATTTGCGCGTCGCTGCCACCTGAAAAAGGTTTTTGCGTGTCACCCGACAACACGCTACCAGGCTCAGGATCAGGAGCGGGTGCATCTGCCGTTTTTTGTTCCAGCAATGCCTCAGCCCAATCGGCCATGCCATCATCTTCAGGTGGTTTTTCGTCAGTTGCCATTTTTTACCCTTTCCAATTGCGGTCATTGTTCCGCAGGCATTTTTCGATTTTCAATGCGTATTTGGCATTGTGCGTGCCGTACTGACACTCAAAAACGGGCACACCATCCACCTTGGCCTGAATGCGGGGTTGCCGGTCAAGTTCAATGAAGTCGCCCGGTTTCATGGCTAAAAGTTGCTCAATCGTTGCATCGGCATGCGCCAACTCAGCCACCAGTTCCACTTGAGCTGCCTGGATTTCCTGGGTCAGCACATTCACCCAGCGGCGATCCACTTCGATCGAATCGCCTTGTGTAGAGGAATACAGCACATCGCGAATCGGCTCCAGTGAGGCGTAGGGCATGCAAAGATGAATGCCCCCGGTGATTTCTCCAATTTCCAACTGGAATGATGTCGACACCACAATCTCGCTGGGAGTCGCAATGTTGGCAAACTGCGGTTGCATTTCGGAGCGCTGGTAGTCCAGCACCAGCGGATAAATGCCCATCCAGGCTTTTTTATATTCTTCGGTAATGACATCCACCAGGCGGTTGATCACCCGCTGCTCAGTAGCGGAAAAGTCACGGCCTTCAATGCGGGTCTGGAATTTACCAATACCACCGTACAAAGATTCGATCACACCAAAAACCAGCGCAGGCTCACACACAATCAGACCACTACCGCGCAAAGGCCGAATGGCCACAATATTGAAATTGGTAGGCACCGCCAGTTCACGCAGGAACGCGCTGTACCGCTGTACCGACACCGGCCCTACCGAAACCTCAGGGCTGCGTCGAATAAAGTTGAACAAACCAATGCGCAGATTTCTGGCAAAGCGCTCGTTGACGATTTCCATCGTGGGCATGCGCCCACGCACAATACGTTCCTGGCTTGAAATGTTGTAGGCACGAACCTCTCCATGCTCAACCACTTCTTCAGCCATTTTCTGGCTCTCACCCGTGACACCTTCAAGCAGGGCGTCAACTTCTTCCTGGGATAAGAACGACTCGCTCATAGCAAAAACACCAGCGGGTTACTGCACGATCATGCTGGAAAACAGCACGCCCGTCACCGGGTAGGTTGGCGCGGCCTTGCGTTTGGGCTTCCTATTATTGGCAGCGGGTTCTTCCACCACCTCCGCACTGCCGCCAAAAGGCACTGAGGTTTCTCGCAGGATTTCTTGAATCAGTTTTTGCTTGCCTTCAGCAGACAATAATTCTTCTGAAGTTTTACGTGAAAGCAGCATCAACACGGAACTGCGAATGGTTGGCAGATAGGCCTTGACCTGGTCTGACGCATGTGAATCAACCACCTCCAGGGTAATGCCCACCTGGGCCACGCGCTCGCCTCCGGGGTCTGCCAGGTTCACCACCATATTGTCCATGGGCAGGTAAACCGGCGGTGTCTTGGCTGCACCATGAGCCGCCGCAGCAGGCGCATGTGTAGCCGCTGCTGAGTCCCACTCTTCGGCATCCAAAGCAGCGGCTTCAGCAGCTGCTTTTTGTTTGCTGATGTAAAAAAATGCCCCTCCACCTCCCACCAGAACCAGTGCCAGCACCGCACCAATGATGATGAACAGCTTCTTTTTGCTCTTTACCGGTGGTTTTTCTGCTTCGTGTTCTTCAGGTTTTGTGGCCACGATGTTTCCTTCGCTACTTCAAATTGTCTTGATTATTTAACACAGACAAGCGTCTGAGCGCTTGATAAACACCCCAAAGATGGGGCATCCGTAGAGATCATGAGTCTACCTTCAGACAAACAAGTCAAGTGACCGGCCGACTGAAGGGTGTGCTGCTCTATTGGCCGCCGGGGTCAATACCTCAGCCTGAATCTGCCCCATGCGTTGTGAGTTGGCGCGGGCACGACGGCTCTCACCCGAGTTTTCTCTTTGCCCGGATGTCCCCACTGACACTCCCGCGAGTTGCAAACCCTGGCCGGACAGTAACTCTTTAAGCTGTGCTGCAGCACTTTCAAGCACCTGGCGAACCCCAGTTTGGTCGGAACGAAAGTCAATCTGAGTCTGATCACCATTCATTGAGATATGAACCTCTATGGGAGAGTCTCCAAAACCGTCTAATGTCAATTCAGCGCGTTGCACACCGTGGCTCACCCAATAACTTACCGTTTCAGCCACTGCGGTATTGGCCACCGTGGCTGCGGCTGACGGCACGACAAACACAGCATCAGAGCGGCTTAAGGAAGACGAATTTCCAAGCCCTAAACCTGCATCAAGACCTGCAAGCCCAGACTTCACCGAACCCGATTTTCTCCCTGGTCGCTCCAACAACCGTTGCATTTCTACACCTTCAGTGAGCAACACGCTTGGTGCTGAGTCTGTCGCTGGTGTCAAAGCCACCTGAAAGATCGGTTGACTCATGTCATTTGACTCTTGAAGCTGCGCTTGACTGGAGGCAGACTGCATCCGCTGCGACATCAACCTGGTGAACGCAAGCGGCGCTGAAGCCTGCGAATGATCCTGCACGGCTTGCTGATCTGCAGCTTGTTGGAAATTAACCCCCCCCTCACTTCCATCAGTTTCTGTACCAATCTGCGCTGCAAGTTGAAGGTTGTCCGCTGCCACCGGTGAAGTGTTGAGGGCAGCTTGGGCTGACAATTTAGGCAACGCAGCATCGGCACTCTCAGATGACGCGGCCGAACCTGTTGACATCAGTGAAGTTAACGACATGTCAGATGCGGAAGAAACCAACGGTACTGTCGTCATAGCCGGGGTTGATGAAGCCAAAGGGACGACCGAAACTGACAACATTGACTGCCCCGGTATCATGAGACCCACGTCCGCAGCAGATGTATCCGAGGCATCATCTAATGCCACAGGCGATGCACCGTCTTCAGACTGAGCACCAACTGCATCAGCAGTCGACAGTGAATGCATCAAAAAAGAAAATCCGTTGATACCATCAGTTTCCCCTGTTGAAGGTTTACCTGGTTTTTTACCGTAAGCTTCAGCACTGGCATTGGTTTTGTTACTTTGTGGTGGGGTCAATTCAATTGCCATGGTGGTTCTCCAATTTCTGACGTGTTTGTCGCAAGGTTTGCATGGCCGCAAATTCATCCATTTGCTTCTGCTCCCGGCGCTGTTCCTGTTGCAATTGACCTGCCTGGCGTTTCGCCAGCAACAGTTTCAAACCGGCCATGTGAACTTCTGCCTGCAACACCTGTTGTTGTGCAGCCTTGAGCCTGGTCGTTGAGCCAGCCAGCACATCTTGTTGCAACACCACTGCTTGCTGCAAACGTGTCATGAACTGGTAATGGTGATGCAGCAGCTCTGGTGTGGTGCCAGCCTGGGCATTTTGTGCCCAGCGGGTCTCGGTTTCCTTTGCATAGGACTGCAGCTGATCCATCTGATCCTGAGCGTGCCCAAGGTGGTTACGCTGCTGTTGCAGCAACGCCAGCGCCTGATCGCGGCTTGTCTCAGCCAGTTCAATGGCCACACATAAACTGTTGAACTTGTGCATAGTGGCTACAACATCAATCTTGCTCAAGACACGCTTTCAGCCAACGTGATGGAGGCTGAAAGTTCATTCACACTGTCCGGCAGACTGGCTGATTCAAACATATCTTGTTGCAAAAACTGCATCATCGGTTCATGCAACGCGATGGCTTCATCCATCGCCCGGTCCGAGCCCCGCACATAAGCCCCAATTTGCACCAGATCACGCCCTTTTTCATAGCGCGAATACACAGCCTTGAAACGCCGTGCCACTTCAAAATGCTCGCGAGAGGTGACGTTTTGCATCACCCGGGATGCCGATTGTTCAACATCAATCGCCGGGAAATGCCCAGCCTCTGCCAAACTGCGTGACAACACAATGTGACCATCCAGAATGGCCCGAGCCGCATCGGCAATCGGGTCTTGCTGGTCGTCACCTTCTGAGAGCACGGTGTAAAACGCAGTGATCGATCCCACCCCATTGAGCCCATTGCCGCTGCGCTCCACCAACTGCGGCAGTTTGGCAAAACACGAAGGTGGGTAACCCTTGGTGGCAGGGGGCTCACCAATAGCCAACGCAATCTCGCGCTGCGCCATGGCATAACGCGTAAGCGAATCCATCAACAACAACACGTGTTTACCTTTGTCCCTGAAACTCTCTGCCACCGCCGTGGCATAGGCCGCGCCTTGCATGCGCAGCAAGGGGGGTGCGTCTGCAGGTGCCGCCACCACCACCGCACGAGCCCGGCCTTCTTCGCCCAAGATGTCTTCAATGAATTCTTTGACCTCACGACCACGCTCACCAATCAGCCCCACCACAATCACATCCGCCTGGGTATAACGGGCCATCATGCCCAGCAGCACACTTTTGCCGACACCGGAGCCGGCAAACAAACCCAGGCGTTGACCACGACCCACGGTAAACAAGGCATTAATGGCACGAATACCGGTGTCTAGTGTGTCACGCACTGGTGCACGATCCATGGCGTTGATGGGCTGGCGATCCATTGGCACAGAGAACACATTCAAAATCGGTCCCTTGTAGTCCATGGGCAGTCCATGGGCATCCACCACCCGCCCCAACAACCCATCCCCCAAGGGCAGACGCAACACGCCCTGGCCAAATTCACGCTGAACCTGCCGTCGCTCGCCCAAACGGGGTACGGTGACATAGGCGGGCGCAGGCTCCACACTGGCACCGCTTGACAGGCCATGCACATCGCCTGCGGGCATCAGAAATGCACGGTCATTTGAAAATCCGACCACTTCAGTCAGCACCGGAGCCTGCGCCTTCATGTGCACCCAACATTGCGACCCCACCGGCACCCTAATGCCCACCGCTTCCAGCACCAAACCGGTAAGCCGTGTGAGGGTGCCACGGGTCTCCAGCGTCGTGCCAGAGTGCACCCGCTGCATCGATTCCGCCAAAAAAGTTTGCCATTTCAGTGCGGCCTCAGGCTGGCTCATCTGTAGCCTCCCAGGTGCTGGTTAACCCCAAAGTGGCCACCGCACGCTGCCAGCGTTTTTGCAAGGTAGCATCCACCACCATACCTGCAGATTCCACCAAACAGCCCCCCGGTTGCAATGTGCTGTCCGCACGCAAACTCAGGCCAAGCCCAGAAAACTCTGTGGCCAACACGCCCTCAAGCACTTCAAGGTCAGTGGGATGCAGGCGTACCACGGCGCTGCGGTGCTCAGCGCCAAGCAGATCAATGGCTTCGCGGATCACCGGCAGCAGCACGTTCGGGTTGACCGACAGCTCCTGGCGCAACACCTGGCGCGCCAGCTCACAAGACAGCTCCAGCACCCCTTGCGCCATCACCTGCTGCGCCTGATCGAGTTGTGCCTGTGTCGACTGAAAAAGTTCACTGAAATGCTGACCGGACTGTGCGGCCTGGTTAGCCAGAAAATCAGCCATTTGCTGCTGGACCTCTGCCTGAGCCTGGGCGTGCCCCTGAGCCACCCCGTCGGCATAACCCGCCCGAAAACTTTCTTGCCTGGCTACTTCTTGCTGTGCCGCATCGTGCTCGGTTTCACGCACTTTGACCTGCGCTTGCAGCAGCTGCGCGGCGGTTTCAATAGCGCCAAAACGCCACTGCTGCACCGCATCAATTTCGTCACCAGGAATAAAACGTGAATAGTTCCGCATGCTCACACCATCGCATCATCTGCACCGCCGCCGATGACAATCGTGCCTTCATCGGCCAGGCGACGCACGGTTTTGAGAATTTCTTTTTGCTGCGCTTCCACTTCGGACAAGCGCATCGGTCCGCGCGACTCCAGGTCTTCGCGCAGCGTTTCTGCGGCGCGGGTAGACATGTTGGCCAAAATTTTCTCTTTGAGCTCAGGCTGTGCCCCCTTGAGCGCCACAATGAGCACATCGGAAGACACCTCTTTGAGCACAGTCTGAATGGCCTTGTCGTCCAGTTTGAGCACATCATCAAAGACAAACATCTTGTCCATGATTTTTTGCGCCAGATCAGGGTCGTGGTTGCGAATCGACTCGATCACCGTGCCCTCAATGGCGGTACCCATCAGGTTGATCATTTCAGCAGCGGTTTTAACGCCACCCAGGGATGACTTGCGCATCTTGTCGCCACCAGCCAGCACCTTGAACAGCACTTCATTGAGGTCTTTCAAGGCCGAGGGTTGAATCCCTTCCATGGTAGCCACCCGCAGCATCACCTCGTTACGCTGACGTTCTGTGAAGAACTTGAGAATGTCGGCGGCCTGATCAAAGTCCAGGTGCACCAGAATGGCCGCCACAATTTGCGGGTGCTCATTGCGCAACAGCTCTGCCACGCTTGAAGGCTCCATCCACTTCAGGCTTTCGATGCCTGACACGTCACCGCCCTGCAAAATCCGGTCGATCAGCAGAGCCGCTTTGTCGTCCCCCAAAGCGCGTTTGAGCACCGAGCGCACATAGTCGCCCGAGTTGGAGACCAACAAGCTTTGTGCGGCTGCAATACCGGTGAACTTGTCCACCACGTCATTGACCCGTTCACGCGTGATGGCCTTGGTTTTGGCAATGGCTTCGCCCAGCTTTTGCACCTCTTTGGGTGACAAATGCTTAAAGACTTCAGAGGCCTCGGCTTCCCCCAAAGACATCATCAGAATAGCGGCATCTTCCAATCCGTCAGTTTGCGACATGTTCTTGCGTCCTCATCCATTCCTGGTTTGCTGATTTGGCGGACATATCAGGCGGGTGCCTCGCCATTGATCCAGGTTTTGACAATGTTAGCCACTGCGGCCGGATTGTCACGCGTCAATTTACGGGCATCTTCAAGCGCCACGTCGGCAGAGCTCAATTCAGCAGGTTTTGCTGTAGCAGAACTGGGCGCATTCAGCAGCGGGCGGTCGATTTCCTCCGCTTCAATCGCATCAAGCTGCCCGACCCGTTCGGACTTATCTGCCACGATGGGCTGTGCCATCACCTTCATGGCTGGGCGTATCACGCCCAACAGCACCAACGCACCAAACATCAAGGTGCCCACAGGCCATGCCAGACTGCGCGCCAAATCAAGCAAAGCGGGCTGTTGCCACAGCGGCAGCGGATCCACAGTGACTTTTTCTTTGGTAAAAGGTGCGGTCACCACATTGACAGAATCGCCACGTTCCTTGTTAAAACCTACGGTTTCGCGTACCAGCGCGGTCAGCTTCTCCAGCTGGGCATCACTCATGGCTGCCGTGCTGGTTTTGCCTTTGGCATCGGTCGTGGTTTGGTGGTTGATGATCACCGCCGCGTTGATACGCTTGACCAAACCTGTGCCGCCGCGCACCACCCGAATGGTTTTATCAACTTCGTAATTGATCACCGATTCTTTGCGACCACCAGCACCCAAAGTGCCGTTAGCACCTGCTGCAGTTAAAGTTTGCGCCGCCCCATTAATTGGTGTCGATGACGGGCCAGGCGGCTGGTTGGTGGTGGCTCCGGGTACGCCGGTGGGGGTCACCGCACCCGCTGCTGAAGCACCACTTTCAAGCAACTGCTGGCTGCGAATGGCGCTGGCATCGGGCGTTTGATTGGGTTTGAACAATTCAGAAGTGGATTCAGTTTGCGAAAAATCCAGCTCTGCCGTGACTTGAGCACGCACGTTTTGCCGCCCCACCACGGGTTCCAGAATATCCAGAATGCGGCTGCTGTACAGCTGCTCAATCTGCTGCACATATTGCAATTGCTGAGCATCAGCCCCCATGCCGCCCCCTGCCTCGGCGGGCGTTGAAAGCAATTTACCCGTGTCATCAAGCACACTCACGGCCTTGGGATCCATCTCTGGCACACTGGAAGACACCAGGTGAATGATGCCTGCCAGCTGTCCCCGATCTAGCGAACGCCCGGCATTCAAACTTAGCAGCACCGAGGCCGATGGTTTTTGCTGATCGCGAAAAAAACCGTTTTGATTAGGCAGCGCCAGATGCACTCGCGCGCTTTGCACTGAAGACAAAGCCTGAATGGAGCGCGTCAACTCGCCTTCGAGCCCACGCTGAAAAGTCAGTCGCTCCTGAAACTGGGTCATTCCGAACCGGTTGGCCGTATCCATCAACTCAAAGCCTGTCACCGAGCCTTTGGGCAAACCTTGCGACGCCAGTTTGAGCCGCGTGTCATAGACCCGATCAGCGGGCACCAGAATCACACCCCCACCTGCGCCATACTGATATGGAACATTCATCTGGCTAAGTTGCGCCACGATGGCGCCACCATCTTTGTCAGGCAAATTGGCATACAGCACACGGTATTCCGCCTGGCGGCCCATCACCAAGCCAATGATGCCAATGGCCACAAACAGCACAATGCCCACCCCCAAGCGCAGCTTTTGGGCCTGATCCAAACCAGCCAGACGCTGGGCAAAAGTGGGATTTATGGGAATAGCAAGAGCGGCAGTCATAAAAATCTTCCATGTCAAAAGGGCGTGGTGCACCCTTGATGCAATTGATTATTGGGCTCGCTCCTGAAAACATTAGTTTGAAAAGAACTGCCTTTACCCCCTACTTCAAATTAAAGCTTTGACCAGCAGGTCGCTAGCATCAACCCACCCCAAGAAGCCAAGGGCACAAACACCATGAACCTCAGACTCACCCCCAATACGATGCCGCTTGCGGTACGCCCTAACCTCGCCACCGGGCTGGGCAATGTCAATGTGGGGGGTAAACAATCGGACAGTTTTTCTGGGGCTCTGAGCAATGCACTGCAATCAGTTAGTGCAACACAAAAGGAAGCCGCCCGCTTGCAACACGAGGTGCAGCTGGAAAACCCAAAGGTAAGCCTGGAAGAGACCATGGTGGCCATGCAGAAAGCGCAGATTGGCTTTCAGGCCACGCTGCACGTGCGCAACCGCATGGTGCAGGCTTACACCGACATCATGAACATGCAGGTGTAAGAATTAGGCAGCTGGCCTTCAATCAACCCTGACGCGCCTAACCCCGGAACTCGTGCTGACCCAACGCACACGATTTGGCGCAACACTGGAGACCTGGGTTTACGGTGAACTATTCAAACTGCTCAGCATTACCCCTGAGCCATGGTTTTTGTCGCACTTCAGGGACAAAGACTAGGTTGAGGTTGACTTTGTGCTGGAGCCGCCGCTGCGTGAGGTGATTGGCGTTGCAGTCAAGGCGACTGCCAGTGTGAATTCAGGCGACTTCAAAGGCCTGCACAAGCTGCGCGAACTTGTTGGCGCCCCATTTGTGACTGGCATCGTGCTTTATGACGGCACACAAGCACTGTCATTTGGAGAGGGTCTGTGGGCAGTGCCTTTGGGCAGACCATGCCTTTCCGTCTTCTCAAAAATTTATAAGAAATAAGCCTCTAGCCCTTATAAATACTGGGTAAACAGCTATGCTAAATATAGCATTTAATGCAAATACTGGTGCGGGCTTTCCAGGTTTTGTTCACAGTGCATGAGCCAGGGCTCGGCCAGGTAGCGGATTTGTGCGTCGTTGTTGAGAATGCGCTGCATGATGCGGGTTTTTTCGGCGCGTTGCTCGGGCTGCAAGTGCTCTTGTGCCGCACGTTCACGCAATTGCTCTATGAGTACTGCGCAAGTGCCTTCAAAGTGCACCACCTGCTCCCAGTCTTCCAACTTGGCGGCGTCAAGCATTTTGGCGCTGCTGTCTTCGATGGCTTTGTAATAGTCGATAAGGATTTGTGACATGACGGGCTCCTGCGATTACATCAAACGGTTGGCCGCATCCTGGTCGCCACCAATTTGCTTCCAGGCCTGAGCAATTGGCTCAATCACCCTGATAACATCAGCCAGAGCCACATCATCGTTGTGCAAATTGGCATGCGTCAGGCGCAGCACGCAGTAGCCGTACAGGCCGTTCAGGTTCTGCGCCAAGTCACCACCTTGCGCCAAATTCAAGCCAGGCTTGAGCCCCTCGTCAATGATGCGAACGGCCTTGGTAATTTGTCTGCCTTTTGTCGCAACATCACCGCGCCCCATCGCCGCACGCGCTGAACCAACGGCTTGCAAAAAACCCTCAAGCATCAAATTCACCAACTGATGAGGACTGGCTTCACTGACAGCTGTCTCAACACTGACCCGTTGGTAAGCTGAGGCTGATCGTTGACTGACTGAAGTAAACATGGTGTGTTCCATTTTGTTTGTTACTTTAGTTATCGGTATTTCATTGTCCAAATCAAGCGCATTTTCGAAAGCAAAAGAGCATCATTTATGCTGTAGATTTATTCCAGGCTGCCACCTGCTGGGTCACGTATGCATTGAGCGCGTTTAACTGCGCCATCTGCGCATCCAGAGCGGTGTACTGCTTGCGCAGGCGGGTTTCAAACAAGGCGGCACGGTCATTCACTTTGGCCTGCTCCTTGGTGTTTCTGTCCAGCGTACCCTGGAGAGCCGATGCCTTGGACGCAATGGCCCCACTAGTCGCCAAGACACCTTTGCCCAAAGCTTTGAATTTCAGAGCAAAACCATCAGTCATCGAATCGTTGTTGTTATTGGTAAAAAGCTGCTGCAAAGACGTGCCATTGTTGGCAGCCACGCTCAATTTATCAGTATTGATCGTCAAAGACCCATCCAACTGTTGTTGCAAACCAATATCTGACAAACGTTGTGACGTTGCACCCAGACTGGAAGACCCCAGCATATTACGCAAAATATTTTGCAAACCCACCACCGACGAATCCCCTTGAAACAAACCCGCTGTTTTTGTAGCTGCCACGTATTTGGTCAGGTCTGACAACGATTTATTCAACGTGTTGTAAGCCGTCACGAAGTCATTCACGTTTTTCACGGCCGGCGTCACGTCTTCGCTAATTTTCATGGTGAGTGGCGACAAAACCTCACTGCCACCCCCATAACCTGTGGTCGTTGTGGCGAGCAACTTGATCGTCACGCCAGGAATATTGTCGGTAAGCGTGTTCGTCGCTGAAGTAACAGCAAGACCATTGATACGCACCTTGGCATCTTGCCCGTACTGCACCGGAATGCCCACCGCAGCCAAACCCACTCCAGGTTTATTTTGTGGGTCAAAAACCAAACCCGCCAGCGCCACATCGGCAGACTGCAGCCGAAAGCCAGCCGCTGCACCTGTATCGCTGGATTGCACCAACAAGCGCTCATTCGTGCCATCGTTGAACACGGTGGCCACAACGCCCGCCTTGGCACCATTGATCTTGGCTGCAATGGCAGAAAGCGTATCGGTCGCTTCAATGCTCACGTCAACACTGGCAGCCGCGCCCGCCGTAAACGATGCCCCCCCTGCACTCCAGGTACCCAACTGAAGCGTTAACGTGCCGACGCCGGGCATGGTGCCCGGTGGCAACGCGGCCGTTGAGCCGGATTGGAGCTTCGCCAGTTGGTCAACATCCAGGGTGAATGACGTGGCGTTGGCCGTTGGAGCCGCAGTGATGGTCGCCACACTTGAATTTGACGATGCCGCAGTACGGGAGCCCCAGGAGCCAGGAACAGAGATTCGCGTCGCAACGTCCGTCAGCGCAGAAAACTGGGCCTGAATCTCGCCAAACGCCGAAATTTGCGCTTGCACATTGGTAGCTTTGAGCGCGAGCGTCTTCAGCGGCGTCTTCTCCAGCGCAACCAACTGCGACACAATGGAATTGACATCAAGCCCACTACCAATACCTGCTGATGAAATACTAGGCATGCAAACCTCCTAAGTTAACCTCGAAGTTTTATTATGTGACGTTCACCCTAGATCTAAAAGATGAAAAGGAGGTGTATTCACAAAAACCAAAGCGACGAAAGACCGAAGTCCATCGTCGCTTTGTTCCAGAGCTAGCCGCCCGAGGGCTTCCTCTCAGCGATTGCCAAGCCTCTTAACGCAGCAGCGCCAGCACACCTTGCGGCAACTGGTTGGCCTGAGCCACCATGGCGGTACCGGCTTGTTGCAGCACTTGAGCGCGTGACAGATTGGCAGTTTCTGCCGCAAAGTCAGCATCCTGAATCCGGCTACGTGACGCAGACAGATTTTCGGAAGTGGTTTGCAAGCTGGCCACCACAGAAGTGAAGCGGTTTTGCACAGCACCCAGCGCGGCCCGTGACGCGTTGACCGTGGACAAAGCACCGTCAATCGCAGATAGCGCGTTGGTGGCATTGGTGGCGGTAAGCACATTGATGGACGAAATCGCGGTGGTCGTCAAAGTGGTGGTGGGGGAAATCGTGCCAGCGGTAAGACCTGCATTGGCTGGCG
>MNXW01000026.1 GCA_001871515.1 Comamonadaceae bacterium CG2_30_57_122
GAAACGGTGGTGCGTGCACTGCCCGAGCCCAATGGCATGGCGACAGCGCCGCGGGTGCTGCTCACCACGCCACCCGGAGAGCTGCACAGTTTGGGGTTGCTGGCGCTGCATGCGCAGTTGCGACTGCAAGGTGCTGACGTTGTTGACCTGGACTGTCAGACCCCATTGGCTGATCTGCTGCAGGCCATCGATGATCTGAAAATTGGGGTGGTGGCGCTGTCGGCCAGCATCTGCATGCCGGCTTCGGTGTTGCGGCGTTATGTATCAGGTTTGGTTGAAGCGCTGCCACCAGGCTGTGTGCTCTGGCTTGGTGGTGAGGGTTGGGCCGCGTTGAAGCTGCCGGCGCACTCCGCCTACACCCTGTTTGCAGACACCCAAAGCGCGGTGCAGGTGTGGCAAACCTTGGCAGTAGCACGGTTGTCTACGTCTTAATTTACTATTATATTAATAGCTTACTGCACATGATTTATAAGGGCTAGAGGCTTATTTCCTTTATAAAACGGGTTGGCGAATTTTGGCCACCAAAGCGGTGGTGGAATAGCCTGACACAAACGGCAAAGCCAGCGCCCGCCCACCCCAGCTTTGCACCAACGCCGACTCAGGCAACTTGGTCATGTCGTAATCACCGCCCTTGACCAAAATGTCTGGGCGAACCAGCTCAATGAGTTCGAGGGGCGTGTCTTCGTCAAACCAGGTCACCAGACTGCTGCTGGCCAAGGCGGCAATCACACAGGCGCGATCCATCTCGTTGTTGAGCGGGCGATCCGGCCCCTTACCCAGACGGCGCGACGAGGCATCGGTGTTGAGTGCCACCACCAGGCTAGCCCCAAGGGCGCGAGCCTGCTCCAGATACACCACATGGCCGCGGTGCAGCACATCGAACACGCCATTGGTGAACACCATGGGGCGCGGCAAGTTAGCCAGGCGTTGCGCCAGTTCATGCGGGTGACACAGCTTACCCGCCAGCCCGGCGGCCGCAGCAGACTCGCCAAAGGCAGAATTAAAAGGGGATTTGTCCATGTGCTTGATGCTATCAGCCCGGCCGATTCGACTAAGCTCCTGCCCTTGCTTGCGCATTTGCACAGGTGCATTGGCATAATCACACCTCACTATGAACCTGGTTCCCGTCAGCATTGATTCCATTGCCATCAGTACACCCTTGCCCTGTGCCCTGCACGACAGTGAAGGCGTGCTGCTGGCAAGCCAGGGTTTTCTGGTTAACAGCCGTCAAGAGCTTGAGACCATGGTGGGCAAACGCAGCCAGATTTACATTGATGCCGACCAGTCCGACAACTTCAGACGAGCCTATTTCAGCCGGCTCAACAACCTGGTGCTGGAAGATCGGGCCCTGGGGCAGATCGCCCAAGCTCAGATTTCGCCGTACGACATCAAACGGGAAGCCCCCGTCGAAGTCAGTGACGAACCCGACTGGCTCGACCTGCAAACCCAGGCCCACGCCATGTTGCGCGACACCCATGGCGAAACCTTTCTGCCACGGCTGCAACGCCTGCAAACCGAACTGGAACGACACACCCTGCGCAACCCGGATGGCACCCTGTTTGCCCTGATCCACCTTGCAGGCAGCGAACTGCAGCACTACAGCGCCACCCATGCCATGCTGGTGTGCGTGATGTGCAGCGTAGCCGCACGTGACGTGTTGAAATGGCCTGCAGTTCAGGTACTTGCCCTGTGTAACGCGGCCTTGAGCATGAACCTGAGCATGACCGAATTGCAAGATCGGTTGGCGATGCAAAAAACGCCACCAACCCCTGAACAAACCCGGCGCATTCAATCGCACGCCGCGCGCACGGTGGATATGCTGCAGCAAATGGGGGTAACCGATGCGCTCTGGCTGGAAGCAGTGATGTTTCACAGCAGCCCCACCCCAAGACCTCTGGCACAACGTTCCGAAGGCAAGCGCCTGGCACGGCTAATTCAGCGGGCTGACATGTTTGCGGCCAGACTGTCTCCCAGGGCTTCACGTGCGGCCGATGCCCCCAGCGTGGCAATGCAGGCCTGTTACTTTGATGAAAACCGGCAGATTGACGAAGCCGGCGCAGCGTTGATCAAGGCTGCGGGCATCTACTCACCCGGCACTTATGTGCGGCTAAGAACCAATGAAGTTGCGGTGGTGGTCAAACGCGGACTGAACACCACCACCCCCAAGGTCGCGGTGTTGATCAACCGCCAGGGTATGGCCACCGGTGAACCGATGCTACGCGACACCAGCCTGGCCGAATTCCGTATTGTGGCGAGCGTGCCGCAGCGTGATGTGAAGCTCAACCACAAGCTAGAGCGCTTGCTGCCGCTGACCAAACCCTCCGCCGCTGACCGCCCCTGGTAGAGCCCGCCCCAGGTAGAGCCCGCCCCAGGTTTGACGCGGTTGGTTCAGCTGAAACTGCGGCTGACCTGAAAATCAGGTTTGGCACGCGGCATCCACCAGGCTCGAACAGAAGCAAAAATGTTCCGGCAGCCCGTGCATTTGTATTGCCCGGTGGGCAATAAAGCACCGCTTGCCACCCGGTCAATCACTGGCTGGTAGCTGGTAGCGCCACATTCATGGCATTTGTACAAGGTTTTATATGAGATTTTTTTGATGTTCAACATAGTGGGGGCAACTGTAGCGCGCCACTTGGAGGCTGGGTCACAAAAAAATGTAATCCGATGTAAACGACGTATCGTTTTTAACCAAATCAACGCTAGGCCGGCTGGGTGTCCAAGAAGCTGGCACGTTGAACCAGTTTTTCCTGCAACTTGAGCAAATTGGGATGCGACTCGCGCCAGTTGATTTGCGGGAACCTGAAGTCCAGATAGCCCAGCGCCACGCCCACTGCAATGTCAGCCAACGTAAGGTAGATGCCAACACAAAAAGCTTTCTCGCCCAAGCCTTTGCTCATGGCCTGCAGGGCTGCATCCACCTTGCCAAGCTGCCGGTCAATCCAGGCCTGACTGCGTTGTCTGGCGGTGCGGCCATCCCAGGTGGCTTCCAGCCGAGCCAGAATGGCGGCATCCAGAACTCCATCGGCCAGGGCTTCCCAGGTTTTGACTTCGGCCCGTTCCCGACCCACGCCAGGAATGAGTTTGCCCACTGGCGACAGGGTGTCAAGGTATTCCACAATCACGCGCGAATCAAATATGGCCTCACCGCCTTCCATCACCAGGCAGGGAACTTTGCCTAGCGGACTGGACTGGGTGATCTGGGTGTCAGCCGACCAGACGTTCTCCAGCACATAGTCGTAATCGAGTTTTTTCTCGGCCATGACTATGCGAACCTTGCGTACATAAGGGCTGGTGTTGGATCCGATGAGTTTCATTGCCATGTGACAGGGTTGCTTTGAGCATTGTTGTGTTGTGTTGATTCTATACAGACAGGTTCCAGCAAACTGACATCGGGATTTTGCCCCTGAGCACGGCGCAACCGACCTGTAGCTTTCGGGTTTTTCCGCGCGTGCCCCCCTACAATGCCGCACATGACTACCTCCGCCATTTCCGCCCTTTCCCCGCTGGACGGCCGCTACGCCGCCAAGCTTGCCAAATTGCGCCCCGCCATGAGCGAGCAGGGCTACATGCACCGCCGCGTCCAGGTCGAAATGGCCTGGTTCATCGCCTTGAGCGATTGCGGCTTCAAGGAATTCAAGCCCTTGACACCCGGCGCACGCACCTACCTGCTGGGTCTGGTGAAAAACTTTTCCGAAGCCGATGGCAAGGCCATCAAAGAGATCGAAAAAACCACCAACCACGACGTGAAGGCGGTTGAATACTGGGTCAAATCCAGGTTTGAAGCCCGCCCGGAACTGGTCGCAGTGCAAGAGTTTGTGCACTTTGGCTGCACCAGTGAAGACATCAACAACACCAGCCACGCCTTGCAGCTCAAAAGTGCCCGTGACCTGGTGCTGTTGCCTGCGCTGGATGCCATCATCAGCAAACTGCGCGACATGGCGCACACCTTTGCCGACGTGTCCATGCTCAGCCGCACCCACGGCCAAACCGCCAGCCCAACCACCGTAGGCAAGGAAATTGCCAACGTGGTAGTGCGCCTGGTTGCAGCGCGCGAACGTATTGCCGCTGTCAAGTTGATGGCCAAAATGAACGGTGCGGTGGGCAACTTCAACGCCCACCTGTCGGCCTGGCCCGAGTTTGACTGGGAAGCCTTCGCCCGCAAAGTCATTGAAACCCCCGAGCCACTGGGCCTGGGCCTGACGTTTCAGCCCTACAGCATCCAGATCGAACCACACGACTACATGGCCGAATTGTTTGACGCGGTGGCCCGCACCAACACCATCCTGATCGACTGGTCGCGCGACGTGTGGGGCTATGTGAGCCTGGGCTATTTCAAGCAAAAGCTCAAAGACGGCGAAGTGGGTTCCTCCACCATGCCACACAAGGTCAACCCGATTGATTTTGAAAACGCCGAAGGCAACCTCGGCTTGGCCAACGCCATGCTGCGCCACATGAGCGACAAACTGCCCATTTCCCGCTGGCAGCGCGACCTGACCGACAGTACGGTGCTGCGCAACATGGGCGTGGCGCTGGGTTACGCGGTACTGGCCTACCAATCACTCGCCACCGGTTTGGGCAAACTCGAAATCAATGAAGCTGCCATTGCCGACGACCTGGACAGCTCATGGGAGGTGATGGCCGAGCCGATTCAAACCGTGATGCGCCGCTTTGGCCTGCCGCAGCCCTACGAGCAGTTGAAGAAATTCACCCGTGGCGCAGCCATGACGCGCGAGCTGATGCAAGGCTTTATTGCCGGCCTGGCCTTGCCCGAAGCCGAAAAAGCCCGCTTGCTGGCCATGACCCCCGCCAGCTATATTGGCAAGGCAGTCGAGTTGGCCAGACGCGTATGACCCCCACGCTTGGGCTAGTCCGGCGCTGAATCTGATGGCCACCAAATCCACCATCTTCAAAGCCAATCTGCAAATTGCAGACATTGACCACAACTACTACGCAGACCATGCGCTCACGCTGGCGCGCCACCCGAGCGAAGCCGACGAACGCATGATGGTAAGGCTGTGCGCCCTGGCCCTGCAAGCGCACCAGTTGCAAACCGTGTGTGCCGGCGATGGCACGCTGGCTTTTGGCGCGGGCCTGTCAGACCCGGACGAGCCCGATGTGTGGCTGCGTGATTTCACCGGACGAACCCGGCTATGGATAGAAGTCGGCCAACCTGAAGACAAACCCTTGAGCAAGGCCTGTAGCAAAGCCGATGCCGTGGTGCTTTACGCCTTTGGTCACGCCGCAGACATCTGGTGGCGCGGCATGGAGAGCAAGCTGACCCGCCTGAAAAACCTGCAGGTGTGGCGTATTCCGAGCGTCAGCGCGCAAGCGCTGATTCCCCTGGCACAGCGCAGCATGAACCTGCAGGCCACGGTTCAAGAAGACACCTTGACCCTGGGCAACAGCACGGGCACGGTCACCATCGAACCCATCCGCTGGATTTAAGGGCTCAAGCTTTATCATCGCGCCATGCCACTGACCCCTGTCCATCCGCAGCGCCTTGCCCACTGGGGACACACCGTGCAGCGGCAGTGGGCCAGCTGGCGCTTCATGCTGCAACTCGGCGCCAGCGTACTGGTGCTGGCACTCACCCCAGGTACTTACACCCCGTTGTTCCAGGCCACCACCGCGCGACGGCTGGTCATCAGCACCTGGCAAGTGTTGCCCTGGTTCACCAGTCTGGCGGCGTTACTAAGCCTGGTGCTGATTCGCATTGTGGTGGTCACGGCACTGAGCTACGGCTTGTCACAGTACGCCCTGCAGATGATGGTGCGGGTATTGGTGCTGGAACTCATCCCTTTGTCGGCAGCAATGTTTGTGGCCCTGCGCAGTGGCCTGGCGTTCAACGCAGGGGCGCTGCCCACAGTGTCCGCCACGGGCGCACACCGGGTTCAGGCTCCGCCCTTTGAGCGTCTGCGCGGCGAGTTGGCTCCCCAGGTGCTGGCTGACGCGTTCTCGGTGTTGACTCTGGCCATGGTCAGCAGTGTAGTGGCCTTGTTGTTGGCCTACCTCACCGTCTACGGCCTGTCGCCCTGGGGCCTGCCGGGTTTTACCCGTACCGTGGGACAGGTGTTTGACCTGGCTGTGAGCCTGGGCTTCATGCTTAAGGCATTTTTATTCAGCATGGCGGTGGCTGTGGTGCCGATGGCCGCCAGCCTCGAAGCTCCACCAGCTACCAGCACCATGCAACCTGGTGCAGTGCGCCTGTTTCTGGTGCTGCTGCTGATTGAAGCTGCCTCGTTGACACTGAAATACATTTGAATCCATGAATCCTTCTGAAACACCCCCTAGCTCCGACACCACAGCGCATCTGGAGCGCAAAGCAGGCCTGCTGCTGGCCGGGGTAGCGGCCGTCATATTGGGATTTGTGTTGTACGTGATGACGGCCCGTGGCTTGTTCGAAAGCACCCAGCAACTGGTGCTGATTTCCGACGACTCCGAGGGTGTGATCGTCGGCATGGATCTGACGTTCTCGGGCTTTCCCATTGGTCGCGTGCGCCGCATCGAGCTGGCGCAAGACGGCAAAGCCCGCCTGGTGATTGACGTGCCGGTCAAGGATGCGCGCTGGCTGCGCACCAGCAGCATCTTCACGATGGAGCGCGGCATGGTGGGCGACACCCGCATTCGCGCTTTCAGCGGCATTCTGAGCGACCCACCCCTGCCCGCCGATGCCGAACGTGAGCTGCTGCGC
The DNA here is from genome assembly GCA_001871515.1 of Comamonadaceae bacterium CG2_30_57_122. Taxonomy (GTDB): domain Bacteria; phylum Pseudomonadota; class Gammaproteobacteria; order Burkholderiales; family Burkholderiaceae_C; genus Rhodoferax. The sequence goes on from MNXW01000026.1 coordinate 6,692, forward strand.
GGTGACACCGCTGCCGAGATACCGCGTCTGGTGGCTTCGGCGCGTGCCATTCTGGAAAACCTGGAAGCCATGACCGCAGCCGAGTCCAGTCTGAACGCCAGCCTGGGTCACCTCAAAACCACCACCAAACGCATGACCGGCCGCTACGGCGTGCTCAGCGGCGTGTTAGGCAGCGACGAACAGGCCCAAAAAATCATTCAGACACTGGAGCGCACCAATACCTTGCTGACCAAAACAGACCAGCGCGTGTTTGGCAATGGTGGCGTGATGGACGACACCCAGGCCGCCCTGGGCAGTGGCAAAGCCGCGCTGGATCAACTGCACAGCGTGCTGCTTGACACCCACCAGACCCTGAAAAATGTGGATGCCGTGCTGGCCGAAGCCCAGGCGGTAGGGATCAATGCCCGCGTGGCCACCGCCGACCTGGGGCCACTGCGCGCCGAGGTCGAGGCCAGCCTGCGCAAGCTCAGCCAGCTCACCAACGAGGTCAACCGCAAATGGCCATTCGCCCGCGACACCGAGATCAAGCTGCCATGAAAAACTTGTTATCCATCCTGAGTGCCTTGCTGCTGGGGGCCTGCGCCAGCACGCCACCCGTGCCAGACTGGCAAGCCAACGCGTTTACCGCACTCAAAAGCAGCACCAGCGCTTATCTGGAAGGCAACACGCGTGTGGCCGATTTTGAATTTGCGCGGACCAAAAGCGAAGTTGCCAAAACTGGCCGGGTCGACCTGATGGCCAAAATTGAACTGGTACGTTGTGCCGCACAGGTAGCCAGCCTGGCGTTGCAACCCTGCGCCGCCTACCAGGCTCTGGCTACCGAGGCTCAACCCGCCGAGCAGGCCTATGCCGCTTTCATTGCCGGACGCTGGACGGGGCTGAACCCGGCACTGTTGCCCCCCGCCTACCAAGCACTGGTGGCACAAGCCCAGCAGGTCCAGCCCCACATCAGCAGTCTGCCGTTGGCACAAATCCAAGACCCATTGTCACGTTTGCTGGTGGCTAGTCTGCTATTACAAAAAGAGCTACTAGCCCTTGAAGATATTGGGCTAGCGGTCAAAATAGCATCTAATCAAGGCTGGCGAAGGCCGCTGCTGGGGTGGTTAGGCGTGCAACTCAAACGCCACCAGACCGTGGGTAACGCGGCAGCTGCCCAACGCATCAAACAACGCATCGAGCTGGTTTTGCAAGCTACCCCCTGAAGCGCACGTACCAAACCACCACTGCAACTGCCAGCGCCACCCCATAAGGCCAGCGCGCAGCGGGTTCGGCGTAAGGGTCGACCAGAGAACGCTCGGCATTGGCGGGCAGCTGAGCCAACTGCGTCAGCGAGGTACCAAACGGAATGTTGATACGTGCGCGCGCATTGATAGCCCAGCCGTTGGCATCCAGAATGGGGCCCAGATTGCGACTGCGCAACTTGAACCAGGCCAACACCACCGCCGGGGCGGAGATCAACAACATCAAGCCCAGCAAGGCCAGCGGAATTTGCCACCAAAAGAGCGAAAACAAGCCCCCCACAAGAGTAACCGCCATGGTGCCAACCGCGCCAACCGCCAGGCCAATGGCGGCAAAAATACCGGCAAACTTGCCCACATCAAACGGCGGTGGCGGCGGCGCGACAGGTTTTGCAACGGCATCGACCGTGCCACGCTTGGAGGTCTCAAGTGCCGATGCCAAGAGTTTGTCGTCAGCCTCCTTGGACTTGTTGGCGGCCATTTTCTGCAACTGCGAGCCCAGCATCCGGGTCAGCTTTTTGTACGGCGACCAGAACGCCTGACGCAGACTGATCGGGTGGTCGATGATTTTGCTGATGGTGGCATTCCAGTCGCGCCCCTGGCGGTCGTAAAACACACCATTGCGCCCGACCATCAACTGGTCGGAGTCGCCCGAAGTGAAGGCAGCAGCCAGGCTGAGTTTTTCAGCGCCGCGGGCGCAGTCGCAATACACCAGGCAGATGCCCGACAGGCCGGCCAGTGCCGCATGTTTGGCGGCATCGTTGACAGCGACGCACAACTCGCAGGAACGCCCGTCCAGGTACAAGGTGCCGATCTGAAAGGTGGCCTTGCCCTGGTGCGTGTAAAAGTCACGGAACGAGACAAAATTATTGGCCAGTGGCTGCAGGTCGCGCACGTAGCGCGCCAGCTTTTCCAGGTCACGCACCCCATCGCCCTCAGCCGCCGGGTCAGGCTTTGCAGCCAGCCAGGTCGCGTAGGGGGCCAGCCGATCCACAAGCGCTTGCCAATCGGTCGCACTCAGGCTGTCTTTGTGGCCCAGCAAGGGGGTTACCACCGTGTCGCGCAGGGTCAACACACGTGCTCGCCAGGCTGGGTTGATGCCGTCAGCCAAAGGCAATTGCCCTTGCGCGGACGCATGCGCCAAAGGTAGCGCTTGCACCGCCTGGGTATCGGCTTGCAAGCGGGTCGGGGCCAGCGCCTTGAAAGCATCCTCTGACGCATTCAGTGCCTCACCCGCGCGGGCATCAAACGCGGCCAGCTGGCATCGGGTAAAAAAATCCTGCACCTTGTCATGCAGCTCACTGACCAACGCATGCGCCGCTGCCGTGGCTTCGCCCAAAGGCAGTGCTTGTGCACCTGCGGCCTCCCAGGCCACCAAGGCGCGGGCCGCATGGCCTGCTTGCGCCGCACTGGTTTCGTCCACCGTCAACAGGTCGACCCCGGTTTTGCCCAACTCTGTGGCCAAGGCAGTCGCGGCCGCTTTGATCAGTTGCCCGGTGGCATCGTCGCTGCGGATCATGTCCGGCGCAATGCCGTTTTGTTGCTGCACCAACACGTCGGGGTTGCTGAGACGCTCAAAAGCCCAGGCAATGGCCGCGATCAGCTCTGGCGCGCGGACATGGCCGTCGTGGTCACTGTCGACGAACTGCAAACTGCGGGCATCAAACTCGATGCCCTTGACCGGGCAGGACAAGGCCACCCACAGCTTCTGATCCAGTTCGGCGAGCGACTTCAAATCTGCGGCGGTGTCAATACGGACTTGATCGAAACCACCGGCACGGAAAAACCGCCAGGCATGTGTTGAATCGGTCATGAAAAATCTCCAGAAAAAGTGGCGTTCGCAGAAAGCATGATCTTAGCGACACAGCTCTCAAACACCCTGCCCGATCTCAGGCCAGCGCTTGTGCAACACCACCCAGGCCAGCAAGCCAACAAACAGCATGGCCAACGATGCCGCCGCCAGGCCCACGGTAGAGTGCATCACCAACGGGGCCACGCCACCTGCCACCAGACCGTTGGCGCTGGAGCCAATGAACGCCTGCAGGCTCGATGCCATGCCACGCCGATCCGGGTGCAAGTCCAGCACCAGCAAGGTCACCACCGGCACCATCATGGCCCAGCCAAAAGCAAAAATCATCACCGGAAACAAGGCCCAGGACACATGCGCCTTAAAGAGCGCATTGGCCAGCAGGTTGATCAGCGCAATGCTGAACATGATCAAAAAACCGTACTTGATCTGCCGCTTGGGAGCCAGCTTGCCCGCCATGCGGCCGCTGACAAAGGCCCCCGCCATGATGCCGCTGATGGTGAGCACAAAAAACCAGAAGAATTGCGTCGGTGCCAGCGCCAGATGCTCACCCAAAAAAGCCGGAGCCGACAACACGTACAGAAACATGCCATTGAATGGAATGCCACTGGCCAGAGCCAACAGCAGGAACCGGGGGTCTAGCCCCAATTGCCAATAGCCTTGCAACAAATTGCTCACCGCCAGCGGCTGGCGTTGGCTCAAGTGCAAGGTTTCGGGCAGAAGCTTGAAATTGGCCGTCCACAGCACCACCCCCACCGCCGTCAAAAACCAAAACACAGCATGCCAGCCCAGGTGCGCAAACAGCAGCCCGCCCACCATCGGAGCCACGGCCGGTGCAACGCCAAAATAGATGGTGATCTGGCTCATGACTTTTTGCGCCTGCGCGGGCGGGAACATGTCGCGCACCACCGCCCGTGACACCACAATGCCCGCGCCCGTGGTCAGCCCCTGCACGGCCCTAAAAAACACCAGCTGGCCGATGCTTTGCGACAGGGCACAGCCCATGGAAGCCAGGGTAAAAGCCGCCAAGCCCCACAACACCACCGGTCTGCGCCCAATGCTGTCGGACAAGGCCCCATGAAACAGGCTCATGAAGGCAAAGCCAAACAGATACGCCGACAAGGTTTGCTGCATTTGCAGCGGTGTGGCCTGCAGCGACGTGGCAATGCCCGCAAACGCGGGAATGTAGGTGTCAATGGAAAACGGCCCAAGCATGCCCAAGGTGGCCAGCAACACGGCCAGGGCCCAGCGCGGCGCGCGCCACAACTGTTGGGCATCTGGATTCATAACCAGCCTTAGGGCTTGTTCATGAACAAGCCCTTAACTCGACACGCCGACCACGGTGACCAGCACAATCACCACCCCCAGCACCAGATTCACCAGCACCCAGCCTCTGATCTGCTGCAGCAAAGCGCCGCCCAAAGGCCAGTCTGCGGCCTGCACCAGCGCGCCCAAGCGCCGGTAAAGCACCCATCGGATGTAGACAAAAATCAGCATCATCAACACACCCAACGTGGCCATGAGCATCCACTCCAGTGGCATGTTGAAGCGCACGCCTGAGCGCGCCATGTCAGCCGCCGTGCGCCCGATCATCCAGCCACCGGTGGCGAAGGCCAAGCCTGCGGCCACGAGCACTGCGGTAAAAAAGCGGCCCAACACCGCATGCATCAGGCGCACCCGCACCGCGGGCTCCAACGCCGCCACCGCCGGGCGCAAAAAGAAATTGGCAAACACCATGCCGCCGATCCAGACGATGATGGACAACAGATGCAAGGTTTTAAGCAGGGCATATGACATAAAGACACTCTCAAATTGAATCAACACACCCAAGTGTGCCTGATCTCGAGCCCGCGCGCCTACGTGGCGGGTTGTCATTGGCGGCCCTGTCATGGCTACTGACCAACAACGCTTGCACACCGTGCACTTGGACCGGTTACGTCTTGTTGTCCGAGTACGCACTAATTTTCTGGATGTTGTTTCAGTTTGTAGGCCCATCTTGGCCCAAGGCGCAACAGACACTCCGTCAATTTTCCTTTATCCATCAATAATGTTGGTTGTTGGGTCGGGGCCAGAACACCTAAAAATCCTGCAAAACTTCGCCAGCCATGTGCTTTGGCAACCAGTACCCAAGGGAGTTTCAATTTGACTATTCAAGAAACAAAAGGCTACGTCGCTGTAAGGCAAGTCCTAGAGGCATTGGCGATAGCGCCACTGGCAAATCTTGGACTGATTCATGGGAAAAGTTTTCGCCCGTGGTTGACTGAATTTACTGGACTCTCCGCTGGGCGCATTGCACAGGGAAATCTGGAAAAAGTTCGACCTTCCAAAATTAAGCAAATTCAGAAAAACGCAACGGCGTGGACCCATGAACAGGGCAAAAAGAGGGGATGGTCGGCAGATGAAGTCTCAGCGCTGATAGCGAATCCCCCTAAAAAATGCGATGGCGATACTGGCCTTTGGGCATCATGGATCAAAAGCATGGAAGTCCAGGACACCATCCGGCTCCCGTATGCCATCGCACGGGCACTGCAAGCCGACGAATTGCTTCGGTCCTTGATTGATGCGTGCAGCAACCGCAACATTGACAAATTTAAGCAAATCGTCAGTGAAAACAACAACCGGATCGGCCAGCCGAACCACAATGCCACTATCGGGCACACAGCGCCGGATTCATCCGGCGTGAAATGGAATGCTATTTCAGAATGGAGCGAACTTGGCCCAGTCCTGACTAACCTGCTTGAAAGCCTGGTGTTTGACATTTACACAGCTCTCGATGCCGAATGGGGATGTCAGTATTTTCAGGCGATGCGACCAATGCCGCTGTTCTTATGGGTAGCGCCACGCATCAATGAAGATTGG
>MNXW01000133.1 GCA_001871515.1 Comamonadaceae bacterium CG2_30_57_122
GCTCGGGCCGCCAGGCCCAGACCGAGGGGCAGACAAAGTGCACCGTCTTGATGCCCCGCCCTTTAAGCGTGGCTTCCAGGTCAAGGTTGAAGTCCGGCGCGTCGACACCAATGAAGACATCCGGCGGGCTGGCTAGCAGCCGGGCTTTGAGCTGGTTGCGGATGCCCACAATCTCGCGGTAGCGCAGCAACACGTCCCAGCCAAAACCATGCACGCTGAGCTTGTCGTGTGGCCACCAGGCTTCAAAACCACGCCTAGCCATCTGCGGGCCACCGATGCCAAAGCTGCTGAGCTCTGGCCAGCGCGCTTTCATGCCGTCCAACAGCAGTCCGGCGAGCAAATCGCCGGAGGTTTCACCGGCGACCAGGGCCGCTTGGAGTGGGTTGGTGGGCATGTTCAGCGGCGGAATTTAAAAAAACATCCAATGGCTTGCTGAGGCCTCAGTATGTGTAGCAGCCGGTAGCCTTCCGAATGGTTTGCGTAACGACTCCCGGTTCGTTGAGGTCGTAGGCTGCGCAGCAGCCAGCGGGGCATCCCCCCTCATACTGGGGTACCAGAAATCGGGGGTCTGCCCCGCTGACTGCTACGCCGACGCGGCGGGTGGTACACCCAAAGCTCTTGAAGTCCAAAAACCATGGCCATTTGTCTATCGATGGCTTTCCCCACGTTACCGCCTAGCGCGGCAGGGCTTGCGGGTGACCGCCGATTTCTGGTACCCCAGCATGAGGCGGGCGCCCGCAAGCCCTGCCGCGCGGGTTCAACGTGAGACTGCACCGCACCAAGCGACATGATCAGAAAATCACCGAACAATCCCACGCTGGGGCGAGGTTTGATCCAAAAATGAGAGCATCATCTGCACGTCCTGTGCGCACTCGGGGCAATTTTTATCCAAAGTAGCGATACGTTCCCGCGCTGCCTGCAACGTCAGATCGTCGCGGTACAAAGCCTTGTGCATGGCCTTAACCACGCTGATGCGCTCAGCAGAAAAACCACGTCGACGCAGCCCCTCGAAGTTCATCGACCGCGCCGCCGCCGGTTGCCCCTGGCACATCACAAACGGCGGCAAATCAGCAAACAGCAGCGTGCACATCGCCGTCATGCTGTGCGCGCCAATCTTTACAAACTGGTGCACCACGGTAAAACCGCCAAAAATGGCCCAGTCGCCCACATGCACATGGCCGGCCAACTGGGTGTTGTTGGCAAAAATGGTGTGGTTGCCCACCTGGCAATCGTGGGCGATGTGGCAGTAGGCCATGATCCAGTTGTCATCACCCAAACGGGTCACGCCCACGTCGCCGGGCGAGCCGATGTTGAAGCTGCAAAACTCGCGAATGGTGTTGCGGTTGCCAATGACCAGCTCGCTGGGCTCACCCGCATACTTTTTGTCTTGGGGAATGGCACCGAGCGAGGCGAACTGAAAAATTCGGTTATCCGCGCCAATGGTCGTGTGGCCTTCAATCACCACATGCGGGCCGACGGTAGTGCCAGCACCAATCTTGACGTGCGGCCCGATGATGCTGTAGGGCCCGACGCTGACCGAGCTGTCCAACTCTGCAGTCGGATCAACCAGGGCGGTGGCGTGAATGGCAGTCACCGGAGCGTCCTTAGGCAATTTTGCGAATGGCACAGGTGAGTTCGGCTTCTACGGCCACCTCACCGTCCACCAGCGCTTTGGCCTGAAATTTGAAGATACCCGCCTTCATGCGCAGCAGCGCCACTTGCAGAATCAACTGGTCACCGGGCTCCACCGGGCGTTTGAAACGCACACCTTCCATGCCGGCAAAGTAATACACCGTGTCGTCCGTGGCAGCTGAGCCCATGGCATCAAAGGCCAGCAACGCGGCGGCCTGCGCCAGGGCTTCGAGCATCAACACCCCGGGCATCACCGGGCGGTAAGGAAAATGGCCTTGAAAAAAGGGCTCATTGATGGTGACGTTTTTCAGCGCCTTGATGGTCTTGCCCTTGTCAATCTCCAGCACGCGGTCAACCAGCAAAAACGGGTAACGGTGCGGGAGTTTGGTGAGAATTTTGTAGATATCCATGGATTTTTTTCCTTTGTTTTAGTTGGAGGCTGCGCCAGCGATGAGTTGTTTGACCTGTGCTTCCAGTGCGCGGATGCGCTCGCGCAAGGTGGCCAGGTGTTTGACCGAAGCCGCGTTTTTTTCCCACGCCGCGTTGTCGTCAATCGGAAACAGGCCGGTGTAATGGCCGGGCTTGAGAATCGAACGTGTCGCCACCGAGGCGGCTGAGATGTTGACCCCATCGGCCAGTGTCAAATGCCCCAGCACTACCGCGCCGCCGCCCACGGTGCAATGCGCGCCGATGGTGGCGCTGCCCGCTACACCGGCACAACCGGCCATGGCGGTGTGCGCGCCGACGTGCACGTTGTGACCGATCTGGATCAGGTTGTCGAGCTTGACGCCGTTCTCGATCACCGTGTCTTGCAGCGCGCCGCGGTCAATGCAGGTATTGGCTCCAATCTCGACGTCGTCACCAATGCGCACATTGCCAAGTTGCTCGATCTTTTCCCAAGCCCCGCCGTTGGGCGCAAAGCCAAAACCATCGGCTCCGATCACTACACCGGGATGCAGCAGACAGCGCGCGCCGATACGGCAATTTTCTGCCACCGTGACGCGAGACTTGAGCACCGTGTCAGCACCTATCACCACGCCTGCATCAATGACACACAGAGCACCAATACGTGCGGTGGGATGAACCACGGCTAGCGGGTCAATGACAGCACTGGGGTGACGCAAGGGCTGACTGGTCACAGGCAAACTTTTCTTCCACAGCTGCGTCAGTCGGGCAAAGTACAAATAGGGCTGTTCGGTGACGATACAGGCGCCACGCGCACTGGCCTGCGCCTGATACTGCGGGCTAACGACCACGCAAGACGCGTGAGTGGATGCCAGTTGATGCTGGTACTTGGGGTGGCTGAGAAAACTCAGCTGACCGGCATGGGCTGCTTCCAGCGAGGCCAGACCTTCAACCAGCAGGTCGGCATCTCCATGCAATTCACCGCCCAAGGCCGCCACGACGGCTGACAAACGCAGAGACACGCGTCACCCACTTGATGGCAACGGTTTACTTGACAGCAGGCGTATTGAGCGCCTTGACGACCTTGTCAGTGATGTCATGCTTGGGATTGACGTACACGGCATCCTGAAAAATAAAGTCATATTTTTCTGCCACGGCAATGTCCTTGATGACCTTGTTGGCTCGCTGAATGACCAGTTGCAACTCTTCGTTTTTGCGTGCATTCAGGTCTTCCTGAAAATCACGACGCTTCTTTTGAAAGTCGCGGTCTTGATCCAGCAATTGCCTTTGGCGTGTTTGTCGCTGTGTTTCTGGCAGGGTGGGCGCTTCACGTTCAAGCTTGTCAGCCAAGGCTTTAATACTGGCACCCTGGTCAAGCAGATCTTTTTCACGTTTGGAAAATTCTTGCTCCAATTTGGTTTGGGCCAACTTGGCAGTTCCCGCCTCTTTGAGTACTCGATCGGTACTGACAAAGCCCATCCGCAACTCTTGAGCTTGAGCCGCGACCAGCATCAAGCTGCAAAAAATGAGCGCACAAATACGTTGTAAAAAATGTTGCATCAGAAACTTGTCCCAATTTGAAATTGCAAATTCTGGATTCTATCGCCATCAAACTTTCGTAACGGCTTGGAAAACGCCAGGCGAAGTGGTCCAACAGGAGATATCCAGCTTATACCAACACCCACGGACGAGCGGAGATTGTTGGCATCGGCATTGATGACCAGACCAGCGTTCTTGCCAGATATCAGACCCGCATCAAAAAAACCGAACATGCGCAAGGTTCGGTCATTACCAACACCCGGAAACGGTGCCAGCATTTCAACGTTGATGTTGAGCTTGCCAGTGCCGCCTACTGATGTGCCAGAAATATCTTTTGGTCCCAGACTTCCCTGCTCAAATCCACGCACTGACCCCAAGCCGCCGCCGAAAAAGTTCTTGAATACAGGGTAAGGCCGATCACCCGGTGAAAACCCAAAACCGAGCTCGGCATTGGCTGCCAGTGTGTATTTTTTGCTTAAGGCTACAAATCGTTGATAAATCAACGTTGAGCGCAGATAACGAACATCACCGACAAATGACCACTCTGCGTTGACTCGTTGCAATTTGCCTGTGGTGGGTACCAGCGCACTGTCTCGACTGTCTCGAGCCCATCCTAAAGTAAAAGGTACAGCCAAACTGGAATTGCCAAATTGATTGATGTAATCCTGAAAAGAAGTGGGCAACAACGTACCCGGTTTAATCGTTGTTTTTTCAAATCCTGAGCCAAAAAATACGGTATCGGTCTCGGTAAAAGGCACCCCAAAACGAACGCTGGCACCAGAGGTAACAAGTTGGTAAAAATTAGGATCTTGAGAAGGATTGCTGGTTCTATGGAACAAGTCAATTGTTCGGGATACACCGTCCTCGGTGAAGTAGGGATCGGTGGTATTAAGTACCAACACACGGTTGAACTTACTGGTATTGACCTCCATGCCAAGCGCATTGCCTGAGCCAAAAGCGTTCTCTTGCTTCAGCCCGAAAGACAAACCCAAACCATCGCCACTGGAAAAACCAGCGCCCAAGCTGATACTGCCGGTAGGTTTTTCAACCACATTGAGCGTCAAATCCACTTGATCTGCTTTGCCAGCCACCTCCTGAGTTTCGACCGAAACGTCAGAAAAATAACCCAGCCGGTCTACCCGGTCACGCGAACGTCGAATTTTCTCACCGTCATACCACGACGACTCAAGTTGCCGGAACTCACGACGCACCACGACATCGCGGGTACGGGTGTTGCCTGCGACGTTGATATTGCGCACGTAGGCACGACGTGATGGGTTAGCTTGTAACTTAATCACTACGCGACTGTTGATACGGTCAACCTCTGGCACGGACTCGACACGTGCAAAAGCATAACCAAAATTACCAAAATAGTCGGTAAAGGCCTTGGTAGTCTTGGCCACATCATCGGCGTTATAAGCTTGTCCAGGGTGAATGGCCACAAAAGACTTGAACTCTTCTTCTTTACCCAGGTAATTGCCTTCCAGTTTGACGCTGCTGACTACAAAACGCTCCCCTTCATTCACGTTGATGCTGATGCCAATATCGGTCTTGTTGGGCAAAATCGCCACTTGAGTCGATTCAATCTTGAATTCAAGGTAACCCCGCGCCAAATAATAAGAGCGCAAGGTTTCAATGTCAGCATTGAGCTTGGCACGTGAATAACGGTTGGACTTGGTGTACCAACTGAGCCAGCCACCGGTATCCAGGTCGAAGAGATCCCGCAACGTGGATTCGTCAAATACTTTGTTACCTACAATGTGTATTTCACTGATCTTGGCAGGTTCACCTTCGGTCACGGTAAAGGTGAGGTTAACTCGGTTGCGCTCGATCGGTGTGACCGTGGTCACGACTTGGGTCGCATACAAACTGCGGTTGATGTATTGGCGTTTAAGCTCTTGTTCGGCACGGTCGAGTCGCGCATTGTCAAAGGGGCGGCCATCCGACAAACCTACGTCTCGAAAGGATTTGATGAGCACATCCTTGTCAAATTCTTTAATGCCCACAAACTCCACATTGGCTACCGTAGGTCGCTCTTGCACCACCACCACCAGCACATCGCCAATGACCTCAAGCCGGACATCTTTGAACAGACCCAAGTCAAACAAAGAGCGAATCGCAGCAGTACCTTTATCATCACTGTACGTATCGCCAACCCGAATTGGCATCGACACAAACACGGTACCCGGCTCAACCCGTTGCAACCCCTCAATTCGAATGTCACGCACCGTAAATGGAACAACGGCCCAAGCCGACTGCGCTACAAAAGCCAATGAAACCAACGCTGAAAGTGTCTTGAAATGAAAACGATCAAATTGCATTTTTTAAAACCAGTAAAACAAGAGGGGGAGTTGTTTAAGCCAACTCAGGAAGCGAACAGTCGGGACAAGTCATTGAACAGGGCAATGGACATCATGAGCATCAAAAAGGCAATGCCACCACGCTGAAACCATGCCATACAAACTTCGGAGACCGGTTTGCCGGTAGCTGCCTCCCAAAGATAATACATCAGGTGTCCGCCATCCAGAACCGGCAAAGGCAACAGATTCAAGACCCCCAAGCTGACACTGATCAAGGCCAGAAAAATCAAATATGGCGTCAACCCCAACCCGGCTGACTTGCCCGCGTAATCTGCAATGGTCAAGGGGCCGCTGATGTTTTTAAGAGAAGCCTCACCGACCACCATCTTGCCCATCATTTTTAGCGTTAAAGCAGACACGTCCCAGGTTTTAACCACCGCCTGCCAGATGCCATCGAGCAGGCCGTAACGAACCTGCACGGTTTCAGGGCGTGCGCCTACATAAGCCCCGACACGGCCTATCCATTGATCACCTTCTTTGACCACTTGCGGGGTCACCAGCAACTCCAGTTTTTGCCCATGGCGAAGAATTTTCCAGGACTGAGCCGTGGGCACACCGCCCGCACCAGACTGACGAATCCATTGTCTCAATTGCTGCCCGTCCACCATGGGCTGGCTGTTGACACTGAGCACTTCGTCGCCATCCAGAAGTCCGGCTCGTTGTGCCGCGCCATCGGCCAGGGTCTGACCCATGACCGGGCGGCTGAAAGGGCCAACCACGCCAATTTTGGCAAACAGCTGCGCATCGACTTCGGCGGTGGGCAGGGTTGAAAGTTTGAGCACTGCGGTTTGTTCACCGGTATGCGCGGCCTGCAAGACCAGCTGAACATCAGTCCCCTCAAGACTGCCACGTGTCAAAACCCAGCGCACATCTTCGAACGACTGGACTTCCGTAGCGTCCTGCCCTGCAAAGCCCGCACGCAACACACGTTCGCCGCCAAGCACACCCGCCTGGCTGGCCAGAGTCTGCGCCTCTGGTCGGCTCAGCACAGGGGCCGCCAGCTCGACACCCGTCCAGTTCACGCAGGCATACAACAGCACCGCCAAGCCCAGGTTGGCCAAGGGCCCCGCTGCCACAATCGCCGCACGACGATGCAATGCTTGGGTGTTAAAGGCCAGATGCCGTAACTCCGGCGGCACAGGGGCTTCACGCTCATCCAGCATCCGGACATACCCGCCCAGTGGGAACAGTGCCAACACAAATTCAGTATTGGATTTTTTGGATTGCCAGCGAAAAATCGGCTTGCCAAAGCCAATCGAAAATCGCAAGACACGCACACCACACGCAATGGCCATGCGGTAGTGGCCGTATTCATGCACGGCAATCAGCAAGGCAATCGCAACAATGAAGGCAGGTAGGGTCAGCATGACAAAGCCATCAAATACTCAAACGGTCAAGCACGGCACGGGCGCAGGCCCGAGACTGTGCGTCCAGTTCAAGCAAGTCTTCCAGCGACTGTGGTGGCGCAGGTGAAAACGCCGCCAGACTTTCCAGGTTCACTATATGAATTTGGTCAAAACGGATGCGCCGCGCAAGGAATGCTTCCACCGCCATCTCGTTGGCAGCGTTGAGCACCGCCGTGGTGCCGGGGGCAGCATTTAGCACCGACCAGGCCAAAGCCAAGCCTGGAAACCGTTGCGCATGCCCGTGGTCTTGAAGCGATTCAAACGACAAGTCACCCATGGTTTTGAAATTGAGCGCGGATGCACCTGAAGTCATGCGATCAGGCCAGGACAAGCCATAGGCAATAGGCACTTTCATGTCGGGCGTGCCCAGTTGGGCAATCACGGAATGGTCCCGGTACTGCACCATCGAATGGATCACGCTTTGGGGATGGATCACCACTTCAATGTGCTGGGGAGCTACACCAAAAAGATAGTGCGCTTCAATCACCTCCAGGGCTTTGTTCATCATGGTGGCGGAGTCCACCGAAATTTTCCGCCCCATCACCCAATTGGGATGGGCACAGGCTTGCTCAGGTGTGATGGATGCAAACGTGGCCGGATCGCGACGGCGAAACGGTCCGCCCGAGGCTGTCAGAATGATTTTGTCGATTTGTGTCGGCCAAACCGCCGTATCGTCAGGCAGGGACTGAAAGACCGCTGAATGCTCGCTGTCAATAGGCAATAACTTGGCACCACCGGCATGCACTGTCTGCAAAAAATAATCCCCACCAACCACCAACGCCTCTTTGTTGGCCAACAGCAGGCGTTTGCCTGATCGTGCCGCTGCCAGGCAGGAAGCCAAACCGGCAGCGCCCACAATGGCGGCCATGACAGTATCTACAGACTCATGACTTGCTATATCTTCAATAGCATCAGAACCAGATAAAACATGGGTAAAAAGCCCATAATCGTGACACTTTTGCGCCAACTCACGTGCATGAAGTGCACTCGCCATGACGGCAAAGGCGGGTTTGAATTGGACACATTGCGCCAGCAACTTTTCCACTTGGGTAGAAGCCGTCAAGGCAAAAACTTCATACCGTTCAGGGTGAAGCGCCATCACCTCCAGGGTGTTGACCCCGATTGAGCCGGTCGATCCCAAAATAGCTACGCGTTGACGTTGCGCTGGATTTTTTTTGGACATAGCTGCCTTATAACGAATACAACATCATGGCCAACGGCAGCGTCGGCAGCAAGGCATCTACCCGATCCAGCACACCGCCATGACCTGGCAGCAAGCCGCTGCTGTCCTTGATGCCAGCGCTGCGTTTGACCAGCGATTCAATCAAGTCACCCACCACACTCATGGCAGACATGAACACACTGGCAACGATCAATAGCAAAAAATTTTTGTCGCTCAAATGGGTATACAAACTGGATACCGAAGCCCCCATGATCACATCCACATAGCGCCAGACAAAGGCCAAAAGCACGACCCCCACCATGCCACCCCAGACACCTTCCCAGCTTTTCCCCGGGCTGATGGATGCCGCAAGTTTGCTGCGGCTCCAACGACCACCCCAGGCACGGCCCGCAAAATAAGCCGAGATATCGGCCACCCATACCAGCGCGAGTACGGATAACAAAAAGTTAGACCCAATCACTTTGGCTTGGGCAATGGCCAACCAGGCCAATGACAAGGCCAGCAAACCACCCAGCAAGCGCAAGTAACGTGCGTGCCGAGTCCACGCCGCCACGCCAGCCTTCAAAATCAAAGCCCCCCCCAACACCCAGGCGGCTCCGGCAAACAACCACAGGCGAGGCAAGCTTTGCTGCAACCAGCCAGCCCACCACATCGCGCCACAAACCATACAACAGACACCCCCCATAGCCAGAGAAAAGCCATGACTACCGCCATTGGCTTTGGCCCATTCCCAAGCTGCTGCAGCGATGAAAACCAGCGCCAGCAGATTAAAGGGCCAGGGTTCGCGGTAAAACATCGCTGGCAGCAAAACCACCATGAGCAGCAAGGCGGTGATGATGCGTTGTTTCAGCATAAAGAGGGCTTCAGACCGGAGAAACAGCAACAGAAAGCTGCTGCACTTGATCTGATGTTTTGCCAAAGCGTCGCTCACGCGCCGCATAGGAGGCGATGGCGGCATCCAGTGCCGCTTCATCAAAATCAGGCCAAAGGGTATTGGTGAATTGGAATTCAGCGTAAGCCGATTGCCAGAGTAAAAAATTGCTGATGCGCAATTCCCCACCGGTGCGAATCACCAGGTCTGGGTCTGGCACATGTGCCAGCGCCATGGCGCGACTTAAATGCTGCTCGGTCGCGGGCAAGCCCTGCTCAGACAACTTGGCTGCCGCCTGAACAATGTCCCAACGCCCACCGTAGTTGAAGCATACATTCAAGACCAGGCGACTGTTGGCCGCAGTATCCGCTTCGGCCTGCTTGATTCCGTTGCGCACCCTGACCGACAAACCTTGTCGTTCACCAATAAAGCGCAGTTGAACACCATCCGCCTTGAGTTGCGGTACTTCCCGCGCCAGTGCCAGGGCGAACAAATCCATCAGCCCTGAGACTTCTTCGGTCGGACGTTGCCAGTTCTCGGAGGAGAACGCAAATACCGTCAGCACCCGCACACCCCGTGCATCGCAGGCTTTGGCACAACGCTTGAGGGCATCAACGCCCTGCTTGTGCCCTGCAATACGTGGCAAAAACCGTTTGTTGGCCCAGCGACCGTTGCCATCCATTACGATGGCAATGTGGTGCGGAATAAGGGAGGCCGTCATGGCAGGCTCAAACCGCCATAATGTCTTGTTCTTTGGCCGCGATCAATTGATCAATGGCGGCAATGTGCTTGTCAGTTACCTTTTGAATGTCGGTCTCACAACGTTTTTGATCGTCTTCAGAAGCCAGTTTGTCCTTCACCACCTTCTTGACGGCTTCGTTGGCATCACGGCGCAGGTTACGCACAGCAACTTTGGCTGCTTCGCCTTCGTTGCGCACCAGTTTGGTCAATTCCTTGCGGCGCTCTTCTGACATCAGCGGCATGGGCACACGAATCAAGTCCCCCATGGAAGAGGGATTGACCCCCAGGTCGCTGTCACGAATGGCTTTTTCGATTTTCGCCCCCATGCCCTTTTCCCAAGGCTGGACGCTGATCGTGCGTGAATCCAGCAGCGACACATTGGCCACCTGGCTGATGGGCACCATCGAGCCGTAGTAGTCCACGTGCACCGTGTCAAGAATGCCGGGATTAGCGCGCCCGGTACGGATTTTGGTCAGGTTATGCTTGAAAGATTCGATCGACAGATCCATCTTTGACTCGGCATTTTTTTTAATATCAGCAATCGGCATACAGTCCTCTTATCAACGTTTACACCACGTTCAATACAACTCTATGAGCGCAATTCTGACACGCTCAGGCATACACCAGGGTGCCTTCGTCCTCGCCCATCACCACACGTTTAAGCGCACCATGCTTGAAGATTGAAAACACCTTCACCGGCAATTTTTGATCCCGGCACAAGGCAAAAGCTGTGGCATCCATGATTCCCAGATTTTGCGCAATGGCATCGTCGAACGAAATTTTGCTGTAGCGGGTCGCGCTTGGGTCTTTTTTGGGATCAGCTGTGTAGACGCCGTCCACCTTGGTCGCTTTGAGCACAATCTGAGCACCAATTTCAGCACCACGCAAAGCCGCAGCCGTGTCTGTGGTGAAAAACGGGTTACCCGTGCCAGCCGCAAAAATGACCACTTTGCCTTCTTCAAGGTATTGCAACGCCTTGGGGCGCACGTAGGGTTCGACCACCTGCTCAATGGCGATGGCCGACATCACGCGTGCCGTCAAACCAGCCTTGTTCATGGTGTCACCCAACGCCAGCGAATTCATCACCGTGGCCAACATGCCCATGTAATCGGCCGTGGCACGATCCATACCCACCGACCCACCGGCAACACCCCGAAAAATATTGCCACCGCCAATCACTACCGCCACCTCAACACCCAGCCGGGTCACCGCCACCACCTCGTCCACCATGCGAACGATGGTGTCGCGGTTGATGCCAAACTGGTCATCCCCCATCAGCGCTTCACCTGACAACTTCAGCAAAATTCGCTTGTAGGCGGGCTGGGCAGTGGTCATGGGATGCTCCTGAAGTGGTGAAGTTGATGATGAACGGCAGCGCAAAATCAGGCCGCTTGTTGAGCTGCGGCAACTTGTGCTGCAACTTCAGCCGCGAAATCGTCCACCTTTTTCTCAATGCCTTCGCCAACCACATAAAGTGTGAACGCCTTCACGGTGGTGCTGGCCGCCTTGAGCATCTGCTCCACCGTTTGCTTGTCATTTTTGACAAACGACTGGTTGAACAAGGACACTTCCTTGAGGTACTTCTGCACACCACCTTCAATACGCTTGGCCACGATTTCAGCGGACTGCACTGGCTTGCCGGCAGCTGTCGCCACGGCAGCATCTTCAGCCGCTTTGGCTGCCGCCACTGAACGCTCACGCGCCACCAGCTCTGCGGGTACGTCATTGCTGGACAAAGCCACCGGTTTCATGGCAGCCACGTGCATCGCCACATCCTTGGCAGCGGTGGCATCACCTTCGAATTCAACCACGACACCAATGCGGGTGCCATGCAGGTAGGATGCCAGCTTGGCACCGGTTGCGAAACGCTTGAAACGACGGAAGCTCATGTTTTCGCCAATCTTGCCAATCAGACCCTTGCGCACATCTTCCAGCGTCGGACCAAAACCGTCTTGCGCGTAGGGCAAAGCACCCAAAGCCGCCACATCTGCAGGGTTGTGCTTGGCAACCAGTTCCACCGCCGCATTGGCCAGAGCCAAAAAGCTGTCATTTTTGGTGACAAAGTCGGTTTCACAGTTCACTTCCAACAGTGCGCCCACATCAGCGGTCATGCTGGTCACCACCACACCTTCAGCCGTGATGCGTCCAGCAGCTTTGCCCGCTTTGCTACCCAGCTTGACACGCAACAGCTCTTCGGCTTTGGCCATGTCGCCATCAGCCTCGGTCAAAGCGCGTTTGCATTCCATCATCGGCGCATCGGTTTTGCCACGAAGTTCAGCCACCATGCTTGCGGTAATTGCAGCCATTTCTATTCTCCAGATTCAGTTCAGTTAATCGAAAATTTGACTAAAAAAAAGGGGCCACAAAGCCCCCCTTTTTTTGGGGAAAGACACAACTCAGGCAACTGCCTCGTTGACTTCCACAAACTCATCAGCGCCTTCAGCAGCTGCCACAGCCTTGACCACGTCATCCACTGCATTGGCACGGCCTTCCAGAATCGCGTCTGCAATGCCACGAGCATAAAGCGTGACCGCCTTGGATGAATCATCATTGCCCGGAATCACATAGTCCACACCTTCGGGTGAATGGTTGGTATCCACCACGGCAATCAGCGGAATACCCAATTTACGAGCTTCTGCAACAGCAATTTTGTGGTAACCCACATCAATCATAAAAATAGCATCAGGCAACACCGTCATATCCTGAATACCACCAATGTCTTTTTCAAGTTTCGCCAGCTCGCGTGCAAACATCAACTGTTCTTTTTTGCTCATGGCATCCAAGCCAGCTTCTTGCTGGACTTTCATGTCCTTGAGGCGCTTGATGGAAGTCTTGACGGTCTTGAAATTGGTCAACATGCCGCCCAACCAGCGTTGGTCAACATAAGGCACGCCAGCGCGTTGCGCCTCAATAGCCACGGTTTCACGGGCTTGGCGTTTGGTCCCCACCATCAGCACTGTGCCGCGTTTAGCGGAAATCTGGCGCACAAACTTGGCGGCCTCCTGGAACATTGGGAGCGATTTTTCCAGGTTAATGATATGAATTTTGTTGCGATGACCAAAAATGAAGGGGGCCATTTTGGGATTCCAGAAGCGTGTTTGGTGTCCAAAGTGAACACCGGCTTCCAGCATTTCGCGCATGGTAACTGCCATAAATAACTCCAAAGGTTAGGTCTAAAATCCAGCTTGTTTTGCCACGCCAATCCCTACTAACAAGGGGTGTCACGGCAACACCTTGAGAAAGCTGGTTTGCGAATGAACCTGACAAATATTTAAAGTTGCAACTTGTCAAGCCCATCGAGTATAGCATCAGCCATTGAAAGATCCGTTCACGCCATGTCTCCAGAACTATCACAGAAACTTGCCAGCGCCGTTGATGGCATGCCGGCATTTCCCAAAAGCGTGCAGCAGATTCTGCAACTCACCCGAGATGTCAATTGCACCCCCAAAGACCTGGTGCAGGTCATTGATAAAGATCCGGTGATCACAGTCAAGATTCTCAAGGTGGTGAATTCGGCCTACTACAGTCTGCCCAAGCAGATCACCTCCGTCAACCATGCCGTGGTTTATCTGGGTTTCAACACCATCAAAAACCTGGCGCTAAGCATTGCAGCTATGGGCATATTGCCCCAACACAATGCGGCCAATTTTGATGTCAGCCAATACCTCTTGCACTCACTGTCCACCGCCGTGATTGGCAAAAAATTAGCAACGCGAATAGACGATGCCGATCCCATGGATTGTTTCATTGGCGGTCTGCTGCACGACTTTGGCAAAGTGGTCTGCGCCCAGTTCATGCCCGCTGAATTCAAGGCCGCGCTGGAACA
>MNXW01000003.1 GCA_001871515.1 Comamonadaceae bacterium CG2_30_57_122
AGCCGTAGCTATGGGCCAAAAAGACGGTAAAAAATGAACCGCTGCGGTCGGATTACAGCCGATGTACCGAAAGTCCGACAGCCTCCTAGATTCCTCAGTTGGACGCACCCGAGTGGGCTGCTGGCGGCGCGGCTGGGTAGGCTTAGTGCCGCAGCTTCCATTGTGCCTGCGCACAATGGAACGGCACGAAGAGGCCAAGCCTCTGGCCTGGTTGCGCCCTGCAAGGGTGACGACGTAGCGCCATAAACGGTACATTTGCAATTTCCACATCCTTTATTGAAGAAAACAAGCGGTCAACTGAGGAATCTAGGTTGAAGGTCGGCCGGCTATATGGCAGAAAGATTGCTATCCGGCGCGAGGCAATGGATGAGGTCATGGATTGGCTCAATTTTTACAATCACAAGAGATTGCACTCAACGTTGGGCTACGTCAGCCCAATAACATTTGAGCAACGCTGGACAGCGGCTCAGCAGCAAGACAAGAAGTACGCACAAATGGCGGCTTAAAGTCCGGAAAACTGGGGCAAGATTTCTTGACGCAACGCTTTGCGGGCAACGCGCAAATGCAGGGCACGCCAGTTCCAGTCTTCGCGGTTCATGGCCTCGTACTGAACAGCTTTGCCAGCGGCGCAAAACGTGCACAGTGAATCCCTGGCAATCAGATTCACGGAGTTGGATTTCAGCCAGACCCACATCGTGTGGCAATACCGCACCGCGTTAACCATCCTGGCAAAGTGAAGTTTCAGCACCCAAATGCATGTCTATAGTGCAGCATTTGTAAGCATTTCCCTTACAAAAACACATGATCAGGATGACACACGCAACATCCAAATGCTGATTCAAGTTTTTGACATCGCCTTCCAGAATCGGTTCCATGGTGGTGAACAAAGCAAATAAGCCCAAAACACCATCCAATTAATTGAACCCTTTTTCCCGGAGCCCAACATGAACGACGAACAACTCTCCAAAGACATCCGCGATGCCAACCTCACCTACCTGATGCTGGCACAAAGCGTGATCCGCAAGGACAAGGCCGAGGCGCTGTTCCGTTTGGGCATCTCTGAAGAATCTGCCGACCTGATTGCCACATTGTCACCGGCGCAAATTCTAAAAATCTCAAGCAGCCCGATGTTGTTGTGCCGCTTCAGGGTTGACGATGACATGGTCTGGGGGCTGCTCACCAACCATACCGCCACCAAGGTGGACAACGATGCCACCACCAAGCTGCACGCCAGCATTTTGATGGCCGGCCGTTTTGCCGAAGCCCTGTAAACATCCAGCAAAGGAAGCACACCATGGCCACCGCATCCACCAAAAGCGTTTTGAACGATTCCAAGCAAGTTGAACGCGCCGTGGCGCTGATCCAGTTGGGCGCACGACTGCAGGTGCTTGAGAGCGAAACCAGCCTGTCTTACGAACGCCTGTTGCGTCTTTACAAGGAAGTGGCCGGCAAGTCGCCCTCCAAAGGTCAGCTGCCGTTTTCCACCGACTGGTTTTTGACCTGGCAGCCCAACATCCACGCCTCGCTTTTTTTGAACACCTACGAATACCTGAACAAAGTCAGCGCGCTGGATGACATTGATGCATTGATGAAAGCCTACAAGCTCTATAGCGAGCAGATTGCCACTTGTGGTGTCGAACCGCTGCTGACCATCACCCGCGCCTGGCGCTTGGTGAAGTTTGTCGACAACAACATGCTGGCCATGACCAAGTGCTGCAAATGCGGCGGGCACTTTGTGACTGAGCCTTATGAGAACGCCCGCCACTTTGAATGTGGTCTTTGCACCCCTCCCGCAAGGGCTGGCAAGGGAGCCAGCGCTGGTGGCATTTTGCTGCATTGATTACTTCAAAAACAATAGCAACATACCCTTTATTAACAAGGGCTAAAGGCCATTTTTATCATATGCTTCAAGGTGACTCATTTGAGGACGATATGATAGTGACCGGTTCACATGGTGTGAGCCCTTCAACTTCTTGAAGTTATTGCATCTTCTGACACGCTCTACTTATGTTCGTCATTGTTGGCTGGTTGATTGTGATGGTGTGCGTCTTTGGCGTGTACATCTTCCACGGTGGCAACATCATGGTCGTGCTCAAAGCACTGCCCTTTGAGTTGATCACCATTGGCGGAGCCACCATGGGTGCGTTTGTGGCCAACAACCAGATGAAGGTGATCAAGGCCAGCCTGAAGGGTTTGGGCAGCTGCTTTAAAGGTAGCAAGTACACCAAAGCCCGATACATGGATTTGCTGGCGTTGATGTACGACATTTTGCAAAAAGCCCGAAAAGAAGGCTTGATGGCCATTGAGAAGGATGTAGAAGAACCCCATTCATCGGAGATTTTCAAGAAGCATGGTGATGTAGGTCACGACCACCACGTGGTTGAATTTATCACCGACTACCTGAGAATGATGGTTTCGGGCAACCTGAACGCGCATGAGATCGAATCCTTGATGGACAGCGAAATTGACACCCACCACGCCGAAGAGCACGCTGCCGTAGCAGCGCTGCAACGTGTGGCCGGCGGCTTGCCAGCCTTTGGTATTGTGGCGGCCGTGCTGGGGGTGGTGAACACCATGGGCTCGGTGGGGCAACCCCCTGCGGTGCTGGGCGGCATGATTGCATCCGCCTTGGTGGGAACGTTTTTGGGTATTTTGCTAGCCTATGCGTTTGCTGAGCCACTGGCTGGCCTGCTGGAGCAAAAAGTGGAAGAAGCGGGCAAAGAATTCGAGTGCATCAAAACCACCCTACTGGCCAGCATGCAAGGCTACAACCCGGCCACCGCCATTGAATTTGGCCGCAAAGTGCTGTTCTCTACTGACCGCCCCACATTTGTTGAGCTGGAAGCCTTTGTGAAGAAAAAGTAGGCTTAACGGAATCGCACCATGGCAACCGACGCCAAAAAATTACAACCCATCATTATCAAGCGGGTTAAAAAAGGGGGCCACGCCGCGCATGGTGGTGCCTGGAAAATTGCCTACGCCGACTTTGTGACCGCCATGATGGCGTTCTTTTTGCTCATGTGGCTGCTGGGCAGCACTTCTGAGGGTGACAAAAAAGGCTTGTCAGACTACTTTCAGTCACCCATGAAGGTGGCCATGCAAGGTGGCTCGGGTGCAGGTGCCAGCGCCAGCGTGATCAACGGTGGCGGCAATGACCTGACACAAACTGCAGGTCAAACCAAACGCGGTGACGGCGCCAATGCCAAGGCAAAGAAAATGTCAGGCGACCAGGCCAAAGTCGCGCGCGCCAAGAAAGACGCGCAAAAACTGGGTGAGCTCAGCGCCAAGATCAGTGCCATCATCTCCAACACACCCAAGCTGGCCGAGTTCAGCAAACAAATCAAATTGGGCATGACGGCCGATGGCTTGCAAATTCAAATTGTCGACGACCAAAAACGCCCGATGTTTGACAGCGGCAGCGCCAGCGTCAAGCCCTACATGCGCGACATCCTTCAGGAAATTGGTACAGCCCTTGTGGACATCGACAACAAGATCAGCCTGGATGGCCACACCGACCAAACCCCCTACGGTTCTGGGGCGCGTGGCTACAGCAATTGGGAGTTGTCGGCTGACCGAGCCAATGCATCCCGACGCGAATTGGTGGCCGCTGGCATGCCGGATGAGAAGATCGCCCGCGTCATGGGACTGGCCTCGAGCGTGCTGCTTGATGCGGGAAACCCGCGCAGCCCTGCCAACCGTAGAATCAGCATCACAGTGATGACACGCGAGGCAGAAGAACGATTACTAGGGCCGCGTCTCGCAGAAGTCAGCACCGTAGAAACCGCAGCACCGGCTGAAATCAAGCCGACGTCAACACAGTAAGATCAGCATTCACAATATCGCTCTCAAAGGTTTATTCCATGGCTAATGAACTCAAATTTTTGGTGGTTGACGATTTCTCCACCATGCGTCGCATAGTGCGCAACCTGCTCAAAGAAAGCGGATTCCCGGAGTGCGATGAGGCTGAAGACGGTGCAGTGGCACTGCACAAGCTGCGCAACGCCAGTTTTGACTTTGTGGTGAGCGACATCAACATGCCTAATATGAATGGCTTTGAGCTACTCAAAGAAATCAAGGCTGATGAAAAACTCAAGCACATCCCGGTGCTGATGGTCACGGCTGAAGCCCGCAAGGAAGACATTGTGCTGGCCGCCCAAAGCGGCGCGGCCGGCTACATTGTCAAACCCTTTACCAAAGCCGTTCTTGAAGACAAAGTGAACCTGATCCTGACCAAACTGGGGTTGAAATGACTACAGCAGCACACACCAATTCAGACACATCGCAGGATGATGTCCACCAACGCCTGGGCACGCTCACACGTCAGTTACATGACTCGCTCAACGGCTTGGGCTTGACCGATAAGGTCAAAAACTGGGCCGGTGAAATACCTGATGCCAAAAGCCGCCTGACCTATATTGCCCGCCTGACCGGCGAAGCCGCTGAAAAAGTACTCAACAGCGTGGATCAGGCCAAAGTGCACCACGACCACATTGCCACCGAGACACGCCGCATTGGAGCCCTGATCGTCAAAGACCCGGTGGCTGCCGTGGCCAAAGGCCATGTGATGAACTTCATCACCGACGTGGAAGAGTCCTCCAAAGAGATCGATAAAAACCTGACCGACATCATGATGGCGCAGGATTTTCATGACCTCACCGGGCAGGTGATCTCCAAAGTGGTCGCCCTGGCGGCCAATATCGAATCGCAATTGCTGCAATTGCTGGTGATCACAGCGCCCACAGATGCTGTTGCCAAACCCGCACCCGTACCGGTTGATACCAAGCCGGTAAGCGAACCCGTTTTGCAAGGCCCGGTAGTCAACCCCGAAGGCAATCCAGATGTTGTCACCGGGCAGTCCGAGGTAGACGATTTGCTAGCCAGCCTGGGCTTCTAAACCACCTTCAAACAAGCGGGTGAAACCCCCGCTTTTTGTCCTTTAGTTTCAGGACAGTCTCATGACAATGGAGGGAACCAACACCTCTTCCCTTCATGGATTCCAGTAGCCAAGACCGCAACCTACCTGCATCCGAGCGCAAGCTGCAAAAAGCCCGCGACGATGGTCAGGTGGCGCGTTCACAAGATTTATCCCACCTGGCGGTGCTCGGTGGTGGTGCGCTGTGCTTGGTGGCGCTTGCGCCGATGATGCTTGAACACATCCAAAATGCCATGAGCTGGCAGCTCTTGTTTGATGTCAAAGTGCTAGACGACCCCGCAAGCATGCAGTCTCGACTCAGTTCCATGGTCTTGGTAGGTTTGGCTGCCAGCGCTATTTTCGGCTTGATTGTCAGCCTGATTAGCATGTTAAGCACCGTCGCGACTAGCGGTTGGGTTGCCAGCCTGAAACCCATTACGCCCGACTTTAGCAGGCTAAACCCCTTGAGTGGTTTTGGTCGAATGTTCACCAAAGACAAGGCAACTGAAGTTCTGAAAATGAGCTTCATTGCCACCATGCTGCTGCTGGTGGGCTTTACCTATTTGTCTTCAGGCATGGAAACGCTGGGTTCCTTGGTGTTGCAACCTTCAGCCCACGCCATGAGCTTGCTTGCTGACTGGTTAACCCATGGCATGAGTTTAATGCTGCTGGTGGTGCTGGTGGTGGCCATGGTGGATGTGCCGCTGCAAAATTTTCTGCACAAATCACGCATGAAAATGTCGCACCAGGAAATGAAGCAGGAGCACAAAGAATCTGACGGCAACCCGCAAATGAAAGGTCGCATGCGCCAGCGCCAGCGCGACATTGCCAACGGCAACAGCATCAGCAAAGTACCCAAGGCCGACTTTGTGCTCATGAACCCAACCCACTACGCTGTCGCTATTCAGTACGACGAGGCGCGCATGGCAGCACCTCGTGTGATCTCCAAAGGTGCTGATCTGCTCGCCTTCAGGATTCGTGACCTCGCCAAAGAACACGCCATTCCCGTGCTGCAGTCGCCCATGCTGGCGCGCGCCCTGTATGCCAATGCAGAGCTTGACCAAGACATCCCCACCAGCCTGTACACCGCCGTGGCACAAGTGCTGGCCTACATCTACCGGCTCAAAGCAGCCCTGCGTGGCGACGGCCCGATGCCCGGTGAACCACCGCTGCCGTTTGTGCCGCCAGAACTCGACCCCTTATCCAAAGTGGTTGCCACCACTGACACCCCATGAACCCGTCTTTCACCGCTTTCAAGACCTGGTTTGGCAGTAACTCTGCGCTGATGAAAGGTGCCGCCGCCCCGATGCTGGTGGTGGCCATTTTGTCAATGATGGTGTTGCCCCTGCCGCCGTGGATGCTCGACACCTTTTTTACTTTCAATATTGCCGTGGCGCTGATGGTAATGATGGTGGCGGCCTACATGCTCAAGCCACTGGACTTTGCCGCTTTCCCAGCTGTGCTACTGCTCACCACCCTGATGCGTTTGTCGCTCAACGTGGCATCTACCCGTGTGGTGCTGCTGGAAGGCCACACCGGCCCGGGCGCTGCCGGTGCCGTCATTGAGGCCTTTGGTCACTTTTTGATTGGCGGTAACTTTGCCGTCGGTTTGATCGTGTTTTCGATTTTGGTTGTTATTAATTTTGTAGTGGTCACCAAAGGTGCAGAGCGCATTGCAGAGGTATCGGCGCGCTTTGCCCTGGATGCCATGCCGGGCAAGCAAATGGCGGTGGATGCAGACCTGAACGCGGGCCTGATCGATGAAAAAGAAGCCAAACGCCGCCGCTCCGAAGTCTCTGAAGAAGCCGACTTTTTTGGCTCCATGGACGGCGCTTCCAAATTTGTGCGTGGCGATGCAGTCGCCGGTATTTTGATTTTGCTGATCAATATTTTTGGCGGCTTCACGGTTGGCGTGTTGCAACATGGGTTGACTGCAGCACAAGCGGCCGACTCTTACATTTTGCTGGCCGTTGGTGATGCGTTGGTGGCGCAGATTCCTGGCCTGCTGATCTCGGTGGCCGCAGCTATGGTGGTGTCGCGCGTGGGCAAAGACAACGACCTGAGCAGCCAGATCGTCACGCAAATGTTCATCTCGCCCAAGGTGCTGGGCATCACCGCCACCATCATGGGTATTTTGGGCATCATCCCTGGCATGCCGCATGTGGTTTTCTTGGGCATTGCCCTGTTGCTCGGCTACGTTTCTTGGGTCTTGGCACACCAACCACCCCCCGCAGAAGCTTCTGATTTGACCCCGGTGGTCGCAGCGGCCGACGGCGAAGCCAGCTGGGACGACCTGCAACCGGTTGACCAACTCGGGCTGGAACTGGGCTACCGCCTGATCACCCTGGTGGACAAAAAACGCCAGGGCGATCTGCTCACCCGCATCAAGGGGGTGCGCCGCAAGTTTGCCCAAGAGGTGGGTTTCTTGCCACCGCCGGTGCATGTGCGCGACAACCTGGAGCTCAAACCCAGCGGCTACCGAATCACCCTGCGCGGCGTGATCGTGGGCGAAGGCGAGGCATTCCCTGGACAGTTCCTGGCCATCAACCCCGGCGGCATCACCACCCCGCTGATTGGCACCGCCACCACTGACCCGGCTTTTGGTTTGCCCGCGCACTGGATCGATGCCACGCAAAAAGAAGCCGCACAAATGGCCGGGTTTACCGTGGTTGATTCCGAGACTGTGATGGCCACCCATTTGTCACACTTGATGCAAGTGCAAGCCGCCAAATTGTTGAGCCGCACAGAAACCCAGCAACTGGTAGAACACGTGAGCAAGTTGGCTCCGAAATTGATCGAAGAAGTAGTCCCAAAAATGGTCTCCATCGCCGTGTTTCAAAAAGTACTGCAGCTGCTGCTGGAGGAGTCGGTGCACATTCGCGACATTCGCACCATCATCGAATCCATCGCCGAACACGCCACCACCGTCACCGACCCGGCCGAGTTGGCCAAACGGGTTCGAGTGGCCTTGTCACCCGCCATCGTGCAGCAAATTTACGGCCCGGTGCAAGAACTCAACGTGATCGCCATTGACCCGCCGCTGGAACGCCTGTTGATGCAGGCCCTGGGCAACACCACCGGCCAAGGGCAAGCGCTAGACCCCGGCGTGGCCGACCTGCTGTCGCAAAAGGCGGCCGAGATGGCATTGAAACAGGAAGAGATTGGCATTCCGGCATGTCTGCTGGTGCCCGACCCGATTCGCAGCACGATTGCCCGCTTGGTGCGGCGTGTTGCCCCCCGGCTGCAGGTGCTCGCACACAGCGAGATACCTGAGTCGCACACCATTCGCATTGGCCCCATCCTTAAAGGTGCAGCATCATGAACATCCAACGCTTTACCGCCCCCACTGCCCGCGAAGCGCTTGCCAAGGCGCGCATGACCTTTGGCGACGGCACTCTGATTTTGTCGAACCGGCCCACCGCTTCAGGCATTGAAGTGGTCGCTACCGGCGAAGACACACTGGCCGAACTCGACCGCAACGAATTGGCGCGTCAAGGCAAAGGCATTGCCGCGTCTGCAGCGCCGCATGCAGCGGTGGCACAACCGCGTGTGAATCCAGACAGCCGGGTGGTTGACGATGCGACGCAATTGGCCATGAGCACCTTGTCGTTTCAGGACTATGTGCGTGAGCGCATGCTGCGCCGCCGCCACGAGGCGCTCAACCCCCAAGCCAAACCTGAAGAAACGACCTTGCCGACACGCGCCACCCAGCCCCGGTTGGCTGCTGCGCCGATTCAATCCACACCACGTCAAATCAGCACGACACCGCCCCCCAAAGCCGCCGCCATACCAGCCGCCACGCCTGCAGCGCCTGCGGTTACCCAAGGCATTGTGGATGAGCTTCATGCCATGAAGGCGTTAATTGAAGACCGCTTCAACACCATGACCTGGCTCGGTCAGGCACGCCAAAACCCGATCCACTCCAACCTGATGCTCAAGCTGATCCGCTCGGGCTATTCCCCATCGCTGTCGCGCACCATCCTGGAACACATGCCAGAAAACATATCGGTGCCCGATGCCATGCGCTGGGTGATGGACATCCTGACGCGCAACGTGCGCACCGATGCCAACGCCCGCGCGATCCATGAAGAAGGTGGCATCTATGCCTTGATCGGAGCCACTGGTGTCGGCAAAACCACCACGGCAGCCAAACTGGCCGGGCTGTGTGCCCGCACCCACGGTGCCAACAGCGTCGGCTTGATCACCCTAGACACCTACCGTGTGGGTGCGCATGAACAATTGCGCAGCTATGGCCGCATGCTCGGCGTGGTGGCCCACCTGGCTCATGACCGTGCCGCACTGCAAGATCTGCTGGGGCTGCTGTCGGCCAAAAAAATGGTGTTGATTGACACCACAGGCATTGCCCCAAACGACCCACGCAAACGTGACATGCTCGACGTGCTTGACTTGCCTGGTGTCAACCGTCTGCTGGTGCTCAATGCCGGTGGGCATGGTGACACCCTGGATGATGTGGTCACCTCTTTCAAAACCTGTCCGGTACAGCAAGCCATTTTGTCCAAGGTGGACGAGGCCGCCAAAGTGGGTCCGGCTCTGGATGCGGTCATTCGCCACCAGTTGCTGTTGCGTGGTGTCACCATGGGTCAAAAAGTACCCGAGGACTGGGAACGCGCCGATGCCACCAAACTGGTGGCCATGTCGATGCGTTCGCCCTCCAAGTCTGCCTTTGACCCCAAGGCTTCTGACCTTGGCTTCATTTTTGTCGACAGCACCCCCATGAACCTGGGTCAACTTCATGCTTGAACCCTGCCTCAACCAGGCCGCAGGCTTGCAGGGTCTGGCTCCGCACATGCTGCCCCGGCTGATGGCAGTGACCAGCCACGGCAACCAGCAGGGTGAATTGCCCATGCTCTGGAGCCTGTGCGCCACTTGGGTGGATATGGGTCTGCCGGTCATGGTGCTGGACGGGCATGCACACGAATCCGAGGATAACCCTGGCCTGCTGCAATTGCTGGACGAGGTCATGCCTCATGCAATCGAAGATGATGAAAGCCTTGCCTGGTCGGTGCTACCCGCAGCCGCTGGTTTTGAGCGACTGTCACGAGTCGGGTTCAACTCGGACAGCGTCGGTCATTTATTCCATAAATTTGCCGCTGTGGTGCTTTATGCACCCGCCGATACCCTCACCCGCTTGATCAGTGGCAGTGGTTTGGCTCCACTGTTGGTCGTCACCCCGCTCAAAACCTCTTCACTCACCGCTTACCAGGCCATGAAGCAGTTGCTGATGGAGGCCAATTTGCAGCCCACGGTGGCTAACATTGCACTGAAAAGCGACCGAACTTCAGAGGTCGCAGGATCGGCTCGTAATTTGCGCGATTGCGCCTTGTCGTTCCTTGGGCTTACAGTCAAGCCCATCACCGTGTCAACCACGGCCACAGGCCATGCCTCGCGCGAGGAAATCGACCGGCTGGCGTTGCAGTTGCTGGAGAGTGCCGTATTTTTGGAACGCCAACCCCTACAGAGGACGCATTGATGTACACCGCCAAGGGTCAGCTTGATCGCAACGCCCTGATTCGCCAATACCAGCCGCTGGTGCGCAAACTGGCGCACCACATGATGGCAAAACTACCCGCTAATGTGCAGGTTGATGACCTGATACAAGTAGGCCTGATCGGCTTGTCCGAGGCCTTGTCACGGTTTGAGGCCAAACAAGGTGTTCAGTTTGAAACCTTTGCCACCCAGCGCATCCGTGGGGCCATGCTGGATGAATTGCGTGAAAACGACTGGGTTTCACGCGGGGTGCGCAAGAGCCAGAAAGACATTGAAGAAGCCATGCGCAGGCTGGAGCACCAGCTCGGTCGCAGTCCCCTTGAGAGCGAAATTGCAAAAGACCTCGGCATCAGTTTGTCTGACTACCAGAGTCTGCTGGGCAAGGTTCGCGGCACACAGTTGGTCTACCTAGAAGACATGACCCGCCACACTGAAGATGAAGACAGTTTTCTGGATCGGCACATGGGTGATGCAGATGCTGACCCACTCAATGTGCTGCGCGACCAACGGCTGCGCGTGGCTTTGGTGGCTGCCATCAAAAATCTGCCAGAGCGGGAACAATTCATCATGAGCATGTATTACGAACAGGACATGAACCTGAAAGAGATTGCCGCGGTGCTGGATGTCACCGAGTCACGGGTTTGCCAGTTGCACAGCCAGTCCATCGCTCGCTTGCGCGCCAAGATGCGCGGGCACTAAGGGCTCGCAAAGCAATAACTTGTACATTTGCCCAGCCATCTTTGGGCGCATTGCGTCGTTGCAAATCGCTTGTTTAGCAGAGCTAAACGGCGCGTTTTGCGCCTAGCACTGCATCCCAAATCTGGCCGTCAAAATGTCCAACTTATTTCTTTACGAGCCCTAAATATTCAGAAAATCCCGTTAGAAAACGGTTGACGCCCTGAAACGGGTTCGCTTGATTCAGGCCGTAAAGGCCTTGAATTCACCGCTTTGTCGACCGGCACTGCCGTAAAGCGGATGCCCGGCCAAGCCGGTTTTGGGCGCATAGGTGTGGCGCTGGGCAGCCGGCATCAAAGCTGCCAGTGTGCGTTCAACCCCCACGCCTTGGCGCAACAAGCCTTCCCGCAACGACACCAACCTGGCCGCCATGGCTTTCACGCGCCGTTGATCCGATGCATGGCCCTGTAGGTGCTCCGTCCACAGCGGCAGGTTCTGAGACAAGGCCACGGCCAGCGATTGCACCTGAGCCGATGCCTTGACCAATTCAGCGGCATCCCCGCGAATGACAGCAGCAGACAAAAAAGCCAGATGATCCTCCAAGGGGCTCAACTGGCTATCGACGTTCAAAGTATTCATGGTTTTTCCTCAAAAACCAGAAAAAAGCGACTCAAACTCGGCTGCGCGTCAGCATTTCCTGGGCGTTGGAGAGCAATTTGTCGGCAATCGCTTCTGGATTGACCGCATACGTACCTTGCGCAATTGCATTGCGCACCGCTTCCACCTTGGCCGTGTCCACATCGGGTGTTTCGCCACGGTTGGAGGCTTCCAGAGACCTGGCCAAAGACGACACCGACACCGCCACACCAGCGGACTGGATGCTCTTGTTGGCGCTGGTTTTGGCCAGTGTGCTTGCTGCAGGCCCGGTTTTGGCGGCCAATGCGGCAGCATGGCTGCTCAAGGCAGCGGAGGTATCTGGTGACTGGTTGATCTTCATGGTGTGCTCCAAAACTACGATTGATGTAGCCTCGTAAGATCACTTTCGGCAAAAACTGGCCAGACTTTACCTCTAATTGAAAATATTTTGAAAATTTCACAGTGCCAGTCTCACGGTACGGTTATCTAGCACCTGGCCAGACATGATGCGGCCATTGTCCATGCGCACCCTGGCAAATTGACCCACCACCCCGGCCGAGAGCGCCTGGGCACTGGTGACAACCTCAAAGCCGGAGCCTTGCGCCAGAACCCTGATCTGCGCCCCGGCCTGAAACACCTGGGTCGGTTTAAGCAAGTCATGCCGCAGCGCCTGCCCAGTGGACAAATTGCGCCGGGCGGTTTGTCCAACCCAATCCGCCGGGTTGGCAAAAATTGGGCTACTTTGTTCCGCCCAATCCACCTCGGCCTGCAGCGCATCGGTTTCGGTTAGCACCGCGCCTTGCGACACCGTGCCTTTGATCACCCACGCCGGGCCAAAGGCTTTGACCGTGATGGGCAAAAACACACTCCACTTGCTGGGGCCTTGCACACAGCGCAAGCCGAGTCGGGTTTTGCCCCACAAACGCGTGCCCGCCGGGATGAAAGGCTCCACCTGCGCGCAGGCTGCCAAACGCAAACGCCAGTCCAATTCACCCACCACCACCTCCATCCGCAAGGGCAGCGTGGCGGCACTCTGAGCCAGATTTTGATCGAGCCAATGCTGTGCACGGCTGTAGAGCGCAGCGGCGTTGAATGCCTCATCCGTCGCCTGGGGCTGCGCCGTCGCAGCCGCGCTCACCCAGCCCACCCACACCAGCAGCCCACCCTGAATGATGATGGACAAGCGCTGCGCCATGCGTTTAAATTGTGAAGACATGATGGTTCCCATAACGCGTTTCACTGTAGACAAGTCAGCATCAACAAAGCACACAAAGTAAGCCCGATTTGTCCTTCTATTTGCAGTTTAGAAATTCAGCAGGGTTTTCATAATCATCAACCAGAAGGCTCACCGCATCCAGGTTGGGTGGCCTGATTCAAGAAAGCTGAGGTGTTGAATGTTTGCTCAAATGACCAGTGGTTTGGATTTCCATGCCAATGCATTGGTGCTGCGTGCCGAACGCCAGCGCATCATTGCCAGCAACATTGCCAACGCCGACACGCCCGGCTATGTGGCGCGCGACCTCAATTTCAAGGAAGCCTTGTCGCAACTGACAGGCGTCTCAGGCGGCGAATTGCCCAAACTCAAAATGCAAACCAGTGCTGGCAATGGCACAACCGCCACCAACCCGAAACATCTGGCGCTTGCTGGCCTGCGCGCCAGCGAGCTCAGTGGCTCGGCACTGGGCTATGCGGTGCAAAGCCAACCCAGCGCGGACGGCAACAGTGTGGACTTAGATCGAGAACGCGCCAGTTTTGTCGACAACTCGGTGCGCTATGAGTCCACCCTGCGCTTCATCAACGGCCAGTCGAAAACCATTTTGAGTGCCATTCAGGGGCAATAGGCTCAGGCACTTCGGAGAACGCTCATGTCCATGCTTTCCATCTTCAACGTCTCGGGCAGCGCCGTCAGCGCCCAGTCACAGCGGCTCAACGTGGTGGCCAGCAACCTGGCTAATGCGGACGCGGTGGCCGGTCCCGACGGCCAAGGCTACAAAGCCCGTCAGGTGGTGTTTCAAACCGTGCCCATGGGCACCGAGGCCACCGCCGGGGTCAAGGTCAAGGCCATCACCGAAAGCAATGAGCCTTTCAAGCGGGTGCACAACCCCAACCACCCTTCAGCTGATGCAGAAGGTTATGTGAATTACTCCAACGTCAACCCGGTGGAGGAAATGGTCAACATGATCTCGGCATCACGCTCTTACCAGAACAACGTTGAAGTGATGAACACAGCCAAAACGCTGCTACTCAAAACCCTGCAAATGGGCCAGTAATTTTTTCAAAGGTTCACCACCATGCTTACCGCAACCGCACCCTCCACCGTGACCAGCAGCTCGGCCGTGACTGCTGGTGCCAATTCCAGCACCAGCGCCACCAGTGCAGCAGCATCGCAAGACCGTTTTCTGAAACTGCTGGTAGCTCAGCTCAATAACCAGGATCCTTTGAATCCGGTAGACAACGCGCAAATGACCAGTCAGATGGCGCAGATCAACACCGTCACCGGCATCCAGCAGGTCAATGACACGCTCAAAAGCATGACGGCGCAGTTCACCGCGCTACAAGTGCTGCAAGGTGCCAATATGGTTGGTCACGACGTGCTGATAGATAGCGAAACATTGAGCATCAACAATGGTGTGGCCGGTGGTGCCTTCGATCTTGCTGGCAACGCCGAGAGCGTCAAGGTTGACATCATGTCTACTGGTGGCCAGATTGTTGATACCTTGAACCTGGGTGCGCTCGAAGCGGGGCGGCACAACTTTGAATGGGATGCGTCCACCTACCAAGGCACGGGCAACCCAAGTTTCAAAATAACGGCAACGCTGGGAGAGAAACCCATAGTCAGCAGCGCCTTGGCGCGTGCCTTGGTGCAGTCCGTCAGCAGTGACAACGGCATCATGAAGGTGCAATTGGCAGGACGCAGTGCTGTGCCCTACAGCAGCATTCAAGCCATTCTTTAAAAGTTTACATTGTCTATCAAGGAAACACCATGTCATTTCAAACCGGACTCTCAGGACTCAACGCCTCCAGCCGCAATCTGGACGTGATTGGCAACAACATTGCCAACGCCAACACCACGGGCATGAAATCTTCGCGCGCTGAATTCAGCAACCTGGTGGCCTCGTCTTTGGGTGTGGGCAGCACCAGCGGCGCAGGCATTGGGGTCAGCGTGGCAACGGTGTCACAGCAATTCAGCCAGGGCAACATTGCCACCACCGGCAACACCATGGACGTGGCCATCAATGGTGGCGGTTTTTTTCAACTAACCCAAACTGACGGCTCAATGGCCTACACCCGAGACGGATCCTTCAAACTTGACAAAGACGGTTTCATCATCAACAACAGTGGAGCCAACGTGATGGGGTTTCCAACAGACACAAGTGGCAACATCACCAGCGCGTCGATTCAAAAGCTGCAGTTGCCAACCAACGCCCCCATCAAGGCCAACCCTACAGCCACCATCACAGCAGAATTCAACCTGGATGCCCGAGCACTGGATGCCACGCAAGCCACCGCCGCCGGAAAAGTACCTGACCCACGGTCAACTTTTGGTACCGCGCTTAACGTATTTGACCAACAAGGCGTTCCATCACCGGTGAATTTCTTTTTTGTAAAAAAAGATGGCACTGCCAACTCGTGGGATATTTTTGGCGGCATCGACGGCGTACCTGCCGGCATTGTGTACCCCAATCTGGGCACCATGGCCTTTGATGCCTCTGGAAAAATTGTGCCCAGCGCCCCGCCCGCCACCGGTTTTTCCATCACCCTGGCCGCAGGAACTATTCCATCGGCCAATCCGAACAATGCTGTCAGTGCCGGAGGCACCGGATTTTTGACACAACCCATCACCCTTGACTTAACCAATGTCACACAATACGGCACGGCTTTCGCCGTCTCCAGCCTGACCCAGGACGGGTTCACCGCCGGGGATCTCACCAGCATCAGCATTGGCGAGACAGGGGCCATCACCTCACGCTACTCTAATGGTCAATCGCAATTTACCGGGCAAATTACCCTAGCCGATTTTCGCAATGTCCAAGGATTATTGCCACTTGGCGGTAACGCCTGGGCCGAGTCGTTTGATTCCGGGTTGCCAGTGCAGGGCTCTCCGGGCAGTGGCAAATTTGGCGCACTGCGTGCCGGCGCTTTGGAGGAATCGAATGTTGACCTGACCAGCGAGCTGGTTAACTTGATGACTGCGCAGCGTGCCTACCAAGCCAATGCGCAAACCATCAAGACGCAAGACCAGGTGATGTCCACGCTGGTCAACCTGCGTTAATCACGCAGAATTGATGACACCTTGACCAGGAGCCACCATGGATCGCCTGATTTACACCGCCATGACCGGAGCCAGCGCGTCTGATAACCGGCAAGCCGTGTTAGCCAACAACCTGGCCAACGTGTCGACCAACGGATTCAGGGCCGAGATGTCAACCTTTCGCTCGGTACCGGTTCGTGGCGACGGCTCCAGCACCCGGGTCATGGCCATCGAAGCCACACCCGGCTTCTCGGACATTCCTGGCAGCCCACAGCGCACCGGCCGAGCCATGGATGCCATGACCACCGGCAACTCCTGGTTTGGCGTGCAGGGGCTTGACGGCACCGAGGCCTACACCCGCAATGGCTCGTTTGAGGTGGCGGCCGACGGCACGCTTAAAACCAATAATGGTTTGACGGTGCTGAGCGATGGCGGCGCCCCCATTACCGTGCCAGCAGGCGGTGAAGTCACGCTCGGCTCTGACGGCACACTCACCGCCAAAGTGGGCAACCAGCCACCCACCGGCATAGGTCGGCTCAAGCTGGCTACCCCTACTGCTGAAGACCCACTCAGGCGCGGCGGCGATGGCTTGTTTCGCACCAGCTCGGGCGAACCCATGACCAACGATGCCAACGCCCGCCTGCAACTGGGGGTGATTGAAGGCTCCAACGTGAACGCGGTAGAGACCATGGTGCAAATGATTCAGGCGGCGCGCCAGTTTGACACCCAGACCCGTTTGATGACCACCGCCGAAGCCGACGACCGAGCTGCCGCCCAACTCCTCAGCATGCAAGGCTGAATTTTTTAGGACAACATCATGATCAACTCCCTCTGGATTTCAAAGACCGGCATGGAAGCCCAGCAAATGCAGCTGGACGTGATTTCCAACAACCTGGCCAACGTGTCCACCAACGGTTTCAAACGCGCCAGCGCCGTGTTTGAAGACCTGATGTATCAAAACCTGCGCCAGGTTGGCGCCAGCAGTACCGAGCAGTCCACCCTGCCCACTGGCTTACAGATTGGCCTTGGGGTGCGCACCGTGGCCACCAGCCGCTCGTTTGCGCAGGGCAACTTGCAGCAAACCAACAACAAGTTTGATGTGGCGATTCAGGGCGACGGCTTCTTCCAGATCACCATGCCCGATGGCAGCACCAGCTACAGTCGCGACGGTTCGTTCCAGGTCAACGCCGCGGGCGCGGTGGTCACCTCCACTGGCCTGGCCGTGGCCAACGGCATCACCGTACCGACCAACGCCACCAGCATCTCCATTGCGGGCGATGGCACGGTGTCGGCCACCATCCCTGGCAACACCACACCTCAACAGATTGGCACTATTGCCCTGGCCCGCTTCATCAACCCAGCCGGACTGACCCCACTGGGTCAGAACCTGTACGCCGAAAGCGCGGCCTCTGGTCAGCCCCAGGCAGGTACACCAGGCACGGATGGCATAGGCGCGCTGATGCAAGGCTTTGTGGAAACCTCCAACGTCAACGTGGTGCAAGAGCTCGTCACCATGATCCAGACCCAGCGCGCGTACGAGATGAACTCCAAAGCAATTCAAACTTCTGACCAGATGTTGCAAAAACTTGGCCAGTTATAAGGCTCCGGGTGCATCATGCAAATATTTAAGCAAAATTGGCATCTAGCCCTTGATTTAAAAGGGCGAATAGCTATTTATTCAGTAGTGCTTTGCACGTCTACGGCGTGCAGTTCCCTACCCCAGACGGTGGGTGTCGATTTTCCCGAAACCAGCACCCCCAGACTCACCTCGCCCATGCTTGCGGCTCCGGCGCCGGCCACGGGCAGCTTGTTCCATAAAGCCGCTTACCGCCCGGGCTTTGAAGATTCACGTGCTCGTGCCGTGGGCGACAACATCACCATCCAGATTGTGGAGAAAGTCACCGCCAGCCAGGTCTCCAAATCCACCGCCAACCGCACCACCTCAGGCTCGACCAGCGTCAGTGCTTTTCCATTTATATCGCCTCCTGACATTGCGAACTTCACCACCGGCACCAAATCAGCCAGTGATTTTTCTGGCAAAGGCGGCACTGAGAGCGCCAATACATTTTTTGGCACCATCACCGCCACCGTGGTCGAGGTGCTGCCCAACGGCCATCTGCTGGTAGCGGGTGACAAACAAATTGGGGTCAACCAGAATGTGGACGTGATGCGCTTCAGCGGCAGCATCGACCCACGCCTGATCCAGCCTGGCAACCTGGTCAATTCGAATCAGGTGGCCAACGCCCGCATGGAGTCCAAGGGACGCGGCGCCCAAGCTGAAGCCCAAACAGTTGGCTGGTTAACACGGTTCTTTTTCAGCTTTTTGCCGTTCTAAAGTTGCGCAGAATCGTGCCGAGGGGTAAATACACCATGCACGCCATAGCCAACACCATCGACACCGTTTTACACACCAGCACACGCTGCATCACTGGCAGCGTCCTGGTGCTGTGCATCGCCCTGTTCGGCGCGGCCCTGGCCCCGCAAGCGCAAGCGGCACGCATCAAGGAAGTGGCTGCGGTGGAAGGCGTGCGCAGCAATCAGCTCACCGGCTTTGGCCTGGTGGTGGGACTGGACGGCACGGGCGACCAAACCACGCAGATGCCCTACACCTCGCAAGGCATTGCCAACTACCTGCAACAGCTCGGCATCACGCTGCCAGCCGCCTCAGCCTCGTCACTGCAAATGAAAAACGTGGCCGCCGTGCTGGTCACCGCCCAACTGCCCGCCTTTGCCCGACCCGGCCAGGCCATAGATGTCAACGTGTCGTCGGTGGGCAACTCCAAATCGCTCAAAGGCGGCATGCTGATTGCCACACCGCTCAAGGGTGCTGATGGTGAAATTTACGCCATTGCCCAGGGCAGCCTGATCATTGCAGGTGCCGGTGCAGCCGCAGCGGGCAGCAAAGTCCAGGTGAACCATTTGAGCGCCGGACGCATTCCCAACGGTGCCCAGGTGGAACGCAGTGTGCCCACGCCCCTGCAAGAAGGCAACAGCCTGACGTTAGGTCTGCAAGCCAGCGACTTCCAAACCGCGCGCAAAGTGGCTCAGGCCATCAACACCCGGTTTGGAGCCGGTGTGGCACAAGCCATGGATGGCCGCACCATCAAGGTCTTGGCTCCGGCGCTGCCAGATGCCCGCGTCACCTTCATGGCCGAGCTAGAAGAATTGCCGCTGGAAAACTCAGTGGCCGCCGCCAAGGTGGTGATCAATGCGCGCACCGGGTCGATTGTCATGAATGGTGCCGTGACCCTGAACCCCGTGGCCGTAGCGCACGGCAACCTGTCCATCACCATCAGCAACACGCCCAGCGTGAGCCAACCCAACCCCCTGTCAGGCGGACAAACCACCGTGACGCAACAGGCTGACATCCAGATCAAGAACGAGCCCGGCATGTTGATCCCACTGCCCGCCGCTGCGCAACTGACCGAAGTGGTGCGAGCCCTGAATTCGCTCGGTGCCACACCGCAAGACCTGCTGGCGATTTTGCAGGCCATCAAGGCTGCCGGTGCGCTCAACGCCGAGCTGGAGGTGATCTGACATGAGCCTGGGTCAGTCTGCATCGATTTCGAACGCGTTGGCAGCCGATGCCAGCTCGCTGAACAAGCTCAAGCTGTCAGCTGGACAAAACAGTCCCGAAGCGATCCGCGAGACAGCGAAACAGTTTGAGTCCTTGTTCATGCGCGAACTGATCAAAAGCATGCGTGAAGCCACCATGAAGTCCGGCATGCTCGACAGCCCCGGGACTAACCTGGGCACCGACCTGCTGGACCAGCAAATGGCAGTGCAAATGTCGGGTCAACCCGGTGGTTTGTCAGACCTTATTGCAGCCCAGTTGTCGCGCCAGATGGGGGTCGCCGACCCGGGCCAAACAGCGCTCAGCCAGATGCCCAACACCGCCACCAGCGCGCTGCAACGCGCCTCGTCTTTGGCTGCGTACAGCAAACATGCTGCCCAGCCCACGATGAGTCAAAGTGGATTTGTTGAAAAACACACCCAGGTCGCCGCTCGCATTGAAAAAGAAACCGGCATCCCCGCCAGCTACATGGTCGGCCAGGCCGGGCATGAAACTGGCTGGGGCCAGCACGAGATCAAGCTGCGCGGCGGCAAGCCGTCGTACAACCTGTTTGGCATCAAGGCCGACAAAAGCTGGACGGGCAAGGTGGCCGAGGTCACCACCACCGAGTACGTCAACGGCGTAGCGCAACGAAAAGTGGCCAAGTTCCGGGCTTACGACTCGTATGACGCGTCCTTCCGCGACTACGCCCGCTTGATCACCCAGTCGCCACGCTACGCCCAGGCCAGCCAGCAAACCGGCTCGGCGTTTGCCTTTGCCAGCGGCCTGCAAAAAGCCGGCTACGCCACTGACCCCCATTACGCAGCCAAGTTGAGCCGCGCCATTGAAACCACCCAACGCCTGCAAGCACGCACGCAAGTGGTGGCACAAAGCTTATGAGCATCCTCAACGTCGGCACCCGGGCCTTGCTGGCCAACCAGGTGGTGCTACAGACCACTGGCAACAACATTGCCAACGTCAACACACCGGGCTATTCGCGCCAGACGGCGGTGCTGCAGGCCGTGCAAGGCCAATTCACCGGCAGCGGTTACGTCGGCAAAGGGGTCGAGGTGTCGACCATCCAGCGCAATTACAGTGAATTTTTGACCCGACAAGCCGCCCTGGCCAGTGCCACCAGCAGCGGCGACAGCACCCGTGCTGACAAGCTCAAACAGCTTGAGGAACTGTTCCCGGGTGGCGCCACCGGCCTGGGCGCAGCCATCAACGACATGCTCAACGCCTTCTCGGATGTGGCGAGTGCACCAACCGACCTGACCGCGCGCACCGTGGCCTTGACACGGGTGAGCGAAACCGCCGCCCGCATGCGCAGCACCTCCACCAACCTGGACGACTTGCAAACAGGCGTGGCACAAGAAATTGAACAAAAGGTCGATGCCATCAACGGCCTGACCCGCAACATTGCGGCCATCAACGACAAAATTGCCCGCGCCCAGGGCAGCGGTCAGCCCCCCAACGACATGCTCGACCAGCGCGACCAACTGGTGCGCGACTTGAACCGCTTCGTGCAAACCAGCTCCATTCCCGCCAGCGATGGCACGGTGGGCATTTTTGTTGGTGGCAGCCAGGCTTTGGTGCTGGGCACCAGTGCTGCCACATTGAAAGTGGTCAACGACGATTTCAATGACCCGCTCAAATCCAAAATTGCCATCACATTCAGCGGGCGAAACGTCACCCTGGATGAAAATCGGCTCGGCGGCGGCGAGGTGGCAGGACTGCTGCGCTTCCAGAACAACGACCTCTCCGAAGGCCGCAACCTGCTTGGACGCATGACGCTGGCCATCAGCACCAGCATGAATGCACAGCACCAACTGGGGCTTGATCTGGACGGCAATGCAGGTGGAAATTTATTCACCCCCACCGTATTTGGTGCCGGCAACATCATGGAGCCGGCCGCACCGGCAGCGCTCAACACCGGCAGCGCCGTGCTGGGGCTGGCCATCAGTGACGTGACCCAATTCGCCGCCTCCAATTACGAAGTCAATTTCAGCGCTGCGGCCACAGGCAGCATCACCCGCACGTCTGACGGCAAGGTCACTGCCTTTGCCGCCGTACCCGTCACCATTGACGGCCTGACCCTCAGCGTCACCGCGGGCAGCGCCAATGCGGGCGACCGTTTTTTACTCAAGCCGTTTAGCACTTCGGCCAGCAACATCAGCGCCGAATTTTCATCGCCACGCGCCCTGGCTGTGGCCAGCCCGGTGTCTGGACTGATGGGCAGCGCCAACACCGGCAGTCTGCAACTGGCCACACTGGCTGCGCGCACCAATCCGCCTACCAACGTGCCGGTCACCATCAGCTTCACCGGTGCCAACAGCTACACCCGCAGTGACACCGGGGTCACGGTTTACACCTACACCTCGGGCCAATCGATTGAAGGCACGGTGCCCGCCACCACGCCGCTGAGTCAATGGTCACTCACACTACAAGGCGTGCCAAAAACTGGCGACACTTTCACGGTTCAGGCGCAGCCGGCGGCCTTTCGCAACCTCAATGCCGGCAATGCCAGCGCCATGATGAGCCTGCGTGATGCCGCCATGTTTGACGGCTCGGCCCTGACTGACGGCTATGCCAGCCTGATCTCACAAATTGGCATCCGCGCCCAAAGCGCCAACTATGCCTCGGATGTCTCTAGCACCATCGCCGCCAATCTGGAAAAAGACCGAACCGGGGTTTCGGGTGTGAATCTGGACGAAGAAGCCTCCAAACTGCTGCAATACCAGCAGGCCTACCAGGCTTCAGCCAAAATGATCCAGGTGGCCAACAGCATTTTTGACACCCTGCTGCAAACCATTGGCTAACCGTCAGGCTCAGGAGTTCCCACCATGACCAGCTCACTTTCCCGCATCGGCAGTGCCAACACTTATGACAACGCCGTGCGCAACATCTCGATGCGCCAGTCTGCCCTGTCTAATTTGCAAGAGAACCTGACCTCAGGCAAGCGCGTAGTGCGTGCCAGCGACGACCCCACCAGCGCCGCCAACGCCGAACGAGCCCTCAACCGCATCAGCCGCATCGCCACCGACCAGCGCGCCCTTGAAGCACAACGCAACGCCATCGCCATGGCCGAAAGCACCCTGGGCGATGTCACCAACAGCTTGCAGCGCTTTCGCGAACTGGTGGTCAGCGCTGGCAATGGGGTGCACAGCAACGCCGAGCGAAAATCAATTGCCATTGAATTGCAGGGCCTGCGTGACCAGATTTTTGCCTCGGCCAACCAAAAAGACACCAATGGTTTGCCACTTTTCAGCGCGCTGGGCAGTGCGCTCGCACCTTTTGTGGGCCCACAGGCCACGCCACCCGATTACACCTTCAACGGCCTGCCAGGACAGGCCGCCAGCAGCGATGTGGCGATTCCGTTCACGCTCGATGGCGATGCAGCTTTCATGCACCAACCGGCGCGCGACGGGGTGTACAACACCAGTGTCAGCACCATCCCCAGCGGGCGCACCCTGACCACAGACGGTGTGACGGTCACCAATGCCAGTGCGGTCACCGGGGCCAGCTACCTGATTGCCATCACCAATGTCGACACCACCACCACGCCGGGCACCACGGTGGTGTCTTACGACGTAACCACCACCCCGCCCGGAAGCACCGCCGCGCAGGTAGCCCCGGGCTACCCCTCCGCCCAAAGTGCCAGCATCGCGGTGGCAGGCATGGCAGGGTTGGCACTTACCTTCAACGGCACACCAGCCGTCGGCGACACCCTCACCGTGGCTCCCAGCCCCAGCATTTTTAGCGTGCTGGACAACGCCATCAAAGACATCAAGGAAGCCCCCAACAACAACGGTGCCACCCAGGCCGTGGGCCAGGCGCTGCACAACATCGACATTGGCATGTCGCGCATTTCAGCCGTGCGCGGCCAAGCCGGAGACCTGCTCAACCGCGCCGACCGCATCACAGGCAACCAGGAAAGCCGAAACATTCAGCTTGAAGCAGACCGCTCGCGCGCTGAAGACCTCGACATGGTCAAAGGCATTTCAGACTTCAACAACCAACAAACCGGCTACTCCGCCGCACTTCAAACCTACGCCAAAGTGCA
>MNXW01000223.1 GCA_001871515.1 Comamonadaceae bacterium CG2_30_57_122
GAGGTCGTCAATGTGGTCCAAGCCAACGGCCATGCGGATCAGTCCCTGGCCAATGCCTGCTGCCTGGCGTTGGTCTTCGCTCAATCGGCCATGCGAGGTGGTGGCCGGGTGGGCAATGGTGGTTTTGGTGTCACCCAGGTTGGTGGTGATGGAGCAGACTTGGGTGCTGTCAATCACATGAAACGCGCGTTGCCGGGCTTGGCCTGCATCGGCCGTGCGCACATCAAAGGACACCACCGCACCGCCCAAGCCACTTTGCTGGCGCATGGCCAAGTCGTGCTGCGGGTGCGATGCCAAACCGGGGTAGTACACCCGCGACACCTCAGGCTGATCTTGCAACCAGGTCGCCAGCGCCAGGGCGTTGGCGCACTGGGCTTGCATGCGCAGCGACAAGGTTTCCAGGCCTTTGGTGACCACCCAGGCGTTGAACGGAGACAGCACCACGCCCACGGTTCGGTTAATCGGCCAGAACACATCGTTAACAAACTTGTGACTACCGCAAATCGCCCCGGCCACCACCCTGCCCTGACCGTCCAGGTATTTGGTGCCGGAATGGATGACAAAGTCAGCGCCAAATTCCGTCGGACGCTGCAGTGCCGGAGTGCAAAAACAGTTGTCCACCGCCAGCAAGGCCCCGCCCTCGTGTGCCACGGCAGCCAGCGCGGCGATGTCACAAATGTCGGTCAACGGGTTGGTGGGGGTTTCGGCAAACAGCAGTTTGGTATTGGGGCGCATGGCGGCGCGCCACTGGGCCACGTCGGTTTGCGAAACAAAGGTGGTCTGCACGCCAAACTTGGCAAACTCACCGGCAAACAGCCGCAAGGTGGAGCCAAACACCGACTGCGAGCACACCACATGGTCACCCGCCTTGAGCAAGCCCATGCCCAGCAGCAAGATCGCCGACATGCCGCTGCTGGTGGCCATGGCTGCCTCCGTGCCTTCCAGGGCGGCCAAGCGTTGCTCCATGCCCGTTACGGTGGGGTTGCCGACACGGGTGTAGGTGTAGCCGTCTTCCTCGTTGGCAAAGCGCTTGCGCGCGGTTTCGGCATCGGGTTGCAGAAAACTGCTGGTGAGGTACAGCGCCTCGGAGTTTTCACCG
This sequence comes from Comamonadaceae bacterium CG2_30_57_122, assembly GCA_001871515.1. Classification (GTDB taxonomy): domain Bacteria; phylum Pseudomonadota; class Gammaproteobacteria; order Burkholderiales; family Burkholderiaceae_C; genus Rhodoferax. The sequence continues at coordinate 1,100 of MNXW01000223.1, forward strand.
TATTGGCTAGGCGCAATGCCCGCGCGCACCGCCAGCGTGTCGCGGTGCAGGTGGTTGGGAAGTTTTTTGGCCGTCATCGTTCAATCTTCATGGTTGGGTAGCGCCAAGCGCGAATTGTCTTCGGCAGATTCATCGGCCACCACCCGGTTGGCGTTCAGACGCACGATGTCTTCCAGCGTCACATCACCGGTCACGTACACGCCGTCAAAGCAGGAGGCATCAAAGTTCTTGATAGCCGGGTTGAGCGCGCCAATGGCTTTTTTCATGGCCTCCACGTCCTGATAAATCAGTGCGTCACAGCCGATGATCTGGCGTATTTCTTCCACCGTGCGGTTGTGCGCCACCAGCTCTTGCGGGGTCGGCATGTCGATGCCGTACACATTCGGAAAACGCACCGGCGGCGCGGCACTGGCCATGTAGACCTTGCGCGCACCGGCATCACGCGCCATCTGCACAATTTCTTTGGAGGTGGTGCCGCGCACGATGGAATCGTCCACCAGCAGCACATTGCGGCCCTTGAATTCGCTGGCGATCACGTTGAGCTTTTGGCGCACCGATTTCTTGCGCACATTCTGCCCCGGCATGATGAAGGTGCGACCCACATAGCGGTTTTTGACAAAACCTTCACGGTACGGCAAGCCCAGCAATTGCGCCAGTTGTGCGGCGCTGGGACGGCTCGACTCAGGGATCGGAATGACCACGTCAATTTCATTCGGTGGCACGGTGGATATCACCCGTTTGGCCAGGGTTTCACCCAGGTTCAAGCGCGCCTGGTAGACCGAGATGCCATCCATCACCGAATCGGGTCGAGCCAGGTAGACAAACTCAAAGATGCACGGGTTGTGCACCGGGTGCTCGGCGCATTGCTGACTGTGAATGTTGCCGTCCAGGTCAATGAACACGGCCTCGCCGGGCTCCACGTTGCGTTCAAACTGGTGCGATGTGCCTTCCAGCGCCACCGATTCACTGGCCAGCATCCAGGTGTCTTCGCAGCGCCCCAGGCACAGCGGACGAATGCCATGCGGGTCGCGAAACGCCAGCACGCCATGCCCGGCAATCAGGGCAATCACGGCATACGAACCTCTGATGCGCTTGTGTACTTTACGCACCGCGTTGAATACATCACCCGGGGTTAGCGGCAAGCCACGGGTGGTCTCACCAATTTCGTGCGCCAGCACGTTGAGCAAGACCTCGGAGTCGCTCTCGGTATTGATATGGCGATGGTCTTGGGTGAACAACTCGGCTTTCAGGGCGTGGGCGTTGGTCAGGTTGCCGTTGTGCACCAGCACAATGCCAAACGGCGCGTTGACGTAAAACGGCTGCGCTTCTTCTTCACTAAAAGCATTGCCCGCTGTCGGGTAGCGCACCTGACCCAAGCCACAGTTACCGGGCAGCGAGCGCATGTTGCGGGTGCGAAACACGTCACGCACCATGCCCTTGGCTTTGTGCATGAAAAATTTGCGATTGAGCTGCGTCACAATGCCTGCCGCATCCTGGCCACGGTGCTGCAACAGCAGCAAAGCGTCGTAAATCAGTTGGTTCACCGGAGCGTTACTGACAACGCCAACAATTCCACACATTTACATGTCCAATCTTTTCAACGACTTTTACACGGGTAAAAACTTTTCAAACTCGGTCGGCATCAACGGCTTGATGCCTTTGAGCACCACCACCGCCACCGCCACCCCGTTTGACTCTTGCCAGGTGACACTGGTTTTCATCGGGGTCATGTCGGCCAGCAGGGTGGCTGACAGCAGCAGCAACACGCCACGAAATGCGCCAAACGCAGCCCCCAGGGCGCGGTCAAACGGACTCAAGCCTACCGAAGACACCAGCTTTTTGACCACCACGGCCACCAAGCCACCAACCATGACCGTGACAATGAACACCAGCACAAACCCGGCGCCATAGCGCAACACCTCGCTGGAGCCCCCCATGGGCAAATAGCCAGCCACATCCAGCGCCAACCACTGCGCCAGCACAAAGGCCGCCACCCAGCTCAGCAAAGACAACACCTCAAACACCAAGCCGCGCCAGGCTCCCAGCAACAAGGACGCGAGCAACACGCCGACAAATATCCAGTCCAGTGCAGGCATGGGTGAAGCGTCAGAGCGTCAGCAGCGCGGCTGGCAAATTGAGTTTTTTGATTTTTTCAGCGGTTTTCTCGGCCTCAGCCTTGGCCGTGAAAGGGCCAACCCGCACCCGAATGCGCTTGCCGTCTTTGGTGTCTGCAACATGGGTATAGGTTTTAAGGCCCGCACGCTCCAGCTTCAGCCGCACCTCATGCGCCCGGGTAGCATCCGCAAAAGCGCCCACCTGCAGCACGTAGCGCCCGGCTTGTGCGCTGGCGGCATCGGCTGGTTTGGCATCAAGCAACGCCTTGACCTTGGCTGCATCACCTGGTTTGACCGGCGCACTGGCTGCCGGTTTGACTGGTTTGGATGCCTCTACCGCTTTGTTTTTTGAAGCAGTATCCTTTTGTTTTACCGGGGCTACAGCCACTTTTTTATCTGCAACCTCGGTAACCACCACAGGCGCACTGGCCACCACAGCCGCTTCTGCTGCCACTTCTGCTGCCGCAATCGGTTTGGAAGCTGCGGCAGCTGCAGAAGCTGGCAACACAGGCAACACAGGCACCACCAATGCCGGGGCGGCAGGCAAGGTCAAGGGCAGCACCTTGTTGCGGTCAGGAATGTTGATCGGCGTGTCGACCGCAATCGGGCGTGGTTGCTTGTCAAACAACAGGGGAAAGCCAATTACCCCCAGCACCACCAACACCGTCGCCCCAACCAACCGGTGTTTGGCGCGCTGGCGCATGGCCTCAACGCTTTGCGGCTGAGGTGGCGCGCTGGCGGATTCGTCGGCAGCTTTACGAAACTTGAAGAAAGCCATGCTGGGTCAGTGGTTGGAAATCAGGAAAAATCAGGAGCCGGGCAAATGTTTGGCCTGCAGCCGGGGCACACCGTCTTTGAGCACGCCGCCCACGGTAAAGAAGGATCCGAAGACGACGATTCTATCAGCGGGGTCGGCTCCAGCCAGCGCTGCCTGCAACGCTGACTCAGGGTCTGGATAGACGCTGGCGCTGGCATCCTTGCGCTTGTTTTGTGCTTGCCAAGCCAGCAGCAACTGCACTGCTGTGGCGGCGCGTGGCGTGGGTAAATCGGCGAAATACCACTTGTCAATCAACGGGTTCATGCGCTTGATGAGGGCCTCCACATCTTTGTCCGCCATGGCGCCAAAGACACCGTGGGTGGTCGGAAAAAAACCCATGGCATCCAGGTTAACGGCCAGCGCCGCCACCGCATGCGGGTTGTGCGCCACATCCAGCACCAGGGTTGGCTGACCCGGCACAATTTGAAAGCGTCCCGGCAAATCAACAAACACCAGGCCGTTGCGCACCGCTTGCGCTGTGACCGGCAGTACGTCGCGCAAGGCCGTCAACGCCGCCAGCACGCCACCGGCATTGACCAGCTGGTTAGCCCCGCGCAGCGCTGGATAAGCCATACCGCTGTAACGCCGCCCGCGCCCAGCCCAGCCCCATTGCTGCTTGTCGCCAGTGACATTAAAGTCCACACCCACGCGCCACAGGTCAGCCTGCACCTCCAGCGCCCGGTCCAGCACGCTTTGCGGCGGCAGCGGGTCGCTCACCACCACTGGCTTGTTGGTGCGCATGATGCCGGCTTTCTCGTAGCCAATGGCTTCGCGGGTTTCACCCAGCAAGGCCATGTGGTCGAGGTCAATGCTGGTGATGATGGCGCAGTCGGGCTCGATGATGTTGACGGCATCCAGTCGGCCCCCCAGCCCCACCTCCAGAATCACCACGTCCAGCCCGGATGCGGCCAGCACGTCCAGAATGGCCAGTGTGGTGAACTCAAAATAGGTCAGCGAAATTTCTTCATCATTTAAGCATCTAGCCCTTTCAACACGTGCGCAAGCAGCTACTAATTGTGTAGCGTCTACCGGATCACCGTTGAGCCGCAGGCGTTCTTCAAAATGCACCAGATGGGGCGAGGTGTAGACCCCGGTGTGGTAACCGGCCTCCAGCAAAATTGCTTCCAGCATGGCACAGGTGGAGCCTTTGCCGTTGGTGCCCGCCACCGTGATCACCGGGCAGGCAAAACGAATGTCCATGCGCTCGGCCACGGTGCGCACACGCTCCAGGCCAAGGTCAATGGTGACAGGGTGCAGGCGCTCGCAGTGCGACAGCCAATCTTGAAGGGTAAGAGATGCAGATTTCATAAGTGGCCGAATTGTCTCCCAGCGCGAGGCCTGGGGGCTGTGCAGGCATCAAATTTCAGTCGTCATGGCATGATGCAGGCATGAACACCAGCCCCACGCTCTACGGCATCCCCAACTGCGACAGCGTCAAAAAAGCCCGCACCTGGCTGACCGAACACGGTGTAGAGCACACCTTTTACGACTTCAAAAAACTGGGCGTGCCCGCAGCTCTGCTGCCGGGCTGGCTGGCCGCAGTTGGCTGGCAGGCATTGGTGAACCGCAAGGGCACGACCTGGCGCAAGCTTGACGAAACCACGCGCTTGGCGGTGGTGGATGATGCGTCGGCCACCGCACTGATGCTGGCGCAGCCCAGCGTGATCAAGCGCCCGGTGGTGCTGTGGGGCAATGGCCGCATCAGCGTGGGGTTTGATGTGGAGGTGTTTGAGATGCAGGCTCAAAAGTGCCGAAATGCCTCGCTTTGAGCCCGCGTGGCAGACCGTGTGGACAACTTCCTCCTGCTGGCGTACCAGAAATCGTCAGTCGCCCACACGGTCTGCCCCGCTTGCCGCATTGGTGAGCCAAGCGCTCGATGGAGCCCGCTTCCCGCTCACCTAAAATCGTCTCTTTTCATCGTTCTGAAGCCTTTGCACCATGACCACCACCCAACTCAGCGGCGTCACCGTCGCCACCCAAGCCAGCGTTTTTTTTGACGGCAAATGCGTCAGCCACCAGCTCACTTTGGCCGACGGCACCAAGAAGTCGGTGGGTGTGGTGCTACCCGCCGCGCTGACCTTCAACACCGGTGCACCCGAGACCATGGAATGCGTGGCTGGCGGCTGCGAATACAAACTCAAAGGCACCGATGCCTGGCTAAAGTCCAGCCCGGGCGACAAATTCAGCATCCCCGGCAACTCCAGCTTTGAGATTCGCGTCACCGAGGCTTACCACTACATTTGCCACTTCGGTTGATTAACATTAATTTTTATAGCTACTCACGCTTATTTCATAAGGGCTAGAGGCCAATTTTATGTCTAACACCATTCTTCAAAATATTCCCGTTGGCCAAAAGGTTGGCATCGCCTTTTCAGGTGGACTTGACACCAGCGCTGCGCTGCACTGGATGAAGCTCAAAGGTGCCGTTCCTTATGCCTACACCGCCAACCTGGGCCAGCCCGACGAGTCCGACTACGACGACATCCCCAAAAAAGCCATGGAATATGGCGCTGAAAAAGCCCGTCTGATCGACTGCCGCGCGCAACTGGCCGCTGAAGGCCTGGCTGCGCTGCAAAGTGGCGCGTTTCACATCTCAACAGCCGGCGTGACCTACTTCAACACCACGCCGATTGGCCGCGCCGTGACCGGCACCATGCTGGTGGCCGCCATGCGCGAGGATGACGTGAACATCTGGGGCGACGGCAGCACCTTCAAGGGCAACGACATCGAGCGTTTTTACCGCTACGGCCTGCTGACCAACCCGGCGCTCAAAATCTACAAGCCCTGGCTGGATCAGCAATTCATTGACGAGCTCGGTGGCCGCGCCGAGATGAGCGCCTTCATGACGGCACACGGTTTCGGCTACAAGATGAGCGCCGAAAAAGCCTACAGCACCGACAGCAACATGCTCGGCGCCACGCACGAGGCCAAAGACCTGGAGTTTCTGAACAGCGGCATCAAAATCGTCAACCCGATCATGGGCGTGCCGTTCTGGAAAGACGACTGTGTGGTCAAGGCCGAAGAAGTGTCGGTGCGGTTTGAAGAAGGCCGTCCGGTGGCTTTGAACGGCGTGGCATACCCCGACCTGGTGAGCCTGATTCTGGAAGCCAACCGCATCGGCGGCCGCCACGGCCTGGGCATGAGCGACCAGATTGAGAACCGCATCATCGAAGCCAAGAGCCGAGGCATTTACGAAGCGCCCGGCCTGGCGCTGCTGTTCATTGCCTACGAGCGCCTGGTCACCGGCATCCACAACGAAGACACCATTGAGCAATACCGCAGCAGTGGCCGCAAACTCGGTCGCCTGCTGTACCAGGGGCGTTGGTTTGATTCGCAAGCCATCATGTTGCGCGAAACCGCCCAGCGCTGGGTGGCCAGCGCCGTCACCGGCACGGTCACGCTTGAGTTGCGCCGCGGCAATGACTACAGCCTGCTCAACACTGAAAGCCCCAACCTCACCTATGCGGCTGAACGGCTGAGCATGGAAAAGGTGGAAGATGCACCGTTCAGCCCCGCAGACCGCATTGGTCAGCTGACCATGCGCAACCTGGACATTGTGGACACCCGCGCCAAACTGGGTATGTATGCCAAGAGCGGCTTGCTGTCGCTGGGCACCGGCGGGGATTTGCTCCGCCTGACCGGCGACCAGGTCAAGCCCAGTTAACTTGCATGGTCATCAACACCGCCCTGAAGCAGGGCATTCCGTAGGGCGGACTTTAGTCCGCCATGGCCGACTGAAGTCGGCCCTACAAATGCCATGCTTTGAGCGTTATTTCACACTTAGGTAAGCCTGGGCCACCGGCTCCAGGGCAGCCGCATGAATGCCAAGCGCATCCAGATCGGGAAATTTACCGCTGGCCACGTTGTCGATTTTCATGGAATCCAGGTTGTCCAGGCTCATCAACGGCTCGCCTGGCGCAAAACCCATCAACGTGGCCTGCAACCTGCCAGCCCAGTCTGGCAAAGGCAACACCGGCCGCCCCCGCCCAGCACAAGTCCCACTGAGTTGCGCAGCAAGCTGTACCAATTGCTTCAAGGTAAACACTTGGGGGCCTGCAAGCTCAATGGTGCGGGGTGACGGTAGCCCCACATCGGACTGAAGACAGGCCACCACGGCGCTGGCCACATCCTCCACCCACACCGGTTGAAAGCGTGCCGAAGCGCCAGCCAGTGGCATCACAGGAAGAATCTTTTGCAGCTTGGCAAACAGGTTTAAAAACTTGTCCTGGGCACCAAATATGACGCTCGGGCGCAGAATACTCAAATCAAAACCCTTGTCTGCAGCCGCCCCCGCGCTGCCACCTTGAGCCGCCTGCAACAGCACCGCTTCGCCCTCGCTTTTGGTGCGCAAATACATCGATGGCAGCCGGGCCGGCTGCAACGCATCTGCCCCCAGTGCGCTCACATGCACCACTTGCGCCACACCCGCTGCCAGGCAAACCCGGGCCAGCTTTTGCGGCAGTGCCACATGCACATGCTCAAACGTGGCCTGGTCGCCGTGCAAGATTGCCACCAGGTTAACCACCGCGTCTTGCCCCGCCACGGCTGATGCCAAAGCCGCCTCGTCATGCACATTGAGCTCCAGCACCGTCAGCCCCGGCAGGTGCTGCACGGCCAAGGCATTGGCTCTGCGCCGGGTGGGCACAGTCACTTGCCAGCCGTGACGCGCCAGTTTTTCACAAACATGCGCACCGACAAAGCCAGTGCCACCTAAAACAAGAATTTTTTTCATAAGCGAATGATGCCCCCTAAAAGATACCGTGGCGAGCTTGCGGGTTAAATCCAATGGATTAAACCACCACCGGTTCGGTCTCCAACAACAGGCCAAAGCGCTCGTAGACGCTGGTCTGGATGGCTTTGGCCAGGGTCATGACCTCGCCACCGGTGGCACCGTTGCTGCCATCCACAGCACCACGGTTCACCAGCACCAGCGCCTGTTTTTCATACACCCCGGCTTGCCCAACTGATTTACCGCGCCAGCCGCAAGCATCTATCAACCAGCCTGCGGCCAGCTTGACCGAGCCGTCGGCCAGCAGGTAATGCACTACCTTGGGGTCGCGGGCAATGATGTCCTCGCACTGCTCCGTGCTCACCGTGGGGTTTTTGAAGAAACTGCCCGCGTTGCCGATCAAATCCGGGTTGGGGAGCTTGGCACGGCGAATCTCGCACACCCAGTCAAACAGCTGCTGCGCCGTGGGTTGATTGCAGCCGCATTGAGCCATTTTTTTGTCAAGATCGGCATAGCCCAGCACCGGTTTCCAACGCTTGGGCAAGGCAAAACGCACACGCAAGATGAGCGCAGAATTTTTCAATCCAATCGCCTTGTAGCCCTTATTTTTATTGGCTTCACTGCTATGCTTAAAGACAGAATCGCGGTAGCCAAAAGCGCACTGCGCCGCATTCAGGGTAAACAGTTGCCCGGTGCGCAGGTCGATGGCATCCAGGGAATCAAACCGGTCTTGCAGCTCCACCCCATAAGCACCAATGTTTTGCACTGGCGAGGCGCCTACCGTGCCGGGAATCAAGGCCAGGTTTTCCAGACCCGGGTAGCCTTGGGCCAGCGTCCAGGCGACAAATTCATGCCAGTTTTCACCCGCACCCGCTTGCACAATGAAAGCCTTGGCGGTTTCACCCACCAGTTGGCGGCCTTTGACCTCGACCTTGAGCACCAGCGGTTTGACGTCGCCGGTCAACACGATGTTGCTGCCGCCGCCGAGTACAAATTTGGGTTGATCTGCCCATTCGGGCGCGGCTAAAAGCGACTGAACATCAGCCTCATGTGCGATGCGCGCCAACGCTTGTGCACGGGCAATGATGTGAAAGGTATTGAGGGCCTGCAGAGGCACGTTTTTCTGGACTAACATGGCGGGATTGTCGAACATTTAGCGAGAACCCTTATGCCCTCTTTTGATACCGTTTGCGAAGCCAAGATGGTGGACGTGAAGCATGCCATCGAGAACACTTCCAAAGAAATTTCAACCCGCTTTGACTTCAAGGGCACGCCCGCTGCGATTGAACTCAAGGACAAGGAAATGACGCTGATCGGCAACGCCGATTTTCAGCTCAGCCAGATTGAGGACATTTTGCGCAACAAGCTCACCAAGCAAAACGTGGATGTGCGTTTTCTGGACAAGGGCGAGGTACAAAAAATCGGTGGCGACAAGGTCAAAATGGTGATCAAGGTGCGCGACGGCATCGAGACCGAGTTGGCCAAAAAAATCCAGCGCAGCATCAAGGACAGCAAGGTCAAGGTGCAAGCCGCCATTCAGGACGGCAAATTGCGCGTCACCGGCAAAGACCGCGACGACCTGCAAGCCGCCCAGGCCTTGGTGCGCAAGGAATTTTCTGACATGCCGTTGAGCTTTGACAATTACCGCGATTGACCATACTTCAGTGTCATGCGTCCTGACATCAAGACCGAAGACGAATACGAAGACCTGCTGGGTCAGTGGTCTGACCTGGAATCTGGCTTGGCGGTTGTATTGAGACACCCGAACAGCGCCCAGGAATTTGAGGCGCGTATTTACCAGTACGACCGCTGGATGCAAGACCTGATCCAGCGCAACACCGACTTGGCGCTGTACCTGCTGTTTCAATTGGCCGCCCAATCGCGCGCCGGCTACAGCACCTCCCATGCATTGATGTGTGCTGTGCTGTGCCATCTGCTGGTGCCAGGATTTGCCCTGCCGCAAAACGAACGCAACAGCCTGGTGCGTGCCGCCCTGACCATGAACATTGCCATGACAGCGATGCAGGACGAACTGGCCACGCAGCGTGACAAACCCAGCCCGCAACAGCAAGCCACCATTGCTGCACATGCCGACCTGAGTGCCACACTACTGAGCCAGCTTGGCATTCACAACGAACTTTGGCTAGACACCGTGATCCTGCATCATCATGAAGCGTGGCCGCAGGCCGACTTGCAAAGCCTGATGCCGGCGCAGCGACTGGCGCACGTACTACATGTGGTTGACCGCTACGCCGCCATGATCAGCCCACGTCAATCGCGTGAAGGACGCAGCGCTGCAGAATCCGCGAACAGCATCCTGCATGGAAACAACACGCAGGACAACCCCGTGGGTCATGCCCTGCTGCACATCGTGGGGCTTTGCCCACCGGGCACGTTTGTTCAACTGTCGAGTGATGAAGTTGCGGTGGTGTTACGCCGCAGCGCCCATCCCAACCAGCCGGATGTGGTCATCGTGCTCGACAGCAAGAGGCGGGGTGTCAGACCACCGGTTTTGCAGCATATGGCCGAAGTGGGCTCCGAGATTCTGGGTTTTGTGCCGGCCTCTGCCATACAGGAGCGGGTCAATCACCATGTGATTTTGCAACTGGGCATGCAGTAAATCAGCGTGATCAAGACCACTCCAATGTCACAAAGCAATGTCACCGGCCAGATCAATGTCTCTGACGCTGATGCCGTTGCTGCCGAAATTTGCAACATTATTGGCGCGCGCCATGCAAACTTTGACGAGCAGCCAATTCGACAGGGCTTCGCAGACATGCAAGACACCTGCACCGGGTTCTACTCGGGCTCTACCCGGGCTCTACTCGGGCTCTACCCGGGCTTGCTCTGCATATGACATGCCGTACCACAACCTGACGCATTTTCTAGGAGACTGTCGGACTTTCGGCATCAAAGCGTTCTCGAAGAGCGGCGTAGCCAAATTCGACCACAACGAGGACAGTTTTTGCCGGATTTGCAGGCTCATAGCCGTAGCCATGAGCCAAAAAGCCGGTGAAAAATGAACCGCTGCGCTCGGATTGCCGCCAATGTACCGAAAGACCGACAGGCTGCTAGACACCGCACTGCTAACGCCCATATTGAACAAAGACCACCCAAAAGCATGAAACATGCGTGCCCTGCGTAGGGCGGGCTTCAGCCCGCCATGGCCGACTGAAGTCGGCCCTACGACACGCCATTCTTGTCGGCTGTGGGCGTTGTTTCACGTTAACCACACGCCCCTTGATCCGCTTCTTTGTCCCCACAAACCGTGCCCAACGCTGTGGACAACTGGCCGAACAAGTCCTTAAAGCTGCGCCAGTCATGGGCTAGCGAGGTGTGCTCAAAGATTGCGCAGTTGCGATGCAGGTGGTTAAGGTCTTGCCATATACTGTACATAAACGCAGTATTCCATGTGCCTCACGACTATCACACCAAACCAACCCGTTGCACTCTCGCTGACCTCAACCATGGTCAGTGTGTTGCCGTGCCGGGTGGCTGCTGGCTTTCCGTCTCCGGCCGAAGACCATGCGGTGCAGCGTGTTGACTTGATGGCGCAATTGATCAAACACCCACAAGCCACCTTCTTGCTGCGTGTGCGCGGCGAGTCCATGAAAGACGCTGGCATTTTTGATAACGATGTCGTGCTGGTAGACCGAGCCATCACCGCGCGCTCTGGCCACGTGGTCATTGCCATGGTCGATGGCGAGTTTGTCTGCAAAACCCTATGGCAACGAGCTGGTCGCATGAAACTCAAAGCTGCCAATGTGACATTCCCAGACATCAACCCTGCCGACGGCCAAACCGTTGAAATTTGGGGTGTGGTGGTCGCATCCATCAAGCAATTCAAGGCCTGATTGGACTGACCATGTACGCACTGGTGGATGGCAATAATTTTTACGTCTCGTGCGAACGGGTATTTCGCCCCAGTTTGAATGGCAGACCGGTGGTGGTGTTGTCCAACAACGATGGCTGCGCGATTGCCAGGTCTAATGAAGCCAAAGCGCTGGGTATCAAGATGGGCGCGCCATGGTTCAAGATCAAGCATTTTGAAGAATCAGACGGGCTGGTGGCGTTGTCAGCCAACTTTGCCTTGTATGGCGACATGAGCGACCGCATGATGAGTCTCGCCGCAGGGCTGGGGCATCGCCAGGAGGTGTATTCCATCGACGAGTCGTTCATTGACCTCACAGGCATTCCCGGCGACATGACCCTGCGCAGTCAAAAAATCCGTTACCGCATTCTCAAATGGATCGGTATCGCCTGCGGCATTGGTATTGGCCCGACCAAGACCCTGGCCAAGTTGGCCAATCACATCGCCAAGACTGCTGAGCGCAAACCAGGCAGTTACCCAGATCATCACGCTCAGGTGTGCAACCTCGGCAGTTTGGAGACAAGCGAACTCGATGGGTTGATGCTGGCCACAGAGGTGGGTGAAGTATGGGGGGTGGGCAGACGCATCTGTGCGCAACTCAAAGAAGCTGGCATCCACACCGTGCTTGACCTGGCGCGGCTTGACCCGGTCATGGTCAAGCGCCGCTGGTCAGTGGTGCTGGAGCGCACCGTGCGTGAACTGCAAGGCACCGACTGCATGGGCCTGCAACACGAGCCACCGGCCAAACAAGCGATCGCCTGCACCCGCAGCTTTGGACATGCGGTGCTGGACTTGTCGGCACTGCAAGAAGCGGTGACGGAATTTGCCAGTCGGGCTGCGCAAAAACTACGCCTGCAAAACGGCCATGCCGGACAAGTTCTGACGTTTATCCGCACCAGCCCCTTTCGCACGCAAGACCTTCAGTATTCACGCTCGACCGTGGTGCCGCTCAGACGACCAACCAACGACAGTCGTGGCATTAACCAGGCTGCGCTGATGGGCTTGCAAGCAATTTACCGACCAGGCTACCGCTATGCCAAGGCAGGCGTGATGCTGCTTGATCTGAAACCTGCGGACTTGATTCAGCAGGAATTGGCACTCGATGATGATGTGACATATCCAGGCGGAAGTCGGCTGATGCAGGTTCTTGACACTGTGAACACACGCTTTGGGCGTGGTACGCTTAGCTTAGCCAGCGCTGGACTGGCGGGTGAAATGCGGCCGTGGTGCATGCGCCAAGAACGGCGTACACCGGGTTACACCACGGACTGGAATGGTCTGGCATGGGCAAGAGCCTGAGCAGGATGTGCTTGCGAGCAACAGCGGTTAAAGTTGAGATTTTGTGACTGCAGCTGCGTGTGCGCAGAATTGCGTCAAACCCAAGTACGCGCGTCACGTCGACATCGTACAAATCTTGAGAGGTATCCCATGAAATCCGTCTTCGGCATTTTGCTCATCCTGGCGTTGGCCAGTTTGGGTCTCATCGTTGCAGGTCAAGTTGGTTTGCTCACCGGCAGGACTCCAAAAAATATCGGCGTGGTGGATGGCAAACTCAGTCCACCATGCGGCACGCCGAACAGTGTGAGTAGCCAGGCTGATTTGTTTCCGAATCATCCACAAAGGAAGTATTCAAAGATCGCGCCGTTTTCTTATTCGGGCGATGCCGGGGCAGCCATGCAAAAACTTGCTGTGGTGTTGGCTAGCATGGCGGGGACAGTAGTCGTAAAAAATGAAGCCGACTACATCTACGCACAAAGCAGCACGCCATTGATGCACTTCACCGATGACCTTGAATTCTGGCTCGACCATGCCAACAACACCATACAAGTGCGTTCGGCCAGCCGAATTGGCAGGAGCGATTTTGGCCAGAACAGGAAACGAATGGAAAGCATCCGTGAAAGCTTCAACCGGACACGTCAGGTCACATGAATCCGTGCAAAGTTGAGAGAAACCACGTTGTAAAGCTGACTGATCTTCCAAACATTGGTGCGGCTAGCGCTCCAGACTTGCGACGAATCGGTATTCACCTGCCCAGCCAGCTTATAGGGAAATGTTCTTTTGAGTTGTATGCGTTGCTCTGCGCAAAAACATCAACTCATGATCCTAGATTCCTCAGTTGACCGCTTGTTTTCTTCACTAACATCCATGTTCAACAAGGACACCCCAAAGCATGAAATATGCGTGCCCTGCGTAGGGCGGGTTTGAACCCGCCATGGCCGACTGAAGTCGGCCCTACGACACGCCATTCTTGTCGGCTGTGGGCGTTGTTTCACGTTAAGTCCCTATGAACATTGACCTTTTCAGCTTCGACTCAGTTCATCATTTGGGTGACGGTGCATCCAACTGAAGCATCCAGGGTCAACGAAAGCGATGTTTCAGCACAAGAAACCGCCCACTATATCTTCCAGTGTTGTTTGATTTTGAGAAGAACCAGCATGTTGCGCCCCTCTTTTTTGCCACTGCTCACGCGCCGTCAGGCACTGGCTGCCACCTTGACTGTCCCACTTTTTCCTGGCGTGGCAGTGGCACAAAACCGTGGCATTTCGCAACCGTCAAGCCAGCTTAATAAACGGCTCCTTGACTTTCCAGTCGACCTGGGCAGCCACCCCGACACAGCTATTGAGTGGTGGTATTTGACGGGACAACTAAGCGCTGGCACACGTGGGTTTGGTTTTCAGCTGACTTTTTTCAGGTCACACGTGCCGGTCACGCAGGGCATGCGCTCTGGCTTTGCCGCCAAACAGCTCATTTTTGCCCATACGGCGGTAACCGACGTGGCCGGCAAGCGTTTGCTGCATGACCAACGCATTGCACGCGCCTCTGGTCACCCCGATGTTGATCTGGCCGTTGCAAACACCCACGATACCGATGTGCAGTTGGGTCACTGGTCGCTCAAACGCGAAGCATCAAGCTACCGGGCGCAAGTTCAAGCCACAGATTTTTCTTTCCAATTGAGCTTGCAAGAAACGCAAGCCATGCTGTTGCAAGGCGACCAGGGCTGGTCACGCAAGGGACCGGATGCAACCCAAGCCAGTTACTACTACAGCCTGCCACACCTTGCCGCCAGTGGACAATTGCAACTGGACGGCAAAACCTTCACGGTGCAAGGGCTGGCCTGGCTAGACCACGAGTGGAGCCAGTCGCTGATGCATCCCGATGCCGTGGGCTGGGACTGGATTGGCATGAATTTGCAAGACGGCAGCGCGCTGACCGCTTTTCGCCTGCGCAACCAAGTGGGCGAGGCCCTTTGGGCGGGTGGCTCGTTTCGTAGCCAGGGTGCGTCAAGCCCCGAAGCACTGGAGCCAACGGCGGTGCGCTTCATCCCCCTGCGCCACTGGACAAGCCCTGCCAGCAACACCAGCTACCCGGTGGAGTGGGCGGTGGAGATCACCCGCCATGGCGGCACGCCAAACACCACCCGCTACCGTGTCAAGGCCGTCATCGACAACCAGGAGCTCGACAGCCGACAGAGCACCGGCGCGATTTATTGGGAAGGTTTGAGCGAACTGTTTGACAACCAAGGCCACCTGCTAGGACGCGGCTACCTGGAGATGACGGGCTACGCCAGCTCCTTGAAACTGTAACTAATTGCTATTTTATTTATAGCTGCTTGCGCAATATCCTTGAGGGCTAGAGGTCATTTTTATTCACATAAACTGACCTGCAACCGTATTTGAACGCCCATCCTTATGTCCATGCCCACCCCCACACCACGCAGCCCCAAATCGCTTTCTGGGTTGCTGCCGTTTTTGCAACCCTACCGCTTGCGCATTGGCCTGGCGCTGCTGTTTTTGGTGCTGGCCGCAGCGGCCACATTGGCGTTTCCACTGGCGCTGCGCCAACTGATCGATGCCGGTCTGTCGCCCAGCGACAAGGGCGCGCAGGTGCTGGCCTTGCGCGGCCATTTTGTCGCCTTGTTTGCCGTGGCAGTGGCATTGGGGCTGTTTTCTGCCGCCCGCTTTTACCTGGTGAGCTGGCTGGGGGAGCGTGTCAGCGCCGACCTGCGCAATGCGGTCTACAGCCATGTGCTGCAACAAAGCCCGGAGTTTTTTGAAACCACCCAAACTGGCGAGGTACTTTCGCGCCTGTCCAACGACACCACGCTGGTGCAAACCGTGGTCGGTTCGTCCCTGAGCATGGGGCTACGAAACCTGGTGATGGGCATCGGCGCACTGGGCGTGCTGGTGTGGACTAACCCGATGGTGATGGTGCAGGTACTGGGCATGCTGGTGCTGGTGGTGTGGCCAGCGCTGTGGTTTGGCCGACGCGTGCGCAAGCTCTCTCGCGCCAGCCAGGATCGGGCCGCTGACTCTAGCGCCCTGGCGGCCGAGGTACTCAACGCCATTCCGGTGGTGCAAAGCTACACCGCAGAGGCCCGGGAAGCGACGCGTTTCAACCGGGCCACCCAGGGCGCGTTCGAGGTGGCGGTGCGCCGCACGCGCGCGCGTTCGGTGCTGGTGGCGTTCATCATCATTGCCACTTCGGCCGCGCTGCTGTGGGGTTTGTACCAGGGCACGCAAGCGGTGCTGGCCGGGCGCATCAGTGCCGGGCATCTGGGGCAAACCGTGGTGTATGTGATCATTCTGGCCGGTGCCTTTGCGGTGCTGGGCGAGGTTTATGGCGACTTGCTGCGCGCGGCGGGCGCAACCGAGCGGCTGATGGAACTGCTGGCCAGCCAGTCGCCGGTGACATCACCACTAAATCCGGCTATAGCCCCCGTGGTACTTACGGGAAGCGCTATTGAATTTGATTCTCTCAAGTTTCACTATCCATCGCGTCCAGACCAGTTGGCGCTGCAAAATTTCAGTCTGAATGTGCAAGCTGGACAAACCGTGGCTCTGGTCGGCCCCAGCGGCGCCGGCAAGAGCACCGTGTTTCAGCTGCTGCTGCGCTACTACGACGCGCAAAGTGGCTGCATCCGGCTGGACGGCGTGGCCACGTCAAGCCTGTCGCTGCAGGACTTGCGCGCACGCATTGGCATCGTGCCCCAAGACGCGGTGATTTTCTCCAGCAGCGCGCTAGAGAACATCCGCTATGGCCGCCCCGATGCCAGCGTGGCACAAGTGCAAGCGGCCGCCAAGGCTGCGTTTGCCGACGAATTCATCCGCGCCCTGCCGCAGGGTTACGACACGTTTTTGGGGGAACGCGGTGTGCGTCTGTCGGGTGGCCAACGCCAGCGCATCGCCATTGCCCGCGCGATGCTGAAAAACCCGCCGCTGTTGTTGCTGGACGAAGCCACCAGCGCGCTTGATGCCGAGAGTGAACGCATGGTGCAAGCGGCGCTTGAATCGGCCATGCGGGGGCGCACCACGCTGGTGATTGCGCACCGTTTGGCCACGGTGCAAAAGGCCGACCGCATTGTGGTGCTGGAGCATGGTCAGGTGGTGGAAACCGGCTCCCATGCGCAGTTAGTGGCAGCGGGTGGGCTTTATGCCGGGCTGGCTGCGTTGCAGTTCGTGTCATAGATGCCGAAAATCGAAGCCAGTCCAACACAGCCATATCAGGGCTTGAATCCCTAGCTCAGTACTCGTAAACTCCAAACTAACCCTTAAAGGAGCCTCAGATGAACGTTTCAGCATCCAACGCCACGGCCATTCAATCAACGCGCCAGCCAACCCAGTTGCAAAAAGAAAATGCCGAGCGCCCCACCGAGGCACAGGAACAGCCGAAGCCGGTTGAGGCCAAACAACCCACCCCGACAACACCCGTGATCAACACCCAGGGGCACACCACTGGCCGCTTGGTGAATGTGACGGCGTAACGCCCCGTCAACTCAAGGGGTTCTTATGGCTGCACTTGCTGCCACCAACAGCGCCACCCCATCGCTGCAGTCGACCCTTATCCGCAGCCGGATAGAGTCGGCACGCCATCAGGCCGATCAAGCCGAGGCCCAAGCCCAGGACTTGCGTGCCCAGGCTGATGCGCAGGAGCAGCAGGTGCAGCAAGCGCGTCAGCGTGTGCAGACACTGGAACAAGGGGCGAACGCTGCCGCATCCAAGCCTGCCCAGCCGTTAAGCGATCGTGTCACCACAACAAGCACGGCGCTAAAAAATGAACCCACTTATGCGGGGGTTCTGGCGAGTGTGTTCCAGTTGGCCAAACCAATACTCACGTCCGACTTGAAGCCGACCCAAAAAAATGTGGTGACTTCCAGCCTGTTCACGGCCACCAACACCGCCTGGTCGATACCCCAAAACGGCTCACAAGCCATTGCCCGTTACGACCAACAGACAGCAGGCACTTTCAGCCAGACCGTGGGTCGATTCATCGATGCCACGGTCTGAACGTTAACCCCTGAGCCCTTAGCGTTCAGGCCAAGTGACGCAGTTCACGCAAAGCCACCGACACCGGAGCCAGATCAGCACCTTGGGCACTGATGGTTTCCAGCAAACGGCACAGGCGTGCAATGGTTGTGGCGTGGTGTGCTGACCAGGCCTCAACCCCTTCGAAACGCAGCAACACACTTTGGCTGATCTGGCTGGCAATGGCGTACACGTCGTCGCGGGCACTGCCTCTGGCCTGGGTTTGCCACAGGGTGTCGGTCGGCAAACGGTTGATCTGGGCGCGCCAGGTGCTTAGGCCCAAAGCACTGTCAATTGCAAAGTAAGTTCGCGCCACTTGTGCCAGGGTGCTGCTGGCGCTCTCGGTCAAATCCACCAAATCAAGCGCCGGGAAAATATATTCCAGCGCCGTCAGGTTATGCGCCAGCTCAGGTGCAACACCGGCCTGCACCAGTTTTTGCGTTGCCTGTTGCCAACTGCTCACTGCACTGGCGGGCAACCAGGCCTGCAGGTGGGCACGCAGCTCACGGGCTCCGGGCTGGTAGCGCCCGATCAAGGTCGGCAAATCTGAGGCTTTGAAGCGGGCCCGCAACATCCAGCGTGAAGCACGCTGCGCGATGGCAATGAGTTTGCTGAGCAGGTCAAGCTGCAAACTGCTGGTCACACTGCCATCGAGTGCATCAATTTGATCCCAAAGTGGCTCCAGGTCAAAAATTTCACGCGCCAGGGTGTAGGCCCGCACCACGTCTGCCGTGGTCGCCGCAGCTTCTGCCGCCAAAAAGTTCACAAAGGTGGCACCGGTGCGGTTAACCACCGTGTTGGCCACAAAGGTGGCAATGATTTCGCGCTTGAGCGGGTGCTGGTCAATCGCAGTGGCGAATTTTTCTGTCAAGGCCTGGGGGAAGTAGGCCTTCAGGACACGGTTGAAATAAGGGTCATCAGGCAGGTTGCTGGCCAGCAGATCATCAAACACCGACATCTTGGCGTAGGCCAGTAGCACCGCGCCTTCGGGCGCTGTCAAGCCCTGCTGCAGTGTGCGGCGGCGGGCAATTTCATCGTCGGCAGGCAAGAACTCAATGGCACGGTTCAAGCGCCCTGCCCCTTCCAGCCATTGCATCAAACGTTGTTGCCCATCCAGCAAATACATGGGTCGGTGGCAAGCCACGTCAAGTGCCTGGGTTTGGTAATAGTTGTCGGCCAGCACCAGATGGCCGACTTCGTCAGTCATGGAGGCCAGCAGGTCGTTGCGTTGCTTGAGCGTGAGGTCGCCGGCCTCGACCACCCTGTCCAGCAAAATCTTGATGTTGACCTCATGGTCAGAACAATCCACCCCGGCCGAGTTGTCAATGGCATCGGTGTAAATCAGCCCACCGGTTTGTGCATATTCAATACGACCCAATTGGGTGCAACCGAGGTTGCCGCCTTCAACCAGCACCTTGCAGCGCAGTTGTTGGCCATTGACGCGGAACGCATCACTGGATTTGTCCCCCACCTGGGCATGGTTCTCCTGCGACGATTTGACGTAAGTGCCAATGCCGCCGTTGTAGATCATGTCCACCGGAGCTTGCAATAAAGCATGCAGCAAATCGTTCGGTGACAACTCATGCGCCTCAATGCCAAGCACGGCGCGCGCCGCATCCGACAGGTGAATCGACTTGGCCGCGCGTGGGTAAATACCGGCACCTTCCGAGAGCACACTGCGGTCGAAATCGTCCCAGCTGGAACGCGGCAAATTGAACAAGCGCTGGCGCTCGGCAAAGCTGCGCGTCACGTCCGGATTCGGATCGATGAAGATGTGCCGGTGGTCAAACGCCGCCACCAGTTTGATCTGTGGCGACAGCAGCATACCGTTGCCAAACACGTCACCCGACATGTCGCCGATACCTACAACAGTAAACGGCATCGTCTGGATGTCATGCGACAAGGCCCGGAAATGGCGTTTGGCCGATTCCCACGCACCGCGTGCGGTGATGCCCATTTTTTTATGGTCATAGCCCACCGAACCACCAGAGGCAAACGCATCACCTAACCAGAAACCGTAGTCGGCCGACACGCCATTGGCAATGTCCGAGAAGCTGGCCGTACCCTTGTCTGCCGCCACCACCAGGTAGGGGTCGTCCACATCGTGACGCACCACCTGTTGCGGCGGCACGACTTGGCCTTTGACCAGGTTGTCAGTCAAATCCAGCATGCCGCAGAGCAGCAATTTGTAGCAGGCAATGCCCTCGGCCATCAAGGCCTCGCGGTCACCTGCGGGTGGTGGGTTTTTCAGCACAAAACCGCCTTTGGAGCCGACCGGCACGATGACGGTATTTTTGACTTGCTGAGCTTTGACCAGGCCCAGAATTTCAGTGCGGAAATCTTCGCGCCGGTCAGACCAGCGCAGCCCCCCGCGGGCCACTTTGTCAATGCGCAGGTGCAGCGCCTCCACACGTGGGGAGTAGACCCATATTTCAAACAAGGGCTTAGGCTCAGGCATGCCTGGCACTTCGCGCGAGTTGAATTTAAAGCTCATGTAGGGTTTGGGTTCCCCTGCAGCAGTAGGCTGCCATACATTGGTGCGCAGCGTGGCCAGAATGGTGCTGTGGTATTGGCGCAGCACACGGTCTTCTTCCAGGCTGGCCACAGCACTCAGTTGGGTTTCTATCTTGGCATTCAAATCGGCTTGTGCTGTATCGCTTTGGTGCACCTGCGCGGGATCAAAGCGAGCCTCAAAGAGCTGATACAAGGCTTGCGCCAGGGTCGCATTTTTATGCAACGTGGCTTCAAGGTAACTTTGACTGAACGGAAAACCCAGCTGCTTGAAGTAGCGCGTGTAGGCCCGCAGCACGGCAATGGCACGCGCGTCCAGGGTGGTCACCAGCGCCAGTTTGTTGAGGTCATCACTGTCGAATGCTTTGCGCCAGACTTGGGTGAACAACTGCTCAAAACGATCCCGGATTTGTGAAAAATCCGCCTGTTCTGGCAGCTGCAACCCAAGGTCATGAATCCAATAGGCTGAACCAGCGTTGTCGGGCAAGTTCTCAAACACCTGGTGGGGGTGCTCGTCCAACACGCGTGCCCCCATGCGTTCCAGCACCGGTAAAGAGTCTGACAAAGCCACCTTGGAAAGACTGTAAATTTTGAAGCGCACCACACCCGGTGTGCTGTCCAGGGGACGATAAAGGCGCACTGCCATCGGCTTGTCTGCCGACAAACCGGACAACACCTGCACATCTTCTGCCGCCATGGGGCCTGAGAATTCTTCTTTGTAGGCAGCAGGGAAACCACTGGCAAAGCGGTTTGACAGCATCAAGCCCTGGTTTTCTCCATGCACCTGCAACAGAGCTTGCTTGCAATCGTCTTCCCAGCGTTGGGCCAGTTGGGCCACGCGGGCTTCCAGCATGGCAATGTCCACATTTTTGGGAGCCTGCTGGCGTGCACGCACCAGGTAATGGATGCGGGCCATGGGGCTGTCGGTGAGCATGGGTGTGAATTCGACCGATTGCCCATCAAATGCCCGGCTGAGTTCATCGCCAATCTTGATGCGCAGTTCGGTGTTGTAGCGGTCTCTGGGTACAAACACCTGCGCCGAGGTGAAGCGGCCAAAGGGGTCACGTCGCACAAACACGCGGGCACGCTGGCTTTCCTGAAGCCGCAAAATGCCCATGGCATGCTCGATCAGGGTAGGGGTATCGACCTGAAACAATTCGTCGCGCGGGTAAGCATCCAGAATCGATTGCAGTGACTTGGCGGCATGGCTCTCGGGCAACACCCCCACGGCTGTCATCACGTCTGCGGTGCGGCGGCGAATTTGCGGGATATCACCCACCGATGATGCATAGGCTTTGGAGGTGTACAAACCCAAAAAGCGGGCTTCGCCAACCACTTTGCCAGAGGCATCAAAGCGTTTGACGGACAGGCAATCCAGCCAGGCCGGGCGGTGCACGGTAGAGCGTGTCATGGCTTTGGTGACCAGCACCAATTGGTCGGAATCTATGAATTCAAGTGCATCTGCAGGCAAGCGGCTTAGCGGTGTATGAGGCTCACCATGCAAAATGCCCAGACCCGAATCCGGTACAGCCAGCAGGTTAATGCCGCTTTCCTGTTGCACCAATTGGTAGTCACGGGCACCTAAAAAGGTGAAGTGCTGGTCTTCAAGCCAATCAAGAAAATCTACACCTTCGTGCTGTCCGGTGGTCGACAACCCCGAGACGGCAGAGGCATTGCGGACCGATTGAAGATGCGACAACATGGCTGACCAGTCGGTCACGGCGGCACGTACGTCGCGCAACACATTGGACAATTCTTTCGCCAACAAGGCGCGATCAGCAGGACTGGAAACACGATCACATTCGACCAAAATCAAAGATGAAAGCGGGTGTTTGCGTAGTGCTTCAGGCAAGGCTTGTAAAACCTTTTTCACAGCATTTTTGGCATCACGATCAACCGCCAGCAGAGGGTGAACAATCCAAAGGACGGTGCGGCCGAGACGATTCACCGCCATGGTGACCGAGTCCACCAGAAACGGCATGTCGTCATGAACAATTTGAATGATGGTGTGTTCACTGACAAATCCGTCTTCCGCCAAGGTCGGGTTGAACACACGAAGGCGAACGCCATCAGGGTCGGCCGGTGCATCAAGCAAACGCCAATGGGTATTGGCCAGCGCCAGCAAGCTGGATGAGCCCCGCTTTTGCAGTTCGTCTGGGTCAGTTTTATCGAAATAAACAGAGACAAACTCTGCCAAATCGGTGGAGGCTGCGCCCACGTTTTCCAGGGTATGGGTACGCAAGGCAGCAAGGGTGGCATGGGTCATGCAAATCTCCGTTGGTTCTTTTGGATGCCTAAGATTCTAGGAAATGCAAGAGCCAAACTTTATGCATGCGAGGTCAATTCATCGCTTTATGCAAATAACACATAACCAAAAAGAAGGCTTCGCTGGGACTGTATAGACCCAGCGAAGCTGCAGCCTGTGTCAGGCTGCTTGCTGCCGCCAATCCAGCTGCCATGCACCCGAGAGCACATTCTGCAACCAGAGCAGTGCTGCGAGTGTTTTGCCATCGGTAACCAGCCCCTGGCTACACCAATCAAGCAACTGCTCAGGTGTTGCAGAAAAT
>MNXW01000260.1 GCA_001871515.1 Comamonadaceae bacterium CG2_30_57_122
GGCGTGCTGTTGCAACAGGCCCGTCTCTTGCAGTGCGCTGGTCAGGGTCACATCGACGATGTACACCGCGCGGATGTCGGCCTGGCGGGCATCAAAACTGCGCTTGAAGACGTGCATATCTGCCAGATCAACCTCTGCCACGCCCAGCGCCTGTGCGGCCAGTTGACGTAGCGCGGCCAACGGATGCGCCACCGGCGCGCGGTCGGCGTCGGTCTCGGTGGGCGCGTCGGCGGCGCGGCGCGCCACGGTGGGCAGGGCAGACAGGGGTAGTTTGAGTTCAGACAGACGAATCATGGCAGGCTCGTGGTGATCGGGCAGCTTGCAATGATAATCTGCCTCAAGCCCTTTTTCTGCTTGCGAGACTTGCTATGACTTTTATCTATTTGAGCCCGGTGGCTTTGTCGTTTTTGCTGTTGGCTGCCCACTTCATGCATGCCGATAACGCGGTCTTGGTCGTCGCAGCCTTGGCTTTGCTGGCGCTGATGGCCCTGCGGCGGCCCTGGGTGAAACCTGTGTTGCAAATTGCCCTGGCTCTGGGCGCGTTGGAATGGGTGCGCACCGCTGTGCTGCTGGTGCAAGAGCGGTTGGCTTTGGGACAGCCGTTTGTCAGGCTGGCGGTCATTTTGGGGGCGGTCGCGCTGCTGACCCTGCTGGCTAGTCTGGTCTTCCTGGCGCGTCCTGTTCGGGCTTACTTTGGAGAGGGACTGACGCACGGATTTGACGGACGCGGCGAACCGCGATAATGCGCGCCGTGAAGCCCGCCAGACTGCCGCTGGTGCAATCTTGGAAACAAGGCACTGGAGGAACGTCCGGACTGCATAGGGCAGCGTAGCAGCTAACGGCTGTCCACTGAAAAGCCGAAAGGCCATAAGGTGAGGATCAGAGCAACAGAGACGAGTCAGTGCAGGTACCCTGTTTGGGGTGTTCTATGCGTGTAGGCTGGTGCAAGCCAGCCCCCGGATCACCGGGTGCGCATAGCCATCCAATGCAGGCGATGCCTGCATTGGGTGAAACGGGCAATCTCTACGCGCAGCAATACCAAATAGGCACACGTTGATGGGGCCCCCGGAGTGTGCGGGTAGGTAGCACCGAGCTGTTGGGTGACCAACAGCCCAGATGAATGGCAGTCACATCCAGGGCAACCTGGATGCACAAAATCCGGCTTATCGGCGGGCTTCACACTTTTTCTTTCGGCCAGGGAGGCTTGACCCAGGCTATATTCAGTACTACATTCAGACCCGTAAATACCCAGGAATTGTCATGCCGCCTATCGCCAACATCAAGTCCATTTCCTACCTGAAAAGCCACGCCGCCCAGATTTCAGAAGAACTGGAGATGAATGGCAACCCGTTCTTTATCACCCAAAATGGGGATGCCAGCATGGTCATTGAAAGCGTCAAGCGTTATCAAGAAAAGGAAGCGCTCATTGCGGCTCTGAAAATCATGGCCTTGGGTGAAAAAGACCGGCTGCAAGGGAAAGGTATTTCCGCAGCAGCCGCGCGATCGCAATTGTTGGTTGCCCGTAAAAGCCGCTGACCATGGCCGTTATTGTTCTTCCCGATGCTCAAGACGACTTGCTCTCGCTTCAAGAATACATGCTCGACAAGTGGTGCGAAGCGGACTGGCTTGCTGCTGAAGACGAAATCTTCGGAAAGTTGGCACTGGTTGACAGCGGTTTTTTAGTTGGGGCACCTGTTCAGGAGCTTGCATCTGTTGGCATCTTTGAGTACCAGAACATTTTTACCTCCCACCACAAATTGGTCTATCGGCGCATCGACGGTGCGACGTATGTTTACGTCGTCGCCGGGCACCGACAGGATTTTCCGACGCTTTTGATGAAGCGGCTTTTGAAAATCTGATTAGCCACGCACCAGAAGCGACTGCCCCAACGCAAACACCGAATTGGGCGCGTTGGAGCGCACCAGTGCAGGCGTGGGTTTTTTGAACACACCGCGGTTAGGTGCAGGCTTTTGCTCAATCTTGATGCCCTTGGCCAACTGCTCCAGCACCAGGCTGCGCAGGGTGACGGATTGCATGAATTCAGCCACTTTGGCGTTCATCGAATCCCACAGGTCTTGCGCCATGTCTTGCGTGGCGACCACCTCTTTGGCGCTGCGCTTGGGTGGCGCATCTTCCACCGCCGCAATGATGTCCGCCACGGTGATGGCATCGGTGCGCAAGCCCAGGGTGTAGCCACCGCCAGGCCCACGGGTACTCGACACCAAGCCTTGCTGGCGCAATTTGCTGAACATTTGCTCCAGGTAGGACAGCGAAATTTGTTGCCGCACGGCAATGTCAGACAGCGGCACGGGCCCCAACTTTTCGCGCAGGGCGACATCAATCATGGCGGTCACAGCAAAACGGCCTTTGGTACTTAAACGCATATTTATTACTCCTGTCAGTGTCAATGGTTCAGACACAAGACAAACTATAAAGTTCAAATCACATCGTGTAAATTCGAATTTACACAAATTAAACTTCGACAAAACCGAAGTATCGAGTCAACGACATGGGGATATTCCGATGAATTTCAAGCACCTTTATTATTTTTGGGTCACCGCCAAGGCAGGCGGCATCATGCGTGCGGGCGAACAATTGCACACCACGCCGCAAACCCTGTCGGGACAAATCAAGCTGCTGGAAGACTGGCTCGGGCGCAAGCTGTTTCGCAAAACCGGCCGACAGTTGGAGCTGACCGAGCACGGCCGCCTGGCACTGGGCTATGCCGACCAGATTTTTAGCCTAGGACAGGATTTGGAAACGGCACTGCGGCAAGCGCGTGGCGTTCAACGACGGCTGGAGTTCAGGGTTGGGGTAGCCGACTCGGTGTCCAAGTCGGTGGCCTACCGGCTGCTGGAGCCGGCTTTTTCGGTGGGTCAGCCGATCAAACTGCTGGCCAGCGAAGGCAAGTTTGACGACCTGCTGGCCCAGCTGGCATTGCACCGGCTGGATTTGGTGATTGCCGACGAACCCATGCCCAAGCGTCTGAGCGTCAAAGCCTTCAACCACCCTTTGGGCAGCAGTGCGGTGAGTTTTTTTGCGGCCAAAGCCCTGCTGCCACTGCTGAATGAATCATTTCCCGCCTGTCTGAATGGCGTGCCCATGCTGGTTCCTGGAGCCACTGCCGCAGTGCGTCAGCAATTGGAGGGCTGGTTTGCCAAACACCAGATCACCCCGGTGGTGGTGGGCGAATTTGACGACGCGGCGCTGATGAAAGCCTTTGGCCGAGAAGGCCAGGGCGTGTTCATGGCTCCCAGCGTGCTGGAAGCCGAAACCTGCCAGCAATTTGACGTGACAACCCTGGGG
>MNXW01000008.1 GCA_001871515.1 Comamonadaceae bacterium CG2_30_57_122
ACGGCCAGCAACCGCTGATGTGGGCCTTGCCCGCACTGGGTGTGCTGGGCGCTCTGAGCGCAGCGCTGTTGCTGATGCTGCGTCAAACGCTCACGGCGTTTGTAGCGTCGTCACTGGCTGTGGTGGGGGTGATTGGCACGGCCGGGGCTTCGATGTTTCCGTTTGTCATGCCGTCGAGCAGCATGCCTGCGGCCAGCCTGACGGTGTGGGACAGTGTGTCGAGCCACATGACGCTGGGCATCATGTTCTGGGCCACCATGATTTTTATGCCCTTGATCGTGATGTACACCTCTTGGGCTTACCGCGTCATGCGCGGCAAGGTGACCGCAGCCTACGTGCAAGAGCACGATCACGCTGCTTATTGAAAGGGACAACCATGTGGTATTTCGCTTGGATTTTGGGTGTGGGTTTTGCGGTGTTACTGGCCATTTTGAACGCCATGTGGGGTGAAACCCAGCAGGCGCGTGAAGATGCCCGCGGCAAAAACGACTGAGCAGCACGGTGTTGGATGCATCTGCTCCTGAGGCGAGCGCCTCATCCATACAGCCACTGAGTTTGCTGGTGGCTGTTCTCATCATGATCAGCGGCAGCATTAACCCGTTCATCTTTGCGGGTCAACAAGGTGGTGTGGATCATGCATTTGCCTCTGCCATTTTTTTGGCCATGAGTGCTGGCTTGGTTCATGGCGTGGGCTTCAAACCAACTTTTGTGCTTTGGCGCTGGCTTTTCTCAGGCTGGGCCTGCCTGGGATCGCTGGTTTTGGCCGCTTGGCTGCGGCTGGGCTGATTAGGCGTGTTTGTATTTGTATTTGTTTGACTGCACCCGAAATGCATCGGGTGGACAAAGGTGGTATCAAAAAATGAAAGTTCACCACATCTGCGTGATTGGTTCGGGTTTTGGCGCGTTGTCTTCGGTGCGTGAAATTCGCCAACGCGATGCGCAGGCCGAGATCACCCTGATCTCACCGCGCGCTGAGTTGCATTACCTGCCAGGCATCATCTGGATACCTTCTGGCCTGCGCAAGCGCGAGCAACTGGTTGTGCCCTTGGCAAATTTCTTCAAACGCATGCGGGTCCACCTTGTGGTGGGTGAAGTCACCGGGCTGCGCGATGGGGGCCGCTCTGTTGAAACCACCGCAGGTGTTGTGCACAACGACGCACTGGTGATCGCCTCCGGCGGGCGCTTCATCAAAAAATTACCGGGCATAGAGCACGCTATCACACCCTGTGAAGGGATTGCAGCGGCTGAAAAAATCCGCGACCGTCTCAAGGCCATGAAAGGGGGCACGATTGCCATTGGCTTTGCTGGCAACCCCAACGAGCCCAGTGCGGTGCGCGGTGGCCCGATGTTTGAATTTTTGTTTGGTATTGACGAGCAACTCAAGCGCGAGGGTCGTCGTGACAAGTTTGAACTGGTGTTTTTTAACCCTTCCAAAGAACCAGGCAACCGTCTGGGCCCACAAGCTGTCAAATATTTGCTTGATGAGATGGCACGCCGCGGCATTCGCACCCATTTGGGTGACAAGATGGTCTGCTTTGAGGCCAACAAGGTGGTCACTGAAGGGGGTGAATTTGCGGCGGATTTGATTCTCTTCATGCCTGGCATGACCGGTAATCTATGGTTTGACCAGACCGATCTGGCGCGCTCACCCGGCGGCTTGCTCAAAGCCGATGCACAGTGCCGGGTGGTGGGTGCGCAGCGTGTCTATGTGGTGGGTGACTCAGGCAGCTTTCCTGGGCCAGACTGGATGCCCAAACAAGCGCACATGGCAGATTTGCAAGCTACTGCCGCAGCCATCAACGTGCTAGACGATTTAAATGGTCGCACGCCACATGCCAGCTTCAAGGTCGAGCTGATTTGCATCATTGATGCCATTGACCACGGCACAGTGGTGTTTCGAAATGAAAAGCGCCAAATCATTTTGCCCTCCTCGCGGCTGTTTCATTGGGTCAAACGTGGGTTTGAAAAGGCTTACCTTAGAAAATACCAATAATCCCAAATAATCCCAAATAATCCATGAGGCGGCACTTGGTGCATACATGATGCCTGGCGGTTGATTTGCGGCCATTTTTCCCGTCTGTTCGTTGTCCATAGCTACGGTTATGAACGTCTCTCGGCCAGCCAAACTGCCTCGCAACTCAACTCGCCATGCATTCATGCCCTCATGGATTGTTTGGGCTAACGTCCATGTTCAACAAGGACACCCCAAAGCATGAAACATGCGTGCCCTGCGTAGGGCGGGTTTCAACCCGCCATGGCCGACTGAAGTCGGCCCTACGACACGCCATTCTTGTCGGCTGTGGGCGTTGTTTCACGTTAACCACGAGTCGGAAGTTACCAAACGCACATTGCATGTTTGGGTGGTTGAACAGCCCGCCTAATGCCCCATTCATTTTTTATTCATCCAGACAACATTTGATTTAAGTCACCTTTTCAAGGGCGGCAATACTAGGGTAAACCCTAGGTAAAAAATACAATCAACTCGTCTTTTCAAAAGGAGTTGATCATGGACATCCTGTTACAAGTTGCCGTCATTCTGGTGTGCCTGTTTTATGGCGCACGCAAAGGCGGCGTGGCGCTCGGGCTGCTGGGCGGCATTGGCATCGTCATCATGACGTTTGTGTTTGGCCTGAAACCTGGCAAACCGCCAGTGGACGTGATGCTGACCATCATTGCCGTGGTGGCTGCGTCGGCCACTCTGCAAGCCTCGGGCGGGCTCGACGTGATGCTCAAAGGCGCAGAAAAAGTGCTGCGCCGCAACCCCAAATACGTGTCGATCCTGGCGCCGTTCACCACCTGCGTGCTGACCATGCTGTGCGGCACCGGGCACGTGGTTTACACCATGCTGCCGATCATTTACGACGTGGCCATCAAGAACGACATCCGCCCGGAGCGGCCGATGGCGGCCTCCAGCATTTCGGCGCAAATGGGCATTCTGGCCAGCCCGGTGTCGGTGGCGGTGGTGGCGCTGGTGGCCTTTTTGGCCAAAGCACCGGTCGACGGCCATGTGATTGACTTTGTGCAGGTGCTCTCGATCACCATTCCGTCCACGCTGGCTGGCGTGCTGATGATTGGCATCTTCAGCTGGTTCCGCGGCAAAGACCTGGACCAAGACCCCGAGTTTCAAGCCCGCATTGCCGACCCGGAGCAACGCAAACTCATCTATGGCGACTCTGCCACCTTGATGAACAAGACCCTTAGCCGTGATCAATGGACGGCCATGTGGATCTTTGTTGCTGCCATCGCTCTGGTCGCTTTTCTGGGCGCTTTCCCGGCGCTGCGGCCGGTTTTTGGTGACAAGCCGTTGAGCATGGTGTTGACCATTCAGATGTTCATGTTGCTAGCAGGCGCGCTGATGATCATCTTTACCAAAACCGACCCGTCGATCATCGGCAAGACCGAGGTGTTTCGCGCCGGCATGATTGCGGTGGTGGCGGTGTTTGGCGTGGCCTGGATGGCTGACACAGTCTTCCAGTCACACCTGCCTGAGCTGAAAGCTGCTTTGACCGAATTGGTCAAGACCCAGCCCTGGACCTATGCCATTGCCCTGCTGCTGGTGTCCAAACTGGTGAATTCGCAAGCGGCCGCCATCAGCGCCATGGTGCCGGTGGGCCTGGCCATTGGCGTGCCCCCGGGCTACGTGGTGGCCTATGCAGCAGCGGCCTATGGTTACTACATTTTGCCCACCTACCCCAGCGACCTGGCCGCCATCCAGTTTGACCGCTCGGGCACCACCCACATTGGCAAATACGTCATTAACCACAGCTTTATTCTGCCGGGCTTGATTGGCGTGGGCACCTCGTGCGTGGTGGGCTATTTGCTGGCTGCTGCCAGTGGCTTGATTTGAAACCAGGGAATTCCCATGGCAGCGCGCGGCAAAGCGCGCTAAACTAGTCAGCCTACTAGTCATTTAAGGAATTCCCATGAGCACTTGGCCAGTTCAGGATGCCAAAGCGCGGTTCAGCGAGTTTTTGCAGGCCTGCCTGACCAGCGGGCCGCAACTGGTGACCAAGCGCGGCATGGAAGCCGCTGTGCTGGTGCCCGTGGCGCAATGGCGACAACTGCAAGCCAGCAGCCAGCCGTCGCTTAAACAGGTGTTGCTCGACACCACCGCACGCGCTGATTTGAAGATTCCGCCCCGAGGCCAAGCCAAACGACGTGCGGCACCGCAGTTGTGATGTTTTTGCTTGATACCAACGTGGTTTCCGAACTGCG
>MNXW01000319.1 GCA_001871515.1 Comamonadaceae bacterium CG2_30_57_122
CTGTGACCAGCTGCTCAAGCCCGTGCTGCCCAGCTGCACCCCCCAGGCAGTGCAAGCCATCACGCAAGTCATGGCCATGATTCACGCCTGTGTGGACGCGCTAGAAAGCGTGGCAAAACCCTTTGAGCGTGAAACCCAAATGGTGGGCCAGCAGGTGGAGCGCATGTACAAGGGTTTTCAGTACCAGGATCGCATCAGCCAGATGATGACCCTGTTGCACGAAGACATTGAACGCTTGCATGCCACGCTGCAAGCACCCCAGCCACAGGTGGATGCAGAAGCCTGGTTGGCGCGGTTACAGTCGAAATACGTGATGAATGAGCAGCGCGAGCAACACGCCAACACGGACACGCCAACCACACCCAAACCCGATGACGATGAAACCACTTTTTTTTGATGAGGTAAATTGAGATGGCACAGACAATTTTGGTCATTGACGACTCCGCCAGCCTGCGCCAGGTAGTGGCCATGGCGCTGCAAGGCGCCGGCTACGAGGTGCTGCAAGCCGGCGACGGCCAGGCCGCATTGGCGTTGCTCGACGGCCGCAAAATCCACATGGCAGTGTGTGACGTAAACATGCCGCGCATGAACGGCATTGAATTTGTCAAAGCTGCCAAGGCGCTGCCCAATTACCGCTTCTTGCCGATTCTGATGCTCACCACCGAGACCCAGGAATCCAAAAAAGAAGAAGGCAAGGCCGCGGGTGCCAAAGCCTGGATGGTCAAGCCGTTTTCACCGGCATCCCTGCTCAACGCAGTCTCCAAACTCTGCCTGCCCTAAGCGGCAAGGGTCATAGGGCGCAGCAGCGCATAAGGGATGTGGAAATTGCAAATGCACCGTTAGTGCCGCCAGAAACGGGATATTTGTGATTGCCGCATCCCTAAGCTGCTACGGGTTACTTTTTTGTGCAATCAGGAAACTGCCATGAGTCAAGCCTTTGAGCTCCCCGAAGAAATGAACATTTACAGCGCCGTTGAAACCCGCGACGCGCTATTGGCCTGGATCGCCGCGCAAACGGCCAAATCTGACAAGCTGCTCGACATCTCGGGTGCCAAGGTTCGAGAGGTAGATGGCTCTGGCCTGCAGTTGCTGGCCTCTCTGTCGCACTCTGACCAACCCTGGCGACTGGTCGACCCCAGTGATGCCTTGATGCAGGCCTGCACCCAGCTGGGCCTGGGCGACTGGCTGGCCGAGCAAACCAACGCTGCCTGAAAGGAAAGCCACCATGCACAACGCCTCCGATGCCGACCGCGACTTCATTGCCGCGGCCATGCCCGCTTTCATCAGCGAAGCTGGCGAACAAACCGAAGCCATTGAAACCCTGTTGCTCGAACTGGAAGAACAGCCCGACAACCGCGAACTGCTCGACAGCCTGTTTCGCTGCGCCCACACCGTCAAGGGCTCGGCCGGAATCTTCGGCTTGAACAAAGTGGTGGAATTTACCCACCACGTCGAGACCCTGCTGGACAAATGCCGCGACGGCGAACTGGCGCTGACGCCCGAGATCAGCACCCTGCTGTTGCAGTGCAACGACCAAATCAAATTTTTGGTCGACACCGCCAGCGACGAGTCTGCCGACACGCCTGACCTGAAAGACTTGCGTGCCGATTTGGTGATTCAGCTTCAGGTTTACACCGAAAGCGCTGGCAAGCCGACGCAGGCCAATGCGGCACCCGTGGCTGCGCCTATTGCTGCAGCCGCAGGCGCAGCCACATCGCCTGCACCCAGCGCAGCGCCCGGCTTGACGCTGTGGAACATTTCGGCTCGTTTTGGCCAAGAAACCTTTCGCAACGGCATGGACCCGCTGTCCATTGCCAAGTACCTCAAAGGCTTGGGTCATATCCAGTCCATGACCTGTGCCATCGATGCAGTGCCTGCCTTGGTCAACCTCAACCCCGAGACCTGCTACCTCAGTTTTGTGATGGAGCTTGAATCTGCTGCCAAGCGTGAAGAGATTGAAGGCGCGTTCAGCTTTGTGGCCGATGATTGCGAGCTCGACATCCAGTGCCCCGAGAGCGCCGAGCAAAAACTGGTGCGCGCCATTGAAGACATGCCGGCCACCCCGCGCCTGGGCGACATGCTGGTGTCGGTGGGGGCGGTGAGCCAAAGCAAATTGACCGAAGTGCTCTCAAATCAAGAGCAGTCTACGCCTGCTACATCAGGGCAAAAAGCCAAAATAGGTAATTTGTTAGAAGACAAGGCCGGTGTGGCGCCTGCGGTGGTGGAGGCGGCGCTGAACAAGCAACAAAAAGCCAAAGAGTCCAGTGGCGAAGAAAACCGCTTTATTCGGGTGCAGGCTGATCGCCTTGACGCGGTCATCAACCTGCTGGGCGAGCTGGTCATTGCCGGTGCCGGGGCCAACCTGTTGGCGCGCGAAACCCGCAATGTGGCCTTAATCGAAGCCAATCTGCACATGAACGGCCTGATTGAAGAAATTCGCAACGGCACGCTGGGCCTGCGCATGGTGCCAGTGGGCGAAACCTTCAGCCGTTTCCGCCGGGTGGTACGCGACACCGCTGGTAGCCTGGGCAAAGAGGTCAACTTTGAGATTGTGGGTGGCGAGGCAGAGCTGGACAAATCCATGGTCGAAAAAATTGCCGACCCGCTGATGCACCTGGTGCGCAATTCGCTCGACCACGGCCTGGAGCCACCGGCTGAGCGCGTGGCTGCGGGTAAAACCCCGGCGGGCAAGCTCACCCTGAGCGCCAAGCACGAAACCGGTGCTATTTTGATCCGCATCGAAGACGACGGCCGAGGCATCAACCGCGAGCGGGTGCTGCAGCGTGCCTGGAACAAAGGCCTGATTGAGCAGGGCGTGGTGCCCTCAGACGATGTCATCAACATGATGATTTTTGAGGCCGGGTTCTCTACCGCCGAGCAGGTTACCAACCTCTCTGGCCGGGGCGTCGGCATGGACGTGGTCAAGCGCAACATTGAGGCGCTGCGCGGCAACCTCAAGCTCAACAGCCGCCCCGGCAAAGGCTTGACGGTAGACATTCGCCTGCCGCTCACCCTGGCCATCATCGACGGCTTTTTGGTGGGTGTGGGCAAGGCCAAATTTGTGCTGCCGCTGGGCTCGGTGGTGGAAGTCATCGAGGCGGGTGGCCAGCATGTGCGGGTCGATAAAAACGGCCGCCATGTGGTCGAGCTGCGCGGCAATGTGCTGCCGGTGGTGCGGCTGCGCAGCCTCTACAGCGTCGAATCAACCCTGCCCGAGCGCACCAGTGTGGTGGTAGTCGCCTCCAGCAAGGGGCAATACGGTATTGAGGTGGAAGTGCTGATGGGTCAGCAGCAAACGGTGATCAAACCGCTAGGGCGGCTGTTCAAAACTCTGCGTGGTATCTCGGGCTCCAGCATTTTGGGCAGCGGCGAGGTGGCATTGATTTTGGACGTGGGCTCGCTGGGCGATTTGGTTACAGCTGACCTGCATTCCAGTTCGCATTTGAATCGAACGGAGGTAACACCATGAGTCACGCCATGACAGCAGCAGCAAGTTTTCTTCCAGGTGCGCAGCGTTCACTGCAAGAAGATGCCTTGCAATACCTCACCTTCAGCCTGGGGGACGAGGTGTTTGCCATCGACATTCGCAGTGTGCGCGAAATCATCCAGCATGGCAGCATGACGGTGGTGCCCTTGATGCCTGAATTTGTACGCGGCATCATCAACCTGCGCGGTGCAGTGGTGCCGGTGATTGACCTGCAGTCGCGTTTTGGCCGCCCCAAGGCCGAATTTGGCAAAAAAACCTGCGTGATTATTTTTGACGTGGGCCCCGAGGGTGACAAGGTTGAGCTCGGCCTGCTGGTGGATGCGGTCAGTGAGGTGATTGACATCGCGCCCAGCGCCATCGAGCCGCCACCGCCATTTGGCACCACCATCCAGCGCGAGTTCATTCGGGGTCTGGGCAAAGTCGGTTCTGAATTTATTGTGATTCTGGAGCCCGAGCGGGCCCTGAACATTGACGACATGGTGGCTTTGACAGAGCAAAACCTAACCGCCTGATTCTGAGCTAATCCCCATCCATTCATTCCCACTTTTCATTCATCATCCACACCATGAACCTGCAAAATTTCTCCATCAAATCGCGCATTCTGGCCAGCGTGGCCTTGCCCATTGTGTTGTTCATCGGCTTTACGCTATGGTTTTCCGGGCAGCTGACCCAGGTGAAAAAAAGTTTGACCATCGTGTCAGATCAAAGCGTCGAATACGCCTTGCTGGCTACCGCAGTGGATAAAAACGTGGTGCAAATCCAGCAATTTTTGAGTGATGTGTCGGCCACCCAGGGCAAAGACGGCCTGGACGACGGGTTCCAAAAAGCGAAAGAAAATTTCGACGCCCTCAACGCAGGGTTGACCAGATTTGAAAAGTATTTCTCTGAAACGGGCGCAACCGAGTCAGTGCAGCAGGTGCAAGTCATCAAAGCCGATGCTGCAGCGTATTTTGAGGCCGGCAACACCATGGCGCGCGCCTTTGTGGCCGAGGGGCCCGCGGCGGGCAACAAGCTGATGGGAGGCTTTGACGCTGCCAGTGAAAAGTTGCAACAAGAGCTGGCGCCCTTTGTCAAAGCCCAAGTGGCGCAGATGAAAGGGGATTTGGCGCAGGCCTCTGCCAAGACCGACCAGGTGGCGCAAATCGGCATGGTGATTGTGGTGGCAGCGGTGGTGCTGGCTGCCTTGTTTGCGCTGTTGATCATCAACAGCATTACCCGACCTTTGGGTAAGGCGCTGGGCGTAGCGCGTGAAGTTGCTGCAGGCAACCTGGAGGCCAGTATTGAGGTTGACGA
>MNXW01000181.1 GCA_001871515.1 Comamonadaceae bacterium CG2_30_57_122
AGCTGCTTGCGCATACCCATCAAGGGCTAGAGGCCTATTTTCTTTAGAAGTCAAAACTGCTTGCACGGCCTGTTGTACAGACGCTGGCGTAGCCTGGGTCACCGCCTGCTGACCCACCAGCACCGCAGGCGCTTGCTCGCAGCGGCCCATGCAGGGCGCAGCCACCACGCGCACGCCCTCGCCCAGCGTGCCGTCCAGCGTTTTCAGCAAATCCCTGGAACAGGCCATGGCGCAGCTGATGCTGTCGCACACCCGCACCGTCAGGGCGGGTGCCAGCTCGTCGTCGCGCAGCACCTCAAAGTGGTGGTAGAAGCTGGCCACCTCAAAAACCTCGGCCACCGGCAGGCGCATCTCGGCGGCCAGCGCCACCAGATGGCGCTCAAACAGGGCGCGGTAATGGTCGTTGAGCCGGTGCAGGTGTTCGATCAGCAAGTCACGCGGGTGGCCGTCTTTGGGCGCTACGCCGATGAGCGCATGCACGTCAGCGCGTGCCTGGGCATCGACTTGACGGCCTTTGAGTTGGTTGACACGACGATTGGAGCGCGCACTGGCGCGCAGTTGTTCAGGCGTGGCCAGGGGCACGGGCGGGGTAAGGACTGGTTGCATGGTGGCGAGATTATCAAACGGATCAACAGCGCCGAGGGACTTACGGGAAGGGATTCAACGTCGTGTGGTATCTGGGCTTCACTCGAAACCCGGCACGACGACAGACAGGGCTTCTGTAGGGTCGACTTCAGTCGACCATGGCTGACTGAAGTCAGCCCTACAAATTCAGTGCGCCTTGGGGGTTTCGCCTGACAGCGACAGGTGCGGTGATTGGGGCATGTGACCGGACTTGGGGATGAAAGGCGCGCGCCGACATACGGTGGCGTACGGTAGCTTCAAGCTCGCGCGTGTTTTCGTCCCCAAACCGCATGCGCTTGACCCCTTCGCCGCGCCGGTTTAAACACGCAGACTCGAACCAACCAAAACAATCCGAGCCTGGTTCCTTTCCTTCCCATTTCTTGCAACCTCACGCGCTGCAATTTTGCGATCACGTCTCCTTGGAAATCTTGATCGACGGGAACTTGCTGGAGAAGTCTTTGTTCTTGGCTGCAATCGCCAGCGCCACCTTGCGCGCCACGGCTTTATACAGACCCGCCACCTCGCCATCGGGGTCGGACACCACGGTGGGTTTGCCGCTGTCGGCTTGCAGGCGGATGTGCATGGCCAGCGGCAAGGCACCCAGATAGTCCATGCTGTATTCAGTGGCCATTTTCTTGCCGCCATCAGCCCCAAAAATATGTTCCACATGGCCGCAGTTGCTGCACACATGCACCGCCATGTTTTCCACAATGCCCAGAATCGGCACGCCCACTTTCTCGAACATCTTGATGCCCTTGCGCGCATCCAGCAGGGCAATGTCTTGCGGCGTGGTGACGATCACCGCTCCGGTCATGGGCACTTTTTGCGACAGCGTGAGCTGGATGTCACCGGTGCCCGGGGGCATGTCCACTATCAGATAGTCCAAATCTTTCCAGTTGGTCTGGCGCAGCAGCTGCTCCAGCGCCTGGGTGGCCATGGGGCCGCGCCAGATCATGGCTTCGTCCTGCGCCACCAGAAAGCCGATCGACATGACCTGCACGCCGTAGTTTTCCAGCGGTTCCATGGTCTGGCCGTCTTCACTTTCTGGGCGACCCTCAATGCCCATCATCATCGGGATGCTGGGGCCGTAAATGTCGGCATCCAGAATGCCCACGCTGGCACCCTCGGCGGCCAGCGCCAGCGCCAGGTTGACGGCGGTGGTGCTCTTGCCCACGCCGCCCTTGCCCGAGGCCACGGCCACAATGTTTTTCACCTTGGGCAACAAGGCCACGCCGCGCTGCACCGCGTGGGCGGTGATTTTGCTGGTGATGTTGACCGACACGTTGTCCACACCGGCCACGCTTTTGGCAGCGGTGATCAGGTCTTTGCGAAAACCGGCGATCTGGCTCTTGGCCGGGTAACCCAGCTCGATGTCAAACGCCACATCAGCACCGCTGATGCTGAGGTTTTTGAGCGCTTTGGTAGACACAAAATCGCGTCCGGTGTTGGGGTCAATGACGGCTTTGAGCGCGTCGTGCAAGGCTTGTTCTGTCACGGTCATGTGTTTCTCCGAAAACACCGAGTCTAGCCAACGCGGCTTAGACCCAAAAGCAACAGGTGAATCGGGGTTTACCCGCCACAGGGTTCACCCGCAGCATGACGACGGCTTTCGGAGCCAAGCCGTGCCGATAATGAAACCATGTCACATGATCCGTTTGCACCTTCTGAGTGGCCTGCGGTGACCAACACCACCACCGCCTTGATGCTCACCGGCGGCGGCGCGCGCGCCGCCTACCAGGTGGGCGTGCTCGAAGCCATTGCAGACCTGCGCCAGCGCTGTGGGGCCGGCGCGGATACCAACCCGTTCCCAATCATTGGCGGCACATCGGCCGGGGCACTCAATGCCGCCGCACTGGCATGCGGCTGCGATGATTTTGATGCCACAGTGCGCATGATTGCCGGCCTGTGGCGCAACTTTCATGTGGGGGATGTGTACCGCGCCGATTCGGTCAGCATGTTGCGCTCCGGTGCCAAGTGGATGACGCTGCTGTCCATGGGCTGGGTGATTGCCAAATGGCGGCGGCTCAAGCCCAGATCACTCTTGGACAACAGTCCGCTGGCGGCGCTGCTTGAAAAAATGGTGCCACTGGAGCGCCTGCCGTATTTGATCCGCAAGGGCCACCTGCAGGCGCTGGCGGTGACCGCATCAAGCTACAGCTCGGGCGAGCATCTGACCTTTTTTCAGGGCGACAAGCGGCTGAATCCTTGGGTACGCTCGCAGCGCCGTGGCATCCGCGACAAAATCACCCACGCGCACCTGCTGGCCTCCAGCGCCATCCCGTTTGTGTTCCCGGCGCAGGCACTGCAAATTGAAGGCCAAACGGCTTATTTTGGTGACGGCTCGATGCGCCAGTCGGCTCCGGTGGCTCCAGCCATACACCTCGGTGCCGAGCGCATCTGCGTGATTGGTGCCGGGCGCATGCACGAGCCCAAAACCCAGGGTGTTTTGCCCAGCGCGGGCAGCTACCCCACGTTGGCGCAAATTGCCGGGCACGCGCTGTCCAACATTTTTCTGGACGCACTGTCGGTGGATGTGGAGCGCATCCGGCGGATCAACCAGACGCTGAGCCTGGTACCACCCGAGTTGCGCCAGGCCAGCAACCTGCGCCCGGTGCAGTTGTTGCTGATTTCACCCTCGCAGCGTCTTGACGACATTGCCTCGCGCCACATTGACGAGTTGCCCAGCGCGGTGCGCACCATGTTGCGGGGCTTGGGCGTGTCCTCCAAAGCCGCCGACATCAAAGGCTCGGCGCTGGCCAGTTACCTGCTGTTTGAGCAAGGCTACACCCAGGAACTCATGGCCTTGGGCTACGCTGATGCCATGCGCCAGAGCGCCGAAATATGCAAGTTTTTTGACTGGACTGCGCCCGATGCCTTGCCCGACGCACAAGCCACACAACGACCCGCAGATGCCGACCGCCGCCGCGATCCGCTGCGACTGCGCTAACTGCCCATGTTCGACAAGAACACCCCGAAGCATGAAACATGACTTACTTGCGTAGGGTGGGCTTCAGCCCGCCATGGCCGACTGAAGTCAGCCCTACGAAAAGCAATTGCTAACGACTGTCGTGGTTCTTCCACGTTGCAAAAGTCGAAAAGCCAGTGGCAGATTCAGGCCGCGCCGATACCAGGTACCAGTTGCAACACATCTCGCCCCCCCTTGAGCGCAGCGGTGAAGGCCAGCATGCGGTCGATCGGCAGCCGGGCGCGCGCAATGAGCGCCGTGTCCACCAGCACCTCGTTGGTGCCAGTTTCCAGCACCCGCGCCACATCGGCCAAACTGTTCATCGCCATCCACGGGCAATGGGCACAGCTTTTGCAGGTGGCACTGTTGCCGGCCGTGGGCGCTTCCAGAAACACCTTGCCCGGGTTCAGGGTGCGCAGCTTGTGCAGCATGCCGTTGTCGGTGGCCACAATGAATTCCTTTGCGTCCATCTCGCAGGCGGCTTTCAAAATCGCCGAGGTGGAGCCCACCGCATCGGCCAGCGCCACCACCTGCGCCGGGGATTCCGGGTGCACCAGCACTTTGGCTTGAGGATGCTCGCGCATCAAGGCTTCAAGTTCAAAGGCCTTGAACTCGTCGTGGACGATGCAGGAGCCGTTCCACAGCAGCATGTCCGCGCCGGTTTCTCGCTGGATGTAGCCGCCCAAATGCCGGTCAGGCGCCCACAGGATTTTGTGGCCTTTGTCTTTGAGGGCTTTGACAATTTCAAGGGCGCAACTGGACGTGACCAGCCAGTCAGCACGCGCCTTGACGGCCGCGCTGGTGTTGGCATAGACCACCACGGTACGGTCAGGATGGGCATCGCAAAAGGCGCTGAATTCAGTCACAGGGCAGCCCAGGTCAAGGGAACAGGTGGCATCCAGGTCAGGCATCAGCACGCGTTTTTCAGGCGACAGAATTTTGGCGGTTTCGCCCATGAACCGCACGCCTGAGACCACCAGGGTTTGCGCCGCATGGTCACGGCCAAAGCGCGCCATCTCCAGTGAGTCACTGACCAGGCCACCGGTTTCTTCAGCCAGGTCTTGCAGGTCGGGGTGCACGTAGTAGTGCGACACCAGCACCGCGTTTTTTTCTTTCAACAGGCCGCGAATCTTGTCTTTGAGCGCCGCGCGCTCGTCCTGGCTGGGCTCTTCGGGCACGCGTGCCCAGGCGTGTTTGGTGGCACAGGCCGCATCA
Organism: Comamonadaceae bacterium CG2_30_57_122; assembly: GCA_001871515.1. Classification (GTDB taxonomy): domain Bacteria; phylum Pseudomonadota; class Gammaproteobacteria; order Burkholderiales; family Burkholderiaceae_C; genus Rhodoferax. The sequence continues at coordinate 4,805 of MNXW01000181.1, forward strand.
CTGGGGCGCTGCTCCAGCTGGGGTTGTTCGTAATCCACTGCTTTTAAAACGGTGATCATGCAAGCTCCAATATGTTATAAAAATAATAGCTAACAACACTTTATTATCAAGGGCTAGAGGCAAAACGCATTGAAAAATCAATGGCCTTGACATCTTTGGTCAAGGCACCAATTGAAATGCGGTCTACCCCGGTTGAGGCAATGGCGCGCACGCTGGACAGATTCACCCCGCCGGACACCTCCAGAATGGCGCGTCCGGCATTGAGGTGCACCGCCATCTGCAACTGCGCCAGGCTCATGTTGTCCAGCAGCACCATGCGTGCGCCGGCGTCCAGCGCTTCTTGCAGTTGCGCCAGCGTTTCGACCTCAATCTCAACAAACTTGGCCTGAGGTGCCACTTGGGCCGCCTGCAGCAGCACCGCCGCCACGCCACCGGCGGCCGCGATGTGGTTCTCTTTGATCAGCACCGCGTCGTACAGACCCAGGCGGTGGTTGGTGCCGCCGCCTGTGAGCACCGCATATTTTTGTGCCAGGCGCAGGCCGGGCAGTGTTTTACGTGTGTCCACAATGTGGGCACGAGCCCCGGGCACCTCGCGCACCGCCTGGACAAATTCATCGGTCTTGCTGGCCACGGCACTAAGCAACTGCAAAAAATTCAGCGCCGTGCGCTCAGCAGTCAACAAGGAGCGCGCCGCACCCCGGGCTTCAAAAATCACCTGATCGGGCGCACAGCGCTGGCCTTCGGGCACCAGCCACACCACGTCAATGGCCGAATCCACCTGGGCAAAAGTTGCGCGCACCCAGGGTTCGCCACAAATCAGTGCACTTTCACGCGCCAGCACCCGGGCTCGGGCGGATGTGGTGGGGTCGACCAGGCCTGCGGTCAAGTCGCCGCCCGCCACGTCTTCTTGCAGGGCGCGCGCCACATCGGCCTGCGCCAGCGCGGCCACCAAGGTGGGAGAAAAATCCGAAGTTGACGTCATTCAAGTTCGCCTTTTCAAAGTTCTGGAGCCTGCAAACCGATTTGTTCAGATGCTGGTTCGCGCCCCATCAAGGCCATCACCGCTTGCTGGGGTGTCAATTGGCCATCCAGCAAGGCCACAACGGCTTGCGCGATGGGCATGTCAACCCCCAGGTATGCCGCCCGTTGCACCACGGTGCGGGCACTGTAAACCCCTTCGGCCACATGACCCAAGGCCTGGGTGGCCTGGGTCAGACTTTGCCCCTGCGCCAGCGCCAGCCCCACCTGTCGGTTGCGTGACAGGTCGCCAGTGGCGGTCAGCACCAGGTCACCCAAACCGCTCAAACCCATGAAGGTGGCGGTTTGCGCGCCCAGCGCCAGCCCCAAACGCGACATTTCAGCAAGTCCACGCGTGATCAATGCCGCACGCGCATTTAATCCGAGTTGTAAGCCGTCACACAGCCCGGTGGCAATCGCCAAGACGTTCTTGACCGCACCACCCACTTCCACACCGACCATGTCGTCGCTGGCATAAATCCGCAACGTGGGGCCATGAAACGCAGCTACCAGCGCCTGCCTGACCTCAGCATGGGTGCTGGCGGCTACCAACGCGGTCGGCTGGCCGCGCGCCACTTCCAGCGCGAAGCTTGGCCCACTGAGCACACCGGCTATTAAATTAGGAGCTACTTGCCCTTGTATTTCATGGGCTAGAAGCCCAAAATGTTCAGAAGATGAGGCTTCAAAGCCTTTGCACAGCCAGGCTACTGGAACCCGGCAAGCCCCCAATGCGACCAACATCTGGCGCAGCGCCGCCATGGGGGTGGCGACCACCACCAGGTCGGCATCGGCCAGCAACACCGGGAACTGCGCCAGCGGATGCGCACACAGGCGCAGCGCAGCAGGCAAAACCACCCCCGGCAGGTAACGCTGGTTTTCGTGTTGCGCCTGCATCAGGCTGAGCTGGCGGGCATCGCGCGCCCAAAGCGTTACCTCATGCCCAGCAACGGCTGCGCTGGCACTCACCGCCAGCGCCGTGCCCCAGGCTCCTGCACCTAAAATTATTATTTTCATAGCAATAAATGCAATGAATTAAAGGGCTAGAGCCTTAAAACAGTCATAAATTATTGAACCGCAGTGGCCTCAGCAGGGGCAGCCTGGGCCGCTTGCTGCTGCTCGTACATGGCCTGGAAGTTGATTTCAGACAAGTGCACCGGCGGAAAGCCGCCGCGTTGAATCAGGTCGGCCACATTGCCGCGCAAATAGGGGTAAACAATTTGCGGGCACGCAATGCCCATGATCGGGCCCATTTGTTCGGGCGGCAGGTTGCGGAGCTCGAAAATACCGGCTTGCGTGGCCTCCACCAAAAACACGGTTTTGTCCTTGATTTTGGTTTGCACGGTAGCGGTGACCATCACCTCGTACACGCCTTCAGCCACCGGAGTGGCGTTGACACCAAGCTGGATGTCCACCGTGGGTTGCTCGGGGTCAAGCAGGATGGCGGGCGAATTGGGTTGTTCCAACGAAGCTTCTTTTAAGTAGACGCGCTGGATTTGGAAAATGGGGTCTTGGTTGTCTTGGGTCACTTGGGTATCAGCCATGGGGCGCTTTCATTAAAAAAAAGTGAGTCGACACCTGGGATGCCGGCAAAAAGAGAGAGAGTTGAATTATCTCAGGCGCTTTGCAGCAGCGGCATCAGCCCACCACTGGCATCGAGCGCCATCAGGTCGTCGCAGCCGCCCACATGGGTGCTGCCAATGAAAATTTGCGGCACGGTTCGCCTGCTGGTGATGCGCATCATGTCGTCGCGCGCTTGCAGGTTTTGGTCAATGCGGATTTCTTCAATGACCTCTACACCGCGCGCCTTGAGCAACTGCTTGGCACGGATGCAGTACGGGCACACGGCGGTGGTGTACATCTTGACGGCTTGCATGGCAGGCTCCTTCATCAGGCTTTTTCAACCGGCAGGTTGGCGCTGCGCCAGGCTTTCATGCCCCCCACCATGGAATGCACGTTGTCAAACCCAAGCTTTTTGACCGAGGCCACTGCACGGCTGCTGCGAGCGCCTGAGTGGCACACCAGAATCAGCGGCAAGGCCTTGTTTTTAACGGTGCCAGGCAGCTTGCTTTCAAGCTCGCCCAAGGGAATGTTTTTGGCACCTGTCACATGGCCAGCTGCAAATTCAGCCGGTTCACACACATCCACCACCACCGCTTTTTCGCGGTTCATCAGCATCACCGCTGCATCCGGAGTCAGCACACCTTGCCCAGCCCCCTGAATGGTCGGCATCAACAGCATCGTGCCAGCCGACAAGGCCACGGCAATCAACATCCAGTTATCGAGAATAAATTTCATGAAACTCCTATCGGTTAAGCCTAAGCCAAGCCGTGCATTTTAGAATGCGTCAGAACTTGCCGCTTAACCACCGTTTTGATACCCCAACCCGACACCATGCACAAACTCGTTTTGATCCGCCACGGCGAATCCACCTGGAACCTTGAAAACCGTTTTACCGGCTGGACTGATGTCGACCTGACACCACTTGGCCTGGAGCAAGCCAAAAGCGCTGGCCGCCTGCTCAAGGCCGAAGGTTACGAGTTTGACGTGGCCTACACCAGTGTGCTCAAGCGCGCCACCCGCACCCTGTGGCATGTGCTGGACGAAATGGATCGCACCTGGCTACCAGTAGTCAACAGTTGGCGCTTGAACGAGCGCCATTACGGCGCGCTGCAGGGTCTGAACAAGGCCGAGACCGCCAAGCAATACGGTGATGCCCAGGTATTGACCTGGCGGCGCAGCTACGACACCCCGCCACCCGCACTGGAGCTCACGGATGCGCGCAGCGAACGCGGCGACCTGCGTTATGCCAAGCTCAAGCCAGAGCAGATTCCTCTGACCGAATGCCTTAAAGACACGGTGGCGCGCGTCATGCCGTTCTGGAAAGAAGCCCTGACCCCGGCCATCAAGCTGGGCAAACGGGTGGTGGTGGCGGCGCACGGTAATTCGATCCGCGCCTTGGTCAAATACCTGGACAACATCTCGGACGACGACATTGTTGGCCTGAATATCCCTAACGGCATTCCGCTGGTTTATGAGCTCGACGACGACCTCAAACCGATTCGCCACTACTATCTGGGCGATGCTGATGCCGCCGCCAAGGCTGCAGCGGCTGTCGCCTCGCAAGGAAAAGCCTGATTTATTGCCAACATCAGGGAACACCTGACGCTGGTCGCTGTCAAAGATTCTCTAATCAACTCGTTCACAAGCTGGAAACACCATGGGTCATAAATTGAAAGTTGCCGGCTGGATCTCGGTCGGTATCGTGGCTGGAGCCCTGACCACCGTGTCATTGCAAACCGTGGCGCGCGGCGCACTGGCTCCCTTGCCGCTGGAAGAATTGCAACAGCTGGCAGCCGTGTTTGGCATGGTCAAGAGCAATTATGTGGAGCCAGTGGACGAGAAAAAACTCATCACCGATGCCATTGCCGGCATGGTGGCGGGGCTTGATCCGCATTCGGTGTACCTGGACAAAAAAGCGCTGAAAGACTTCAACGAAGGCACCACCGGCAAGTTCGTTGGGGTTGGCATTGAAATCTCACAGGAAGACGGGTTGATCAAGGTGGTGTCGCCGATTGAGGACTCCCCGGCCTACCGCGCCGGACTCAAGCCCAACGACCTGATCGTCAAAATTGATGACACGCCGGTCAAAGGCATGACGCTCAATGAAGGGGTCAAGCGCATGCGCGGTGAACCCAACACCAAGGTTAGCCTGAGCATCTTCCGCAAGGAAGAAAACCGCACTTTCCCGGTGACCATCGTGCGCGAAGAAATCAAAACCCAAAGCGTCAAAGCCAAAGTGATTGAGCCGGGCTATGGCTGGATTCGACTGAGCCAGTTCCAGGAACGCACCGTGGCCGACTTTGCCCGCAAGATGGAAGACATGTACAAGCAAGACCCCAAGCTCAAAGGCCTGGTGCTTGATTTGCGCAACGATCCCGGTGGCTACTTGGATGCAGCCGTGGCCATTTCTGCTGCCTTCTTACCCGAAAATGTGACCGTGGTATCAGCCAATGGCCAGTTGCCCGAGAGCAAATTCACCTACAAGGCTGCGCCGCGTTATTACCAACGCCGGGGCGGCTCTGACCCCCTGAAACACCTTGAAGAAGTGACCCATGGCGCACTCAAACATGTGCCTCTGGTGGTGCTGGTGAATGAAGGCTCGGCTTCAGCCAGTGAAATTGTGGCCGGTGCGCTGCAAGACCACAAACGCGCCAAGCTGCTGGGCAACCAGACCTTTGGGAAAGGCTCGGTGCAAACCGCCGTCTGCCTGGATTCAGCCTTCCGCATGGACAACTGCCCCACCGCAGCCCTCAAGCTCACCACCAGCCGCTACTACACCCCCAGCGGCAAATCCATCCAGGCCAAGGGCATCGTGCCCGATGTGATGGTGGACGAAACCGCTGAAGGCAACCTGTTTGCTGCCTTGCGCACGCGTGAGGCCGACCTTGAAAAGCACCTCAACAGCGGCCAGGGCGACGAGGTGAAAGATGCAACGCGTGAAAAGGCGCGTGAAGAAGCCCGCATCAAGCTTGAAGAAGAAATGAAAAAGCCGCCGTCTGAGCGTCGCTTGCCCGAGTTCGGTACCAACAAAGACTTTCCGTTGATGCAGGCGCTGAACCAGCTCAAAGGTCAACCGGTGATGGTCAGCAAAACACTGGTGGAACGCCCGGAAGAAAAGAAAGAGAACTGAGCTCTGCGCATGACCGACGACGACCTGCTGCGCTACTCACGCCACATCCTGCTCAATGAGGTGGGGGTTGAAGGCCAGGAGCGTATTTCTGCAGCACACGCCCTGATCATTGGCGCGGGTGGCTTGGGCTCGCCGGTGGCGCTGTACCTGGGCTCAGCGGGTGTCGGACACATCACCGTGGTCGACCACGACACGGTTGACATGACCAACCTGCAGCGCCAGATTGCCCACACAATGGCACGGGTCGGCCAGCCCAAGGTGAACTCGATTCAAACGGCCATTGAAGCCATCAACCCCAAGGTGCACGTCACCACGGTTCAACAGCGTGCGGATGCGGCGCTGTTAGATACCTTGGTGGCGCAAGCCGATGTGGTGCTGGACTGCTGTGACAACTTTGCCACCCGACAAGCTATCAACGCGGCCTGCGTGGCACATCACACGCCGCTGGTGTCCGGGGCGGCGATCCGCTTTGACGGCCAGGTCACGGTGTATGACCCACGCGACGCCCAGTCGCCCTGTTATGCCTGCGTTTTCCCCCCGGATGTCACGTTTGAGGAAACCCGCTGCGCCACCATGGGGGTGTTTGCGCCGCTGGTGGGCATCATCGGTAGCCTGCAGGCAGCTGAAGCCCTCAAATTGCTCAGCGGTGCCGGCCAGCCCTTGACCGGCCGCTTGCTGATGCTCGATGGCCGCGCCATGGAATTCACCGAGGTTCGGATGGCGCGCCATGCCGACTGCCCGGTTTGCGGGACAAAGGCCTGAACATCCAGCAAACTCATTTGGCAGGGTAACAACTGCCATAGCGCTTGCGAAAATCGCCAGGCCACTCGGCCGTCGGCCCTGCGAACACCCCAAGATGCGCCGCTCTGGCCTGTTTTTCCTCTTTGGCATAGGTTGTTAAACGCCCATGCCAGCGGCTTGACCAGGCCTGGCCAGACAGCACCATGAGCGCACCCACATCTTGTCCTTCAGCTGAAACGCGTGCCAGGCCACGGCCGTACTGATCCTGAAAATTCACACTCACCCGCAAACGCTTGCCCGTCAAAGCCTGCTGCAACGCGTCCCTTGAAGCCACCCCACCGGTTTGACAAATTTCTGGTGCATCCAGCCCCAGCAGACGTAATTTCTTTGCTGCCATCCCGTCCTCTGGGGCGACCCAAATGGTGTCACCGTCCGACACATGCGTGAGCACGCCAAAATAAACTTCGGCGTGCAATGGCCAAGACATCGCACCGCACAGCAATAAAACCCAACGCCACATACGCAAGCCTTTCAAATCTAATAGCTGCTGACCGTCACAAGCGGATGGTTTTAACAAGCATGCCACACTGCACTAACGTCCATGTTCAACAAGGACACCCCAAAGCATGAAACATGCGTGCCCTGCGTAGGGAAGGGTTTCAACCCGCCATGGCCGACTGAAGTCGGCCTTACGACACGCCATTCTTGTCGGCTGTGGGCGTTGCTTCACGTTAACCGACAAGCTCTGATCAGATTCCCGGTTATTTCTCGGCATCTGCCCAAATTTGAACCTGTTAGA
>MNXW01000178.1 GCA_001871515.1 Comamonadaceae bacterium CG2_30_57_122
AGCCGTTAACCAAGAGCCGTTAACCAAGAGCCAAGAGCCAAGGGGCATCATGCACGGCTTTAGTTGAAATTATTCTCCAGGAAAGGCGTTTTTTTTGTTACGTCATCCAGTGCTAGCAGGGTTTCCAACAGGGCTTTCATGTGTTTCAGGGGAACCGCATTGGGGCCATCGCTCATGGCTTTGGCAGGGTCGGGGTGGGTTTCCATGAACAGGCCAGCCACACCCACAGCCACCGCAGCGCGGGCCAGTACCGGCACCATCTCACGTTGACCACCACTGCTGGTGCCTTGGCCACCGGGCAGCTGCACGGAGTGGGTGGCATCAAACACCACCGGAGCACCGGTGTCACGCATGATGGCCAGCGAGCGCATGTCGCTGACCAGGTTGTTGTAACCAAAGCTGACACCACGCTCGCAAGCCATAAAGTTGTCTTCAGATAGGCCTTTTTCATGGGCTGCAGCACGTGCCTTGTCGATGACATTTTTCATGTCACCAGGCGCCAAAAACTGACCTTTTTTGATGTTGACCGGTTTGCCCGATTGCGCTACGGCGCGGATGAAATCGGTTTGGCGGCACAAAAAAGCCGGTGTCTGCAACACGTCCACCACCGAGGCCACTTGCGCTATTTGATCCTCTGAGTGGATGTCGGTCAGGATGGGCAGACCCAATTCACGTTTGACTTTGGCCAGAATCTCCAGGCCTTTGTCAATGCCGGGACCTCTGAAGGTGTTGCCGCTGGAGCGGTTGGCCTTGTCAAAACTGCTTTTGAAAATAAACGGGATGCCCAGGCTTTGGGTGATCTCTTTCAGGGTTCCCGCGGTGTCCATTTGTAATTGCTCGGACTCAATCACGCAGGGCCCGGCAATCAGGAAAAACGGGCGCTGCAGCCCAATCTCAAAACCGCACAGCTTCATCAGGCCACCGCCTTCAGGGTTGCGGCTGGTTTTTGATGCTCCAGCGCGGCGCGAATGAACGCGTTGAACAAGGGGTGACCAGCCCAGGGCGTTGATTTGAATTCAGGGTGAAACTGCACCCCAACAAACCAGGGGTGAACATCCTGCGGCAATTCGACAATTTCGGTCAGATGTTCACGCTGCGTCAGGGCAGAAATGATCAAACCCGCTTTGCGAAGCGTGTCCAGATAATGGACATTGGCTTCATACCGGTGGCGATGGCGTTCGGTGACCACGTCACCATAAATTTTGTGCGCCAACGTACCTTTGGTGACATCAGAGCTTTGCGCGCCCAAACGCATGGTGCCGCCCAGGTCAGAGGCCTGGTTGCGGGTTTTGATGGTGCCGTCTTCGTCTTTCCACTCGGTGATCAGGGCAATCACCGGGCTAGGTGTGCCCAGGTCAAACTCGGTGCTGTTGGCATTTTTAAGGCCAGCCACATGGCGGGCAAATTCAATTGTGGCCACCTGCATACCAAGGCAAATGCCCAGGTAGGGGATATTGTTTTCACGGGCGAACTGAGCCGCGCAAATTTTCCCTTCCACACCGCGAATGCCAAAACCACCAGGCACCAGCACGGCATCAAATTTAGCTAACTGAGCCACGTTGTCGGAGGTGATGGTCTCAGAATCTATATAACTGATTTTGACGCGCACATGGTTTTTCATGCCGGCGTGGCGCAAAGCTTCGTTGAGGGACTTGTAGCTGTCGCTCAGCTCCACATACTTGCCCACCATGACAATGTTGACATCGCCTTGTGGATGTGCAGTTTCATAAACCAGGTCATCCCAGCGTTTCAGATTCGCGGGTGGGGTGTTCAGGCGCAGCTTGTCACAAATCAGGCCGTCAAGGCCTTGCTCGTGCAACATGCGCGGCACTTTGTAAATGGTGTCCACGTCCCACATCGAGATCACGCCCCACAAAGGCACGTTGGAGAAGAGCGAAATTTTTTGCCGTTCTTCTTCAGGAATTGGACGGTCGGCACGGCACAACAGGGCATCGGCCTGAATGCCGATTTCGCGCAGTTGCTTGGCGGTGTGCTGGGTTGGTTTGGTTTTGAGTTCACCGGCGGCCGCAATCCAGGGCACGTAACTCAAATGCACAAAGGCGCTGTTGTTAGAGCCCAGTTGCAGGCTTAGTTGGCGCACGGCCTCCAAAAATGGCAGCGATTCAATGTCACCCACCGTGCCGCCAATTTCAACGATCGCCACATCGACGGCATCGGCCGTACCAAAACCAGCGCCGCGTTTGATAAAGTCTTGAATTTCATTGGTGACGTGCGGAATGACCTGCACCGTTTTGCCTAAATAGTCACCACGGCGTTCTTTTTCGAGCACGCTTTTGTAAATTTGACCGGTGGTGAAATTGTTGGCCTTTTTCATGCGCGTTTCAATGAAACGCTCGTAGTGACCCAAGTCGAGGTCAGTTTCTGCGCCGTCGTCGGTCACAAACACCTCACCGTGCTGGAACGGAGACATGGTGCCCGGATCTACATTCAGATAGGGATCGAGCTTGATCAAAGTGACTTTGAGGCCGCGCGATTCCAGAATTGCGGCGAGAGAGGCGGAGGCGATTCCCTTGCCCAGGGAAGACACTACACCGCCGGTGACGAAGACAAATTTGGTCATGTCAAAGTGAGCTTGCACGCTCAGGGAGCTGGTAAAGAGCAATTATAGGGGCGGTGCATGGCGGAAGTAGCCTCTGGTTTCGGGCTCTGTTACATTGCGGCGCATGAAAGATTTAGCTGGAAAACACATTGTTCTGGGCCTAAGCGGCGGCATTGCCTGTTACAAGTCGGCCGAGTTGTGCCGCTTGCTCATCAAGGCCGGTGCCAGCGTTCAGGTGGTGATGAGTGCGGCGGCCGAGCAGTTCATGACCCCCGTGACCATGCAGGCGCTGAGTCAGCACCCGGTCTACGGCTCGCAGTGGGATGCGCGTGTGGCCAACAACATGGCTCATATTCAGCTGACGCGCCAGGCAGACATGTGTCTGGTGGCCCCGGCCAGTGCGGATTTCATGGCCAAACTGGCGCATGGCCAGGCCGATGATTTGCTCAGTTTGCTGTGCCTGGCGCGCCCCATGGAACGCGTGCCCTTGCTGATAGCGCCGGCCATGAACCTGGAGATGTGGCGCCACCCGGCCACGCAACGCAACGCAGCGCAAGTGACCAGCGATGGAGCCCAGCTGCTGGGTGTCGGGTGCGGTGACCAGGCTTGCGGTGAAACCGGCGATGGTCGCATGCTTGAGCCGATGGAAATTCTGGACGAAGTGCTTGCATTTTTTCAGCCCAAACTGCTGCGTGGCCAACAGGTGCTGGTCACCGCCGGGCCGACCTTTGAGGCCATCGACCCGGTGCGTGGCATCACCAATTTGTCCAGCGGCAAGATGGGTTTTGCCATAGCCCGTGCGGCACGTGAGGCGGGTGCAGAGGTGACCCTGGTGGCGGGCCCAGTGAGCTTGCCGACGCCGCACGGTGTCACACGTGTGGATGTAAAGTCTGCATTAAATATGCTTGAAGCCGTTGAAAATAAAGCGCAAACAGCTACTATATTTATAGCAACTTCGGCGGTCGCAGATTGGCGACCGGCATCTGCGGCAGATCGCAAAATCAAAAAAGACGGCACGGGTCAAGCGCCGGTTTTGCACTTTGTTGAAAACCCTGACATTCTGGCCACCCTGGCGCAATCCGAGCGCGGCAAAAGCCGAGCGCTGTACTGCGTAGGGTTTGCCGCCGAGAGCCATGACTTGCTGGCCAACGCCCAGGCCAAGCGGATTCGCAAAGGCGTACCCCTGCTGGTGGGCAACATTGGTCCGGATACTTTTGGGCAGGACGACAACGCCTTGTTGTTGCTGGATGAGTCGGGTTCGCGTGAATTGTCACGCGACACCAAGCTCTCGCTTGCTCGTAAATTGATAGCTGATATCGCCCTTAGGATAGGGGCTGGAGATAAAAAATGATGAAAATTGATGTCAAGGTCATGGACCCGCGCATGGCCGATCAATTGCCAAGCTATGCCACACCGGGCAGTGCGGGTCTGGACTTGCGCGCTTGCCTGGACGCGCCTTTGACGCTGCAGGCCAACGCCTGGCAACTGGTGCCCACCGGCATTGCCATTTACCTCCAGAACCCCGGGTTTGCCGCGATGATCTTGCCGCGCTCTGGCCTGGGCCACAAGCACGGCATTGTGCTGGGCAATTTGGTGGGCCTGATTGACAGCGACTACCAGGGCCAGTTGATGGTGAGTGCCTGGAACCGCAGCGACGTGCCGTTCACGATTGAGCCGATGGAACGCATTGCCCAGCTGGTGATCGTGCCGGTGGTGCAGGCGCAGTTCAATCTGGTGACCGACTTCCCCGCCAGTGTGCGTGGCGAGGGTGGGTACGGCTCTACTGGCAAGGTTTGAGTCGACGGTCTGAAAAAAACTTATTGAAGCAAGTTGCTGCCCGCAGCCATGCTGTGCAGAGGCGTGATTTTGAAAAAACCAGTGCCAGCGCTGCCACAGCCAATTTCTGCCTCGGTGGCTTCGCGTACTGCACGCACTTGCACGGTTAAATTCAGCGCAATCCCGGCCAGCGGATGGTTGCCATCCAGCACCACGTGCTCGGGGTAGATGTCGGTCACGGTGTAGAGCGCGTCTTGCGGCATGTCCGGGTTGCAACCCGCCGGCAGGGCCACGCCTTCAAACGTCATGCCCTCTTCAAGTTCCGGCGGGAACACCGCACGTGGCTCCAGAAAAATAAGCTGATCGTTGAAGTCGCCAAACCCCTGCTCGGGTTCGATGTGCAAATTGATTGTGGCTCCGGTTTTGTAGCCCCGCAAAGCGGCTTCAATCACGTCAAAGAGGTCATCGCCCCCCACCAAAAATTCCACCGGCTCATCGAGCACATCCAAAACTTCGCCCAAAGTGTCTTTGAGCGTCCAGGTTAAAGCGACCACGCATTGTTGAGTAATTTCCATCTCATAATTGTCGCAGACACACCTTCATAAAGTACCAGACCATGGATATCACCCAAGCGCTGCCCTTGCTGGGCGGCCTGAGCCCGCAACAGTTCATGAAGCGCCACTGGCAGAAAAAGCCGCTTCTGGTGCGCCAGGCCATCCCTAACTTCAAACCCTTGTTGGCTCGAAGCGAGTTGTTTGAATTGGCAGCCAACGAAGACGCGCAAGCCCGTCTGGTTGTTCAGGAGTCGGGCGCAGCTTGGCACTTTAAACACGGGCCGTTCCCGCGCCGTACGCTGCCGCCGCTCAAACAACCCGGCTGGACGGTTCTGCTGCAGGGGGTGGATTTGCACCATGATGCGGTGCATGCGTTGATGAACCGTTTTCGTTTTGTGCCGGATGCCCGGCTGGATGACTTGATGATCAGTTACGCCACGGATCAGGGCGGCGTGGGTCCGCACTACGACAGCTATGACGTGTTCTTGCTGCAAGCGCAGGGCCACAGGCGCTGGCGCATTGGCCGCCAAAAAGATTTAAGCCTGCAGCCGGATATGCCTTTGAAAATTCTGGCCAACTTTCAGCCTGAAGCGCAATATGTACTGGCACCCGGCGACATGCTTTACCTGCCGCCACGCTATGCCCATGACGGTATTGCCGAGGGCGAATGCATGACCTATTCCATCGGCTTTCGCATTCCCAACCGGGCTGAATTGGCGCGCGAATTGCTGCAGCGTCTGGCCGAAGAGGCTGAAGATGCCGTGGGTGTGCGTCTTTACCGTGACCCTGATCAAGCGGCCGTTGAACAACCCGCAGAAATTCCTGCCAGCATGTTGGCTTTTGCGCAGGATGCTTTGCAAGAGGCGCTTAAAGACAGCCAGGCTTTTGCGCGTGGCCTGGGGCAATACCTCACCGAGCCCAAACCCCAGGTGTGGTTCGACTCGGTTGAACCCTCAAAGCAGCTGGCATCGCAGCTGCTGAACTGCGGTTGCCGCCTTGACCGACGCACCCGCATGATGTTTGACGCACAGCATCTCTTCATCAACGGGGAATGCCTGCAAGCCTCTGGGCGCGATGCCGCCTTGATGCGTGCGCTGGCCAATGCCCGCGAATTGAGTGCCCGGGAGGTGAGCCAGCTCAGTGGCCAGGCTTTGGCGCAGCTTTTGTCATGGGTAGAAGCCGGTTGGGCGCTGGTGCAGACGTGTTGAATCGTTGCCACCCGTCATGGCAACGAAAGTAGTTGCGCGTGTTTGCAACAAATAGTGGTCAGTTGGGTGTCAGGCATTAGGGTTTTCACTATAATTTCTGGTTAAGCAAACGGGTGTTACTTGTCTGCTTGGCCTTTGTGGATGGCCACAAAGGCAATTTCCGGAAATTTTTTTAATAACAGGTATTTCAAATGAACAAATCTCTCGCTCTGATCGCTGTAATCGTCGCTGCTGCTGCTCTGTCTGCTTGCGGCAAGAAAGAAGAAGCCGCTCCTGCACCCGCACCGGCACCTGTGGAGGCTCCGGCTACTGCAGCATCTGAAGCCCCTGCTGCTGCGCCTGCAGCCGCTCCTGCAGCCGCCGCTTCTGAAGCTGCTGCGCCGGCAGAAGCTGCATCCAAGTAATCAACGTTTCGTTGACCTTCAAAAGGCCACCTTCGGGTGGCCTTTTTGTTTTGGGCTGCCACGCGTGGCCAACTTGCATCAGGGAAAACACGTCAGTCTTTTGAATGCTCAAGCCGTCATAATCGCGCGAGGTTTTTCTTACAACAACATCCGAGGTGACAACCCATGCTGACAGCCCTGGTCATTGTGTTTGTGCTGGCGTACGCCGCTATTGCGCTTGAACATCCCATCAAAATCAACAAGAGTGCCTCCGCCCTGATTGGCGCAGGCTTGCTATGGACTATTTACGCCATGCTGGCAGGCGACCAACATCTGGTCAGCGAGCAGTTGGGTGAATCCCTGATGGGCACGGCGCAAATCGTGTTCTTCCTGATGGGGGCGATGACCATTGTGGAAGTGGTTGATGCCCACAACGGGTTTGAAGTCATCACCTCACGCATCAACACCAAAAAGCTCTCCACGCTGATGTGGATGGTGGGTTTTGTGACCTTTTTCCTGAGCGCCATTCTGGACAACCTGACCACCACCATTGTGATGATCTCGCTGATGAAAAAGCTCTTGGGCAAGCGTGATGACCGCTTGTTTTTTGCCGGCATCATTGTGATTGCCGCCAATGCCGGTGGAGCTTGGTCACCGATTGGCGACGTGACCACCACCATGTTGTGGATTGGTGGGCAAATCACCGCGCTGGCGATCATGGAAGGGGTCTTTATGCCGTCGATGGTCAACCTGCTGGTACCGCTGGCGGTGACCAGTTACATGCTGGGTGCGCGCCCGGTTGAAGGCCTTGAAAGTGCCGATGTTCGCCAACACGCCAACACCACCAAGTTTGAGCAAAACCTGATGTTTGCGCTTGGTCTGGGCATTTTGGTGGCGGTGCCGGTGTTCAAAACCGTGACCCACTTGCCGCCCTTCATGGGCATTTTATTTGGCTTGGGTATCTTGTGGATGGTGGGTGATGTGATTCACCGTAACAAGGACGACGATGAACGTGCCCCGTTGACGCTGGTGCATGCGCTGACCAAGATCGACATGGGCTCCATCGTGTTCTTCATTGGCATCTTGCTGGCCGTGGCCACCCTGGAGCACACCCACATTTTGACCAGCCTGGCACAGTGGATGGATGCCTCTTTTGGCCGCCTGGATGTGATCGTGATGCTGATTGGCCTGGTCAGCGCGGTGGTGGACAACGTGCCGCTGGTAGCTGCCTCCATGGGCATGTACGACATGACGGCGCATCCTGCGGACAGTTTTCTGTGGGAGTTCATGGCCTATTGTGCCGGCACGGGCGGGTCGATTCTGATCATCGGCTCCGCTGCGGGCGTGGCGGCCATGGGCTTGGAGAAGATCGATTTCTTCTGGTACATGAAACGCATCAGCTGGCTGGCCTTGATTGGCTACATGGGTGGGGCGTTCTTCTACCTTGCCGAACGCAATATCTTTGGCTAAACCCCATCCTGGTTACCTATGAAAAAACCTGCCATTCTGGTTGCTCGCGCGGTTTTCCCCGAAGTGCTGGCGCATTTGCAGCAGCATTTTGAAGTCACCGCCAACCAAGACGATGTGCTGTGGACACCGGCGCAACTGATTGAACACTTGCAGGGCAAGCAAGGGGCTTTCACCACCGGCAGCCAGCGCATTGATGCAGCCTTGCTGGCAGCCTGCCCGGCGTTGAAAATTTGCGCCAACATGGCGGTGGGCTACAACAATTTTGACGTGCCAGCCATGACAGCAGCTGGTGTCAAAGCCACCAACACGCCAGATGTGTTGACCGAAACCACGGCTGACTTTGGCTTTGCACTGATGATGGCCACGGCTCGACGCATGGCCGAGAGTGAACATTTTTTACGCGCCGGTCTGTGGACAAGCTGGCGTTACGACATGTTTGCCGGTTCCGATATTCATGGCAGCACACTGGGCATTCTGGGCATGGGGCGCATTGGCCAAGCCATTGCCAAACGCGCGGCGCACGGCTTTGGCATGAAGGTTATTTACCACAACCGCTCGCGGCTGGATGCGGCGCTGGAAGCGGCCTGCGGTGCAAGTTATGTGAGCAAGCAAGACCTGCTTCAACACTCTGACCATTTGTTGCTGGTGCTGCCGTACTCACCAGAAGCGCACCACGCCATCGGTGCCGCCGAGCTGGCGCAAATGAAGCCAACCGCCACGCTGGTCAACATCGCACGCGGTGGCATTGTGGATGATGCCGCGCTGGCGCAGGCGCTGAAAAATCATGTGATTGCAGCCGCCGGGCTGGATGTGTATGAGGGCGAACCGGCGGTGCATCCGGATTTGCTCACCGTGCCCAACGTGGTGCTGACCCCGCACATTGCCAGTGCCACCACGCCCACCCGCCTGGCCATGGCGCAGCTGGCTGCCGACAACCTGGTCGGTTTTTTGCTGCACGGCAAAGCCTTGACACCCTTGAATTAATTATTATTTTGATAGCTGCTAGCCTTTTATATATAAGGGCTAGAGGCCAATTTGTCATATGAAAATTAAAGCCAGAAGTGATCTGGGTTGCCAATGGTTTTGAACCACAATAGAGCCCAAGGAGACTGGCAAACGTGAACAATTCTGTGTGGTGGTGGGGGGTGGTTTTGGCTGGCGTGAACACGCTGCTGCTGTTGGCGCTGTGGTGGCGCGGCCGTGGCAACGGCACAACCGCTGCGGATCAGGCGGCGCAACAAACCCAGTTTCAGGCCAGCCAGTTGGCTCAGCAGCAAGCGTTGGTGCAACTGGTTAAAACCAGCTCGGAGCGCTTGGAGCGTGAGCTGCGCCGTGAGATCGCGCAGTCCAGCCAGGGCGCACGCCAAGAGTTGAGTCAAAACCTGGCCATCTTTCAGCAGACCCTGACCCAGCAGGGCGCCGAGGCCACGCGAACGCAAAACATGCAAATTGATGCCTTTGGCCAGCAACTCGCTTTGATGCAAAAAACCTTGGCGGACACCTTGCACACCCAGCTCTCCAGTGTGGGTGAATCCACCGCCCGCCGCCTGGCCGAGATGGGTGATGCCAACACCCGCAGCATGACCGCCGTGCGCGATGCCCTGAACCAGCAACTGGCTCAGCTGCAAACCAGCAACGCCGCCAAGCTTGACGAGATGCGCGCCACGGTGGATGAAAAACTGCAGTCCACCTTGCAGCAACGCTTGGGTGAAAGCTTCAAACAGGTGGCCGACCGGCTGGAGCAGGTGCACAAAGGCCTGGGTGAAATGCAAACCCTGGCACAGGGCGTGGGCGACCTGAAACACCTGCTCACCAACGTCAAAACCCGGGGTATTTTTGGCGAGGCACAACTGGCCAGCCTGTTGGAGCAGGTGTTTGTGCCCGACCAATACGCCGCCCAGATCGCCACCCGCCCGGGCAGCAAAAACGTGGTCGACTTTGCCATCAAACTGCCCGGCAAGTCGGATACCGGCGTGCCCTTGTGGTTGCCGATTGATGCCAAGTTTCCGAACGAAGATTACGAACGCCTGCTGGATGCCCAAGGCCGTGCCGATGCCCTGCAGGCCGAGCTGGCTGGCAAGGCGCTGGAGCAGCGCATTCGCCTGGAAGCCAAGTCAATTGCCGACAAGTACATCGAACCGCCTTACACCACCGACTTTGCCATTTTGTTTCTACCCACCGAAGGCCTGTACGCCGAGGTCTTGCGCCGCCCGGGCCTGATGGAGGCCTTGCAACGCGACTTGCGCATCACGCTGGCCGGGCCCACCACCTTGCTGGCCATGCTCAGCTCCTTGCAAATGGGCTTCAGAACGCTGGCGCTGGAGAAACGCTCCAGTGAAGTCTGGCAGGTGCTGGGCGCGGTCAAAACCGAATTTGGCAAGTTTGGCGATGTGCTGGCCAAGGTCAAGGCGCAAACCGAAACCGTGCTCAAAACCATTGACGGTGCGCAAACCCGCAGCCGCGCCATGGGGCGGGCGCTCAAAACCGTTGAGGCTTTACCCGAGAGTCAAAGCGCCACCCTGCTGGCTATGGACGCAACGCCGCTGGGCGAGGGCACAGACGACAACTTGGACGCATGAGCGCAGCGGCGGCACGCACACTGGACAACCCGGCGTTGGCCCGGTTGATTGGCGGCCATGTGTGTTTGCATGCCTGCATGGCGGGTATGCGTCTGGCCGCACCCTTGTTGGCTTTACGCGCTGGTTACAGCGCGGCAGCGGTGGGCGCGTTGTTGGCCCTTTTTGCGCTGACCCAAGTGTTTCTGGCGCTGCCGGCCGGGCGCTATGTGGACCGCCATGGCTACCTGCGGCCGGTGCGCTGGTGTCTGATGGCCAGTGCCCTGGGTGCAACGCTGGCCGCGCTGTGGCCGATGTATGGTGTGCTGTGCTTGGTGGCTTTGCTGACCGGTGGTGCTGTGGGGGTGGGTGCCATCAGTTTGCAGCGGCATGTGGGGCGTTGTGCCCGCAACGCGGTGGATCGCAAGCGATTTTTCAGCTGGTTGTCGATTGGCCCGGCGCTGTCCAACTTTGTCGGCCCCTTGCTGGCCGGGGTGTTGATTGATGTGGGCGGGTTTCGCCTGGCGTTTGCGGCGCTGGCCTTGTTGCCAGGTTTGTCCTGGCTGCTGGTGCGCCGCACGCGTGAATTACCGCCGCTGAAGCAGGACGGCGCAGCCGGATCGCAGCGCGCCTGGGATTTGCTGCGCCAGCCGCAGATGCGCCGCCTGTTGCTGGTGAACTGGTTGATGTCGTCGTGCTGGGACGTGCACACCTTTGTGGTGCCGGTGCTGGGCCATGAGCGCGCCCTCAGTGCGTCGGCTATAGGGGCTATTCTGGGCGGGTTCGCACTGGCTGCTACCGGCATCCGGGTGGCGTTGCCGTGGCTGGCCTCTAATTTACAAGAACGTGTGGTCATCACCGCTGCCATGCTGGCCACGGCTTGCTTGTTTGCCATTTATCCGTTCATGCAATCCGCGTGGGGTATGGGCTTGTGCTCGGTGCTGTTGGGTGTGTCCTTGGGCTCGGTGCAGCCGATGATCATGAGCACCTTGCACCAGATCACGCCCGAGGCGCGCCACGGCGAGGCCTTGGGCTTGCGGCTGATGCTGATCAATGCCTCCAGCGTGGCCATGCCGATGTTGTTTGGGGCTGCCGGTGCACTGGTGGGGGTTAGCTTGCTGTTCTGGACAGTTGGGGCGACAGTGGGCTTGGGTGCGCGTCAAGCCTGGGCACTGCAGGGTTCGTCACAATGCCGGTTGTAGGGTGGGCTTCAGCTCGTCATGGGCGGCTGAAGTCGCCCCTGCGCAGCAAGCCAAAAATTACAAATGGTAAAACTGCGCGATGATGTCCCAGGCATCTTGGGGGTCGTCCACGTAGTGCAACAACTCAAGGTCTTCGGGGGCGATCACGCCTTCTTCGACCATGGCATCGATGTTGATCAGGCGTTTCCAG
>MNXW01000245.1:0-802 GCA_001871515.1 Comamonadaceae bacterium CG2_30_57_122
GCGGCCGCCTGCACGTACAGCATCTGGTTTTTGATGATGCCGGTACGTATTGCAATGGCCACGTCCATGTCGCCCGCGTAGCTCAGGTAACCGCAGGCACCGCCATACAGGCCGCGTTTGGTCGGCTCCAACTGGTCGATGAGTTCCATGGCGTGCACTTTGGGCGCGCCGGTGAGCGTGCCCGCCGGAAAAGTGGCTTTGAGCACGTCCATGCTGGTCATGCCAGGCAGCAGCGTGCCTTCGACGTTGCTCACAATGTGCATCACATGGCTGTAGCGCTCCACACAGAACGCGTCGGTGACCTTGACGCTGCCAATTTCGGCAATACGGCCAATGTCGTTGCGCGCCAGGTCGATCAGCATCACGTGCTCGGCGCGTTCTTTGGGGTCGTTGATCAACTCCACTTCGGCCGCCTTGTCCAGCTCGGGTGTGGCACCACGCGGGCGCGTACCCGCCAGCGGGCGGATGGTGATCTTTTGCTCAACCTGGCCGTTGGTGGTGACTTGCTCCTGGCGCACCAAAATCTCGGGCGACGCGCCCACCACATGAAAATCAGCGCCGTCAGCCGTGGCTCCGCTGAAGTTGTAGTAGTACATGTACGGGCTGGGGTTGAGCGAGCGCAGCGCCCGGTAAAGGCTCAAAGGCGACTGGGTGTACGGTTTTTTGATGCGTTGGCCCACTTGCACCTGCATGAAGTCGCCCCCGGCAATCAATTCCTTGGCGCGCGCCACGGCGGCCAGGTAATCCATCTTGGCAAAGTCGCGCACCTCAGGCTGACCAACGCTGGCCTGCACTTTGGGGG
>MNXW01000245.1:859-3636 GCA_001871515.1 Comamonadaceae bacterium CG2_30_57_122
GTTAGCAAGGGCTGGGTCGGCATAAACCATCAAGAAAAGTTTGCCTGACAGGTTGTCTATCACGGCCAGTTCTTCGCACTGCAACAACAAAATGTCGGGCGTGCCAAGTTCGTCAGATGGGCAAGTGGCCTGCAGTTTTTTCTCGATGTAGCGCACCGCGTCGTAACCAAAATAGCCCGCCAAACCACCACAAAAACGCGGCATACCAGGCTGCAGCGCCACCTTGAAGCGTTTTTGGTAGTCAGCAATGAAGTCCAGCGGATTGGCGTGGGAAGTTTCCACCACCTCGCCATCAGTCACCACCTCGGTGCGTGCCTGGTCACCAAACCCGCTAGAACGCAACAGTGTGCGTGCTGGCAAACCAATGAAGCTGTAGCGGCCAAACCGCTCACCACCCACCACCGATTCGAGTAAAAAACTGAACGGCGCGCTGTTGGCCAGTTTGAGGTAAAGCGACAGCGGCGTTTCCAGGTCGGCAAAGGCTTGCGCCACCACCGGTATGCGGTTGAAGCCTTGCGCTTTGAGTTGTTTGAATTCAAGTTCGGAAATCACAATCGTCTTTCAGTGAAGGACTGCACTTCAAGTGACCTTCCCGGCTCCGCCTGCGATGCAGGGCTGAGGGCGTTCAAAAGATTCGAATTCACCCACAGGAGGGACACTTCAGGGATTCAGCAGGTAGCACCCAGGCCACCGAGTTGTTATGCAAAAGCAAAGTTGTCAGAACCACGCTGCCGCAGCATGCGACCCGCGCCAGCGCCAGGGCCAAGCCCCCCGGTCGCCGCAACCTGTGATGTGAATCCGGTGAATGAACATGCAAAGAGTGTAGCAAAGGCTTGCACGGCTGCGCCCCCATCCCGAACGCCCGACCCCCATGAAAACCCTGTTGTACATGTTCTGCTGAGAGAAGAAAATATTAGTTCTTAAAAATCGCACGATCGTTCTTTTATAAAGGATTTCACATGATCTTCACTAAACTCTTCATCGCCGCCTTGTTTGCGGGTCTGCTAAGCCTGAATACACTGGCAGCCACACAAGAAATCAACGGGGTCAAAGTTGAAGACAGCGCCACGGTGGCCGGCAGCACCCTAAAACTCAACGGCGCAGGCACCCGCTACAAAGTGATCTTCAAGGTTTATGTAGCCGGCCTATATTTGACACAAAAGGCCGACACCCTGGAAAAAGTAGTGCAACAACCCGGCCCCAAACGCTTGCACGTGACCATGGTGCGTGCAATCAATCCTAACGAGCTGGGCAGGTTGCTGACCCGTGGCATTGAAGACAACATGGGCAAAGCTGCCATGTCCAAGTTGATTCCCGGCCTGATTCGCATGGGCGAAATATTTGCCGCTCAAAAGTCGCTGGTTAGCGGCGACACCTTCCAGATCGACTGGATCCCTGGCAAAGGCACGCAAATCATAGTCAAAGGTGTCGCGCAGGGCGAGCCCTTCAAAGAGCCTGAATTCTTTGCCGCGCTGATGTCCATCTGGCTGGGTCATTCACCGGCTGACTTCAAGCTGAAAGAAGCTTTGCTGGGCGGCAAATAACATCGTTTTGCGGCCACGCAACGGACGTGCGACACACTTTGTTATCGGTAATAGCCTGCCAATCCCGCCATGACCAGCCGCTGAAAAGTCAGGTTTTTGCACCAAAATAACTTCCTACCTTTCCATTGACTTTGACTGGGGTGTTTTTGTGAGCTTGAACAACATTGGCATCCGCATGCGCATCATGCTGGGCTTGGCAGTGATCCTGGTTTTAGCCGCACTCAGCGCGGCCAATTCACTTTATCAAAACATTTCGGTCAAATACGAGGCAGGGAAGTGGCTACCTCATGGGTTCCGGCGATTGAAAACCTTGGGCACATGAAAGGGTTTGTGTCTGAACACTACCTGGGTTTGAACGACCACATTTCAGGCGTTGGAGATGCCGACCCTGCAGTTTTCACGAAAAGGCTGCAGGAGTTGGACAGCCAACTGGCCAAAGCCACTGAAGTTTATGCAGCCACCTTGCTCACCCATACCACTGAGCGCGGCTTTAGGCGATGCAGAAAAGGCACTGTACGCCACCTACCAGAGCAAGCGTGATGCGTATTCAAAATCGCCAAAGAAGGTCTTGGCAATTTTGATGGAGCCGCCGGGGCAAGGGAAACGATTGAACTGGTACGACAAGACTTTGCTACCAAAGCACCAGCGGCTTTCCGCGAAGCCTATGCCGTCATGGAAGCCATTCTGCAATTCAACCTGGACGGCACAGCCAAGGCAGCCACCAAAGTCAAGGATCCGGTTTCTGCGGCTGAAATCACCCAACTGAAGAATCTAGCAGTCTGTTCCATTAAAACGCTTACATAAAATCGTGCCTTTCCAGCCTGGCGTTGTGGTTCGTCGTTGCCATAGCTACGGCTATGTCGCCTCCTCTGGCCTAGCTAGTCTGGAAAATTCATCGAATTCATTTTGTAACCGTTTTGATGAAACGAACTACTAGGATCATTCAGGCACGAAGTGCCGCCTAAGGGATGCAGAAATTACAAATATCCCTTTTCCGGCGGCACTGACGGGCGCATTGCGTCGTTTCAATCCACTTGTTTAGCAGAGCTAAACGGCGCGTCTTGCGCCTAGCACTGCATCTCGTCAGCACTCGCCATAAACGGTACATTTGCAATTTCCGCATCCCTGATGGATGGTTTGGGTTGAAATATTTGACACTTCATCGTGTTAAATTTCAAAAGACCATAGGCTGAAATCGTTTCACAATCGGTTTGCTTACAAAACCAAGAGGTG
>MNXW01000097.1 GCA_001871515.1 Comamonadaceae bacterium CG2_30_57_122
ACCCCAAATCCACAGCGCAAATCGCAACAACGTCGGCCAGAAAACAATCTCACATAAAAATATGGCTGTAGCTTCCGTCATACAAGCGTGAGTAGCTGCTGTTTACATAGCATTCAAAGGGATCCATCATGTGTCTAGCCCTCCCCGCCCGCGTGGTGGAACTGTTACCCAAGCTGCGTGCCATCGTCGACCTAGGCGGTGTGCGCAAAGAAGTCTCCATCGACCTGGTGGACGATGCACAAACGGACGACTATGTGATCGTCCATGTGGGTTACGCCATCGGCAAAATTGACCCCGAAGAAGCGCAGCGCACGCTGGCCCTGTTTGCTGAGCTTTCTGCAGCACAAAACACCTTGCAGCCCTCACAAAACATGCGTGAAATGCTATGAAATACATCGACGAATTCCGCGACGGCGACAGCGCCCGCCGTATCGCGGCCAAGATTGCCGCCGAAGTGCGCCCCGACACCTCTTACAGTTTCATGGAGTTCTGCGGCGGCCACACCCACGCCATTTCGCGCTATGGCATTGCGGGCATGTTGCCACCCAATGTGCGCATGATTCACGGGCCGGGCTGCCCGGTGTGTGTGCTGCCGATTGGCCGCATTGACCTGGCTATCAGCCTGGCGCTAGACCGTGGCGTGATGATTTGCACCTATGGCGACACCATGCGTGTGCCCGCCAGTGACAGCCTGTCACTCATCAAAGCCAAGGCGCGCGGCGCGGACATTCGCATGGTGTATTCGGCGCACGACGCGCTGACGTTGGCCGAGCAACACCCGGACCGCGAGGTGGTGTTTCTGGCCATCGGTTTTGAAACCACCACCCCGCCCACGGCGCTGGTGCTGCGTGATGCCAAGGCGCGTGACGTGCGTAATTTCAGCGTGCTGTGCTGCCATGTGCTGACCCCCTCGGCCATCACGCACATTCTGGAATCGGCCGAGGTGCGCCAGTTGGGCACCGTGCCGATTGACGGCTTCATCGGGCCGGCCCACGTCAGCATCGTGATTGGTTCGCAACCCTACGAGCATTTTGCCGAGGAATACCGCAAGCCGGTGGTCATCACCGGGTTTGAGCCGCTGGACGTGATGCAAGGCATTTTGATGCTGGTGCGCCAGGTGAACGCAGGCCGCGCCGTGGTGGAGAACGAGTTTTCAAGAGCCGTCACGCCTGAGGGCAACCTGGCCGCACAAAAGCTGGTGTCGCAGGTGTTTGAATTGCGCGAGAGTTTTGAGTGGCGCGGCCTGGGTGAGGTGCCCTACAGCGCCCTGAAAATCCGCCCGGAGTTTGCCGCCTGGGATGCCGAGCGCAAGTTTGAGTTGCACTACACCAGCGTGCCCGACCACAAACAGTGTGAATGTGGTGCCATTTTGCGGGGTGTCAAACGCCCGGCCGACTGCAAGCTGTTTGGCACCGTGTGCACGCCTGAGAGCCCCATGGGGTCGTGCATGGTGTCCAACGAAGGGGCCTGTGCCGCGCACTATTCTTATGGACGATTTAGGGATGTAGCCCGCGTGGATATTGCGCAAGCAGCTATTACATCCATAGCTAAATAATTTGAGCCCATTTGCCATGTCCATCAAAAAGAATTACCTCAGACCCATCGACTTCAAACACGGTCACATCGACATGACCCACGGTGCCGGTGGCCGCGCCTCAGCCCAGTTGATCGACGAGCTGTTTGCCCGCGCTTTTGACAACGCCTACCTGCGCCAGGGTCATGACGGGGCTTTGCTGCCTTTGCCTTCTGAGGGACGGCTGGTCATGGCGGTTGATGGGCATGTGATCTCGCCGCTGTTTTTTCCGGGGGGCGACATTGGCTGCCTGTCGGTGCACGGCACGGTCAATGATGTCGCCATGTCGGGAGCCAAGCCGCTTTACCTGGCAGCCAGCTTCATCATCGAAGAGGGTTTCCCCCTGGCGGACCTGAAACGCATCGTGGACTCGATGGCCGCTGCAGCGCTTGAAGCCGGTGTGCCGATCGTCACCGGTGACACCAAAGTAGTGGAAAAAGGCAAGGGTGACGGCGTGTTCATCAGTACCACCGGGGTGGGTATTGCGCCGCCGGGCCTTTGCATTGATGGCCGCAGCGCGAGGGTGGGTGATGCCATTTTGGTGTCCGGCACACTGGGGGAACACGGCGTGGCGGTGATGTCGCTGCGCGAGTCGCTGGCGTTCGACACCGCCATTGAGTCCGACACCGCCGCGCTGCACACGCTGGTGCAAAGCATGTTGCAAGCCTTGCCCAACCCGAGCGACCTGCATGTGCTGCGCGACCCGACCCGCGGCGGCCTGGCCACCACACTCAATGAGATCACGCGCCAGTCGCAAGTGGGCATGATGGTTGACGAAGCCGCCATTCCGGTGCTGCCGCAGGTGGAGGCGGCGTGTGAACTGCTGGGGCTAGACCCACTCTATGTAGCCAACGAAGGCAAGCTGATTGCCATCTGTGCGCCCGAGGTGGCCGACACCCTGCTGTCCGCCATGCGCGCCCACCCGCTGGGGCAAGGCGCGCAACGCATTGGCACCGTCATTGAAGACAGCCACTGCTTTGTGCAAATGAACACCAAGTTTGGCGGGCGGCGTGTGGTGGACTGGCTCAGTGGTGAGCAGCTGCCGCGCATTTGTTAATGCGTGCCTTGTCCGTTATTCATCAAACGGGTTCACCACTTGCACGCCGCAGCCCATAAAGTCGCGCACATTGCGTGTGGCCAACACCAGTTGGTGCTCCATGGCGGTGGCGGCGATCAGCATGTCGGGGGCACTGCGAACAATGCCCTGGGCCTGAAATTGCCCGCGCATCGCCCCAGCGCGTTGCGCGATGCTTGGCGTGATGGGGTAAACCGCATGCAGCTGCGCCACCAGCGCATTGAACAAGGCCAATTTGCGGGTATTGGGCTGCCAGGCCAGGCCAAAGTGCGCTTCTTCCAGGGTAACAACCGAAATTGCCATCAACTCCACCGACTGCAGCCACTGCATCACGCGCGTGTTGGGTGTTTTTTTGACGAATTCGCTGATGACATTCGTGTCCGCTAAAACGATGCTTCCACTCATGGCGTCAGTTTCAGACCTTGTCAGAAAAGGCATTGCCACGCTGCCACGCTGTTTGCCGTGCAGTAGACACCGCAGCGTCAAGCCCGGTGTCGTCTTGCGGTGCAAATTTTTTCCGCAAGCCTTGTACGCGGTCAAAAAAGCTCTGCGCTTCGGTCTGCGCAATTGCTTGGTGGCCTGCAAAATACTCGGCAGACACCAGTACCGCCACTGGCTTGTTGCGGTTGGTGATGACTTGGGGCTGCTGCTGTGCGAGTGCAATCAAGGACGACAGCTGCTGGCGCGATTGGGCGATTGAAATAGACATAAATACCCCATCTGCACATAATATATGTACATTATAGACAAATACAAGCATGCGCATCCTTCTTCTCACCCACAGCTTTAACAGCCTGACCCAGCGTTTGTTTGGCCTGCTGCGCCAGCAAGGCCATGACGTCTCTGTAGAACTGGACATTGCCGACGTGGTCACCGAAGAAGCGGTGGCCCTGTTCAAGCCCGATCTGGTGCTGGCCCCGTTTTTGAAGCGACGCATTCCCGAGTCGGTCTGGGCGCGCACGGTGTGCCTGGTGGTGCACCCCGGCGTGCCTGGCGACCGTGGCCCCAGCGCGCTGGACTGGATGATGATGCGAGGTGACGCCCAATGGGGCGTGACGGTGCTTCAGGCCGCCGAGGAAATGGACGCGGGCGAGGTCTGGGCCTGGGAGCCATTTGACGTTCGGCCGCAGGCCACCAAGTCGAGCCTTTACCGGCGCGAGGTCACCCAAGCCGCCGTGGTGGCGGTAGGTCGCGCCCTGGCGCGTTTTGTACCAGGGCAACTGGCACCCGCTGCTGCAAGTGGCGCTCAAAATGACGCTAGCCGCTCAGGCCAATGGCACGCCTTGATGCCGCAAAGCGCACGGCGCATTGACTGGGCGCGTGACACCACCCCTGTGGTGCTGCGCAAGATCGCTGCGGGCGATGGCTTTCCGGGGGTGCTGGATGTGTTGTGGGGTCAGCCGTGTCGTTTGTTTGACGCGCACCCCGCCAGTTATGCCGTCATGAACCCCTTTGCAGCCAGCCTGCCAGGCGAGGTGTTGGCACGCCGTGGCCCGGCTCTGCTTAAACGCACGGTTGATGGCGCGGTGTGGATTGGCCATGTGCGTCCGGACGATGGCACTGCGGCACGCGCTGACGGCACCAGCGTGCTCAAACTCGCCGCCACGCGGGTGTTTGCCACGCAAGTCGCCAATCTGCCCGAGCTGGCGGCCCCGCTGATGCGAGACGACGATGAATGGGACGAGCTGCGCTACCGCGAGTTTGGCTCGGAGGGCGCGCGGGTCGGCTGGCTCGATTTTGAGTTTCACAACGGGGCCATGTCCGAGCGCCAATGCATGCGCCTGCGCGATGCCCTGCGCTGGGTGCGCACACGGCCCACGCAGGTGCTGGTACTGGCGGGCGGCCAGGACTTTTTCTCCAACGGCATCCACTTGCACGACATTGAAGCCGCACAACGCGTGGCAGGTGACAGCGCCGCCGATGCCTCCTGGCGCAACATCAACGCCATTGACGATGCCGCGCTGGAGGTGTTGACCCTCACCGACCGCATCACGGTGGCTGCCCTGCATGGCAATGCCGGCGCCGGGGGCTGTTTTCTGGCGCTGGCCGCTGACGTGGTATGGGCACACGCTGGTGTGGTGCTCAACCCGCATTACAAGAACATGGGCAACCTGTATGGCTCGGAGTACTGGACGTATTCGCTGCCGCGCCGCCTGGGTGAGGCGGCCAGCCTGACGCTGATGCAGCAGCGCCTGCCGCTGAGTGCCCCCGAGGCGGTAGCCAACGGCGTGCTGGACGACTGTTTTGGCGCAGACGGTGGCGCGTTCAGCGCCCAGGTGCTGGCGCGCTGCCTGACGATGGCGGCTGCCCCTGATCTGGCACAACGACTGGAAACCAAGCAGGCGCAACGCGAACATGATGAAATGCAAAAGTCTTTGGCGACCTACCGCGACGAAGAACTAACCCGGATAAAACGCAATTTTTATGGCTTTGACCCCAGCTACCATGTGGCACGGCATCATTTTGTCTTTCGCAAACCGCACGCCTGGACACCCCGCCACCTGGCGCTGCATCGCGAGCTGAAACCTGCGTCCACCACACCCAAACCCACATGAATACCCCAGGTCTGCCCTCCTCAAAAGTCGTGTTGCCGCTGGTGCTTGTGGTGGACGACGAGACGCATTCGCTGGATGCCATCCGGCGCAACCTGGAAGAAGATTTTTCGGTGCTGACCGCCAACTCGGCCGAGGCCGCACATGCCCTGCTGGAGCAGCATGAGGTCAGCGTGATCCTGTGCGACCAGCGCATGCCTGGCACCACCGGGGTCAAGTTCCTCAAGGAGGTGCGCGAGCAGTGGCCCGACACGGTGCGCATCATCATCTCGGGTTACACCGATTCGCAGGACATCATTGCTGGCATCAACGAGGCGGGCATTTACCAATATGTGCCCAAACCCTGGCTACCAGATTACCTGCTGGCCACCGTGAGCAATGCCGTCGAGGCTCGTCACCTGCAGATACAAACGCAGCGCCTGAACCTGGAGCTGCGCACCAGCGCACCCGTGCTGCGCCAGCGCAAACAAACCTCACTGGCCAACGCCCACGCGGCCTTTGACTTTGACAGCATGGTGCGCGCGCCCGGCAGCCCACTGGATGCAGTGTGTGAAATGGCCGCCCGTGTGGCACGCTTTGACCTGTCGGTGCTGGTCACGGGCGAATCAGGCACTGGCAAAGAGCTGCTGGCTCGCGCCATCCACTACGCCAGCCCGCGCAATGAGCGTGCTTTTGTGATGGAAAACTGTGCCGCCATGTCTGACACGCTGCTCGAATCCGAGCTGTTTGGCCACAAGCGCGGCTCGTTTACCGGAGCCTTTGAAGACCATCTGGGTCTGTTTCAGCGAGCCAATGGCGGTACCATTTTTCTGGATGAAATTGGCGACACCTCGCCCGCTTTCCAAGTCAAATTGCTGCGTGTGTTGCAAGAAGGTGAGGTGCGCCCCGTGGGTGCCAGCCGCGCGGTGCTGGTCAATGTGCGGGTGATCGCCGCCACCCACCGCGACCTGGAACAGGACGTGCGATCCGGCCACTTTCGTGAAGACCTGTATTACCGCATTGCCAGCCTGACGCTGTCGGTGCCACCGCTGCGTGAGCGCAGCGCCGACATCCTGCCCATCGCCCACATGTTGCTATCACGCGCTGGTCAGGAGCTTGGCCGTCCAAACGTTCGTTTTTCAAAAGATGTGGCGGCCAATTTGCTGGCGCATTCCTGGCCCGGCAACATCCGTGAGCTCAAGAACGAAATCTTTCGCGCGGTAGCCCTGTCGGATGGCGAAACCGTGTCCGCCACCTCGTTCTCCCAGCGCGTGTTGTATGGTCAGCCGGGCAAGGCCGCGGCTTTGCAGGGCAGCCCTCTGGCGCAAGTCGGCAGCCTGCAGGAACGCCTGGATGCCGTGGAGGCGGTGATGCTGCGTGAAGCCATGTTGCGCCACCGCTGGAACAAAACCCACGCCGCCAAAGAACTGGGCTTGTCACGCGTGGGCTTGCGACAAAAGCTGGCAAGGTTTGGTCTGGAGGGGCAGGCCAATGCGTGATGCCACTTTTAACGTGTTGTGGCTGCAGTCGGGTGGCTGCGGCGGTTGCAGCATGTCGCTGTTGTGTGCCGACACGGCGGATTTTCGGGGCCAGTTGCGCCAGGCAGGCATCAACCTGCTGTGGCACCCGTCGCTCTCGCTGGAGACGGCGCACGAAGCGCTGGAGGTCATCTTGGCTTGTCTGAGCGGCCAAACGTCGCTGCACGCGCTGTGTATTGAAGGCTCCATCTTGCGCGGCCCCAAGGGCACGGGCCGGTTTCACCTGCTGGCGGGTACCCAGGAGCCGATGATGACCTGGGTGCAGCGCCTGAGCGCGGTGGCTCAGCACGTCGTGGCTATCGGCACCTGTGCCGCATTTGGTGGCATCACTGCTGCGGGAAGCAACCCCACCGATGCCTGCGGTTTGCAATACGAAGGCGATCAATTGGGCGGCTTGCTGGGCAGCGATTGGCGCAGCCGCGCTGGTTTGCCAGTGATCAATGTGGCGGGCTGCCCGACGCACCCGGGATGGGTGCTGGAAACCTTGGCCGCCCTGGCGGATGCGCGCCCCCTGCAGGCAGAGCAGCTTGATGCTTTGGGCCGCCCGCGTTTCTACAGTGACCAGCTGGTGCACCACGGCTGCACCCGCAACGAATATTATGAATACAAGGCCAGTGCCGAAGCACCGGGCGACCTGGGTTGCATGATGGAAAACATGGGCTGCAAGGGCACGCAGGCGCATGCCGACTGCAACATCCGCCTGTGGAACGGTGAAGGCTCTTGCGTGCGCGGTGGTTATGCCTGCATCAGCTGCACCGAGCCCGGCTTTGAAGAACCGGGCCACCGCTTTGACCAAACCCCCAAGGTGGCGGGCATTCCGATTGGCTTGCCCACCGACATGCACAAGGCCTGGTTTGTGGCGCTGGCATCGCTGTCCAAATCCGCCACCCCGAAACGGGTCAAACTCAACGCCACCTCCAGCCACGTGGTGATGACGCCCATGATCAAGAAAACACGCCTGAAATGACACGCTTGCTGGTAGGGCCCTTCAACCGGGTCGAAGGAGACCTGGAAGTTCGCCTTGACGTGGCAGACGGCCAGGTCAGGCAAGCCTGGGTAAACGCCCCCATGTACCGGGGTTTTGAGCAGATATTGCAAGGCAAACACCCGCTGGATGCTTTGGTTTATGTGCCACGCATCTGTGGCATTTGCTCGGTCACCCAATCGGTCGCGGCAGCACGCGCGCTGGCGGCAGCGTGTGGCGTGGTGCCGCCGCCCAACGGTGTGCTGCTGGCCAACCTGATGCTGGCCTGCGAGAACGCGGCCGACCACCTGACACACTTTTACCTGTTCTTCATGCCCGACTTCACCCGCGAGGTGTACGCAGACCGGCCCTGGCATGCGCAGGCACTGCAGCGCTTTTCCACCACGTCGGGAGAACACGCACGCGAAGCCGTGGCCGTGCGCCAGCGCTGGCTGCAGATCATGGGCACACTGGGTGGCAAGTGGCCCCACACCCAGTCGATTGTTCCGGGCGGGTCGACCCGCGGCATCAACAACTCTGAGCGTTACCGGCTGGGCGCACGCGTGGCTGAGATGCGCGGTTTTCTGGAGCGCGTGCTCTATGGCGCACCACTGGAAGAAGTGATTGCGCTGAGCAGTGAGCAAGCACTCACAAAGTGGCACGCCCACGACCCACTGCGGGGCGACCTGCGGCTGTTTTTGTCCATCGCGCAAGACCTGGGGCTGGAGGCTTTGGGCCGGGGGCCAGACCTGACGCTGAGTTACGGTGGCTTTGCCGAGCCTGGCGGTGCTTACGCCATGGCACCGGGCGTGTGGAATGGCCACACCCTTGAACCCGTCAACATCAGCCAAATTGCCGAAGATGCCCGCCACGCCTGGCTGGCGGATGACGGCGCAGCCCTGCCACCTGCTGTAGGTTTGACCCTGCCGCAGATCGACAAACCCGAGGCCTACACCTGGAACAAAGCCCCGCGCCTGGACGGCCAGGTGCTGGAAACCGGTGCCCTGGCGCGCCAGCTGGCAGACGGCCAGCCGTTGATTCGCGCGCTGTGGCAACGCAGCCGTGGCAATGTGTTGACCCGTGTCCTGGCACGCTCCCTGGAACTGGCTCGCCTGGTGATCTTGGCCGAGCAGGTTCTGCGCGCCATCGTGCCCGAGGCCGAGTGTTGCGTGGAAACCCATTTGCCCGATCACGCTGATGCCTATGGGCTGTGTGAAGCGGCGCGTGGTAGTCTGGGGCACTGGCTGTCAATCCGTGACGGTCGCATTGCCAATTACCAGATCATTGCGCCGACCAGCTGGAACTTCTCGCCGCGTGACCGCCAGGGCAACCCCGGTGCGCTAGAGGCCGCCTTGGTGGGGGCGCCAGTGGCTGAGGGCGACAAAGCCCCGGTGGCGGTGCAGCACATCGTGCGCTCTTTTGACCCCTGCATGGTCTGCACCGTGCATTGACAGGGCTGCGCCCATGAACCTGACACCACCCGATTTGACTGCCGCAGCACAGCCGCATGAAGGGCTCGACGACGGGGCTTGGCTGGATGTGATCCAGAAAATGGACGAGGTCTATTCACGCCTGCTGACCGATGAAGTGGCGCTAGAGCAAAAAAACGCGCAGCTAGAAGCCTCGCAACAGCTGGTGTTCAGCCTGCTGTCATCCATGTCAGACGTGCTGGTGGCGGCCGACGCGCAAGGCCAAATCGAGCAAACCAACCAGGCCCTGTGCGAGTTGGTGGGCAACACGGACGAAGCGCTGATGGGCATGCCCATGCACAGCCTGTTGCACAACGACCAAGGCACCGACTTGCTGCAGGGCATGATGCAGCGCACCTCTAACTTGCGTCAAGGCGACACGGTGGAGCTTATGCTGCGCGACGGCGCCGGGCAGGCGGTGCCGGTTGATTTCACCGTGACCCCGCGTTATGACAACCGGCGGCGCTGCGTGGGTTATGTGTTTGTAGGCCGCCCCATGGCCGAAATCAAGCGCGCCTACCGGCAGCTGCACGAGGCGCACGAAGCCCTCAAGCTCACCCAGCAGCAACTGTTGCATGCCGAAAAAATGTCCTCACTGGGCCGCCTGGTAGCCGGTGTGGCGCACGAGTTAAACAACCCGATCAGCTTTGTGCTGGGCAACGTGCATGTGCTCAACCGCTACACCACGCGGCTGCGCCAATACCTGGACGCACTGCACGCCGAAGCCTGCCTGAGCCACAACGCCACCCTGCACGCCCTGGCGGAAAAGCTGCGCATTGAGCACATCCTGAAAGACCTGCCGTCCCTCATGGAAGGCACCATCGAGGGAGCCCAGCGCACCGCCAGCATTGTGGACGGTCTGAAACGTTTTTCGGTGCTGGACGGTGAAGAGTGCGAGGTGGTCGTGATCGATGCAGTGGTCGAGCGCGCCATCCACTGGGTGCGCACCGGCATGAAGCTCGACTTTGACGTGGCGTTTCAGGGCTGCCCAGGCTGCGCCGTGATGGGCAACGCCGGGCAACTGCTGCAGGTGCTGATGAACCTGATTCAGAACGCGTACGATGCTGCGGCCAGCCCAACTGGTGTCACGCCCAAGCTGCGCATCTGCGCCCGGCGCGAAGCCAATCGGGTGGTGATCTCGTTACACGACAACGGCCCCGGCATTGCGCCGCAGGTGATGTCCAGAATTTTCGAGCCTTTCTTCACCACCAAACCGGTGGGCAAAGGCACGGGGTTGGGTCTGTCCATCAGCTACGGCATTGTGGAGCGCCATGGCGGCACACTCAGCGCCATCAACCACGCCGAGGGCGGGGCAGAGTTTGTGTTGCAGCTGCCAGCCATCGCCAACTGAGATTTGCCCACAGTCCTCTGTGCGCAATCACACAGAGGAAGTGACGCTGACGCCATAGGATTCGAGCCTGAGTCATCCACTGACTCACTTTCGAAACCAATCGCTCAACATCAAAGGAAAGCCATCATGAACAAAAATCAAGTCAACGGCACTGTGAAAGACCTTGTCGGCAAAGTCCAGGAAGAAGCTGGGAAGCTTGTTGGTAACAAAGATCAAGCGGCCAAAGGCATCCACAAACAAGTGACGGGCAAAGCAGAAAAACGGCTTGGCGACGCCAAGGAAGTCGTTGAAGACGCTAAAGACTCCGTCAAGGATGCCATCAAGCGCCGCTAAAAATCTCCAGGCAACGCTCACGCCACACGCACCACACAAACGCAATGAAACCCATGCTGAAATCACGCGAAGGTCACAAAGTCCTGTAGGTCACGTTCCCGATCCGGGGCGATGGGGCATGGCAAAAGGTCGACAGCAACACTTTGTTCAAAGGCAAAACGGTGGTGCTGTTTGCGCTGCCGGTTGCTTTCAAACCCACCTGCTCCAGCATGCACTTGCCGCGTTTTAATGAGCTCGCCGGTGTGTTCAAGGCGAATGGCATCGACAGCCTCATTTGCCTTGCAGTGAATGATCCGTTTGTGATGCAGACATGGCAGGCGCCACAGCACGCGGAAAACATTGACTTCATACCTGATGGCAATGGTGAATTTACCGAAGGCATGGCATCACCTGCGCCCGCATCGGTTGCATGCCCAGCAAATTGTTGGTTGCCGCCGCCGAAGCTGCGCACCAGGCAAGCCATGCACCCGCCTTTGGTGTGCAAGTGCCGGTGCTCAGGGTGGACGGAGCGGCCGTGATGGCGCGCCTTCGTGGGGCGTGGGCTGCTGGAGAGTTTCCTGGCCAAAGAGATGTTGGCCTACCAGCACAGCGGATTCTCGGTCGATGCGGGTGTGTGCATAGAGGCGCACGACCGCGCTGCACTGAAGCGGCTGCTGCGCTGCTGCGCAACTTCGCTACTGCGCCCGCCCACCCTTTGCCATGGATCGCCTTAGCAAAGAAGGGGGCTGCTCTGGTGTACCGCTGTGCCAAGCAACGCAGCGCGCCCACCAGTGACAAGCCAGGTGCGAAGGTAGACGAACTGCACCTCACACTGCTGGAGTTGATCGACCGCATTGCCGCACTGATGCCACCGCCACGCACGCACCGGCATCGCTATTTTGGCGTGCTGGCATCGAACTCGCCACTGCGCGATGCTGTGACGGCGCCGGCTGCACCGGCGCAAGCGTTGCCATT
>MNXW01000073.1 GCA_001871515.1 Comamonadaceae bacterium CG2_30_57_122
CACTTGTTTAGCAGAGCTAAACGGCGCGTCTTGCGCCTAGCACTGCATCCCGTCAGCACTCGCCATAAACGGTACATTTGCAATTTCCGCATCCCTAAGCCGTTCATCAGCCACATGCACTTGCGTTAGATCAAGGCTATGGCACGTAACGTCGTTAGGGCACAGCATCTATCACCCAAGCGCGTTGGGTGTATGTAAACTGCCCACCATGATCACTCCACCCATTGGAACGTCATGAGCCCACCGCCGTCTGAACCACCCCCACTTCAGCCCAAGCACAGTGCGAGCCGACTGGTATGGATTTATGCGGCATTTGCCAGTCTGTGGATAACGCTCTCAGATCAAGTTGTCGCCTGGCTGGTGTCTGACCCTTTTCAGCTCGCCCGCATCAGCACTTTCAAAGGCTGGTTTTTTGTAGCCATCACCACTTGGCTGCTGCACACCCTGTTGCGTCGCCTGTTAGCGCAAATTACTGCTTCAGAAGATCAACATCGTGTTTTGCTGGACTTTAAAACGCGGCGTACTGAAGCCTTGTTGGATCTGTCCGAAGCCTCACAGCACATGGACGAACGCGGCTTCATGCAATATGGCCAAGAATTGGCCGAGCAACTCACCGGCAGTCAAATTGCGTTCATTCACCTGGTGCACGAAGACCAGGAAACGATTGAACTGGTGGCTTGGTCCAAAGCCACACTGGCCAATTACTGCACCGCAGCCTATGACAACCACTACCCGGTGAGCCAGGCTGGCATTTGGGCTGATGCCTTGCGCCAGCGTGCACCGGTGGTGATCAACGACTATGCCACTGCGACTGGCAAACACGGCTTGCCAGCGGGGCATGCCCATCTTGCGCGGTTGATCAGCGTACCCGTGATGGACGGCGGTTTGGTGCGCATGATGACGGGGGTGGGCAACAAATCAACGCGCTATGACGAACAAGACGTAGAGACCGTTCGACTGATCTCTGATGCCATCTGGCACATTGTGCAGCAGCGTCGCAGCCAAGCTGCTCTGCGCAAGAGTGAGTATCAACTGCAGCTGGTGACCCATAACATCCAGGACGTGATCTGGACTGCTGATTTGCAGGGGAAGTTCACCTACATCAGCCCAGCGGTTGAGCTGCTCAGTGGTTTCAAACCCGAAGAGTTGCTAGGGAAAAATTTGTCGGCGATTGTTGCAGCAGAAGACGCTGATGAGGTTCGGCAAGCCATCGCCAAAGTCATCGCAGATCACGCTGCAGGGCTGGCTTTTTCACCGCTACAACGCGAAATAGAGCAACCCTGCAAGGACGGCAGCCGGGTCTGGATAGAAGTCAACGTCAATGGAATGTATGACGACAAAGCGCAGTTGATTGGCATGGTGGGGGTGATACGCAACATTGCCAAGCGCAAAGAACAAGACAGGCTGTTGCAGTTGGCCAACCAGGTCTTTGAACAATCGCAAGAAGGGATCACGGTGACCGATGCCGCCGGCATCATCGTCGCCGTGAACGCCGCCTTTAGCCGAATCACGGGCTATGACCGCGCGGAGGTGGTCGGACAGAATCCACGCATCCTTCACTCTGGGCGACAAGATGCAGCCTATTACAGAGCCATGTGGGACGCGTTAACCAGCGTTGGCCGCTGGTCAAGTGAAATTTGGAACAAAAGGAAAGACGGGACGATTTACCCGGAGTGGCTAGCGATTTCTGCGCTGCGCGATTTGCGCGGTCAAACCACCCACTTTGTGGCCAACTTCAGTGACCTGAGCCAAAGCAAGGCCGCGGAGAGCCGCATTCAATGGTTGTCATACTTTGACCCACTCACCGGGCTGCCCAACCGCACTCTGCTACAAGACCGCACGGCATTGACGCTGAGCATGGTGCAGCGTGCGAACGAACCGCTGACCATGATGCTGGTGGCCTTGGATCATTTCAGCACCATCAATGACACCATGGGACACCACCTGGGTGACCAATTGCTGGTGGAGACAGCACGCAGACTGAGCGTTTCGGTGCGTGAGCAAGACACCGTGGCTCACCTGGGTGGCAAAGAGTTTGTGCTGGTGCTGCCAGGAACCGATCAACTGGGTGCGACCCACTTGGCAACCGAGATGCTTGGCAACATTTCGCAACCCTGCAAGTTGGGTGATCGTGAGGTGAGCGTCACCGCCTCGATCGGCATTGTGAGTTACCCCGAAAACGGCACCCGTTTTGAAGATTTGTTCAGAGCGGTTGAAATTGCAATGCGCAATGCCCAGGCCAAAGGGCGCAATACTTACGCGTTCTTCAGTACTGAACTCTATGACCAGGTGCTTGCACACGAAGCCATGACCCAAGCCCTGCGACAAGCCATTGCAAACCAGGAATTGAGCTTGGTGTATCAGCCGCAAGTGGATTTGCAGACCGGACAGATATGTGGGCTTGAAGCGTTGCTGCGTTGGACGCACCCAGAATATGGCCAAGTTTCGCCGGTTCAATTCATTCCGCTGGCTGAAAAAGCCGGGCTGATCATCAGCATTGGCGAATGGGTCTTGAACCAGGCGTGTCAGGACGTGCGTCACTGGCTCGATTTGGGCATTATGGTGCCACATGTGGCCATCAACGCGTCACCCCTGCAGTTTCGTGACAACGATTTTGTGGCGCAAGTCCGTTCGGCTCTGAACACGTCTGGCATCGACCCCGCGCAAATTTACATCGAAGTCACCGAGAGCGCCCTGATGGACGATGTGCCGCGCAACGAGGCCATGCTGCACGCGCTGAAAGAACTGGGCATCCAACTCTCGCTGGACGACTTTGGCACCGGCTATTCATCCCTGAGTTACCTCAAGCGTTTCCCGTTTGACCAGGTCAAGATTGACCAATCTTTTGTTCGCGACATTGCCACCAACCCGAGCGACATGATGTTGGTGAAAGTGATCATTTCGATGGCCCACGGCCTGGGCATGAAGGCGATTGCCGAAGGGGTTGAAACCGAGGCTCAGTGCGACATCATGCGCACCAGCCTGTGCGACGAAATCCAGGGCTACTTCTTTTCCAAACCGGTCAAGATGCCTGAAATTGAGCAGCTTTTTTCTGAAGCACGCCAATTGCCAGAGCATCTTTTGCGTCAGAAGAAACCGCAGCGCACACTGCTGCTGGTGGATGACGAGGCCAACATTTTGTCGGCTCTGAAACGCTTGTTACGCCGCGATGGACACCAGATTTTGACCGCCAACAACGGCGCCGAGGGTCTGAAAATATTGGCCGAGCATAGAGTTGACATCATCCTGTCTGACCAGCGCATGCCGGGCATGACTGGAGTTGACTTTTTGCGCGCGGCCAAGGCGCTGTACCCGGACACCATTCGCATCGTGCTGTCGGGCTACACCGAGCTGCAGTCGGTCACCGATGCCATCAACGAGGGGGCTGTATATCGCTTTTTGACCAAGCCCTGGGACGATGATGCGCTGCGCGAACAAATCAACAAGGCGATCGAATACCGCCAGGTGATCGAAGACAACCGGCAACTTGAAAACCAGGTGTACAACACCAATCGCGAGCTAATGGCAGCCAACCGGAAACTCAAGGATCTGCTGCAACAGTTGCAGGCAGGTCAAGCATCAGGGCCAGGTTGTGCAAGTAGCTGAAGCACTGACCATTGCCGTCGATCAGCTGCGGGTGGGGCAATACATCCACCTGGACATGAAATGGTTTGAACATCCGTTTCCGTTCAGCCATTTCAAGATCAAGTCAGAAGCGCAAATCAAGGAAATCAAGGCGCTGGGGCTCAAATGCATTCGAATCAACCCGGATTTAAGCGACCCTGTTGCACCAGTGTCAGACGTCGCCACGACCAGACCTTTGTCTGACACCTCTGCTGAAACAGTTGCGATGCCAGTGACACCGTCGGCAGCAGACACCGCCTGCGAACCATCGCCGATCATGCAAGCCAAACGCGCCATGCTGTCGCGCATGCGCGAGCAACGTGTGCAGGCCGAACGCATAGAAAACGCTTTTGTTGACACTGTGGGCATCATCCGCAACATTGAAAAAGAACTGTACAGCCGACCGCAAGAGACGGTGACGCAGGCCACCCGTCTAGTCAAACAGATTGCCGACTCGATTTTGTCCGCTCCCGAACTGGCCATTCAGGTAATGAACGACAAACTCGGTGGGGAAGATTTGTATTTTCATTCTCTCAACGTCACGATGCTGGCCTTGATGATGGCGCGCGACCTGAACATGCCCCCTGATGCAGCCGGGGTGCTTGGGTTGGGAGCCTTGCTGCACGACATCGGTCGCAAGGAAGTACCGGGCAAAGTGCTGCTCAAAACCGAGCCCTTGACCCCAGCCGAGCGCAAGCTGTTTGAAATGCACCCGCTCTTTGGGGTCGAAATTGCCCAGCACATGAAGCTGGCCACGCCGGTGATTGCCATCATCCGCGAGCACCATGAGTACAACGATGGCAGCGGCTACCCCAACCAGCTGCAAGGGGTAGCCATCAACCCGCTGGCGCGCCTGGTGGTCATTGCCAATCACTACGACGAGTTGTGTAACCCAGCCAACCTGGCCGATGCCTTGACACCCCACGAAGCCCTGTCACTGATGTTCGCCAAACTGCGACCCAAATTTGACGGCAAATTTTTACAAGTGCTGATCCGTTGCCTGGGGGTCTATCCACCTGGCACCATCGTGCAACTCTCCAATGGTGCGCTGGGCATGGTGGTGACGGTCAACACCGCCAAACCGATGAAGCCGGTGGTGATGGTCTATGACCCGGAAGTACCCAAGGATGAAGCCATTTATCTGGACATGGAAAGTGAACAGGAGGTGAGCATTGCCAAAGCCATCCGGCCGATTCAAATTGCACGCGAGGCCTACAACTACCTCAGTCCACGCAAGCGTGTGAGCTATTATTTTGATGCCTCTTCCAAGCGCCCGCAGGGAGACAAGAAATGAGTGGTTTTGCCCGTTTGATGCTCGACCATTGTCCCGATCTGCTGCTGCTGGTCGAGCCCCAAAGTCTGCAGATCAAACAGACCAATGCCAGCGCCGAACAAGCACTTGGCTACGCGCCCGGGCAATTGCAGGGCTTGTCCATCACCGATGTCGAAACCGATTTAACAGATTTGTTTTACTGGCAGGATGTACAGAGTGGCCAAATTCAGCCGGTGAACGAACAAGAGGGTCAATACCGTTGCAGCAATGGTGACTTGTTGGCGGTGCGCAAATCGGTGCGACTCATCAGCACCGTTGAGCCGGCGTTGCTGCTGGTGCGAGCCCTGCCGTCCAAAGATGAACAAATAGCCGAAGACGCACTGGCTCACACCTTGTCGCAATTGCGCGCCACACTGGAGTCCACAGGCGACGGCATTCTGGTGCTGGATTGGCATGGTCAGGTCAACAGCATGAACCGGCTGTTTGGCCAAATGTGGAAAATCCCGCAGGCGCTGCTCAATGACCCAGACGGGGCGCTCTTGTTGAGTTTTATTGTGGATCAGGTGCTTGAGCCAGAACTGCTGCGCCAGCGCCTGAACGCGGTGCTAGACAGTTCTGAAAATCACGACCTGCTGCACCACCATGACGGGCGTTTTTTTGAATTTGGTTCACGCCCGCAATACCTGCATGAGCAAATCATCGGACGGGTGTTTAATTTTCAGGATGTGACCAAACGCACGCTGGCTGAAACAGCCTTGCGGGAGTCGCGCGACTTTCTTGAAGTCCGGGTGCTGGAGCGCACCGCCGATCTGCACGCCGCCAACGAAAAACTGGAACACGACAAAGAGTTGCAGTCATTATTGATTCACAAACTTGAAACCGCACAAAACCAGTTACTGCAATCCGAGCGCATGGCTTCGATTGGCCAACTGGCTGCCGGTGTGGCGCATGAGATCAACAACCCGGTCGGGTTTGTCAATTCCAATTTGGGCAGCTTGCAAAACTATGTTCATGACCTGTTCAAACTGATCGCCGCCTACGAACAGGCTGAGCCAGCACTGCCAGAGGGATTGAACCAACAAATCAATCAGGTCAAGGCCGAAATTGATCTTATTTTTTTGCGCGTCGATGCCCCCGACCTGTTGAAAGAATCCATCGACGGACTGCAACGCGTAACACGCATCGTGCAGGATTTGAAAAACTTCTCACACGTGGACGAATCAGAGCGGCAATGGGCCGACATCGAAATGGGCCTGGAAAGCACCCTGCGGGTGGTCTGGAACGAACTCAAATACAAAGCCGAAGTGGTCAAGGAGTTTGCCGGATTGCCGCAAATTGAATGTTTTCCGTTTCAGCTCAATCAGGTGTTCATGAACCTGTTGATCAACGCCTCACACGCCATTGAGGCGCACGGCACCATCACCATCCGCACCGGCCTGTCAGAGAGCCATGCCTGGGTGGAAATTCAGGACACCGGCAAAGGCATCAAACCAGAGCACCTAGAACGCATTTTTGAGCCTTTTTTTACCACCAAACCAGTCGGCAAAGGCACTGGTCTGGGGCTGTCACTGGCGTATGGCATCATTCAGAAACACCACGGCAAAATTACAGTCCAATCCGAGCTTGGCCAAGGCAGTACGTTCAGAGTCACGCTGCCGCTTAAACAGCCAGATGCGGCAGACTCCCCCACCCCAGCCTGAAGGTGAACTCATGACGGATTCATCTGCCACCACTTCAACTTTGAACCTATCTGGGTCAAGCGTTGACCCGTCTCTCTTTTTTGAGGCCAGCCCAGTGGCCACCTTTGTTATTGACAAGGCGCATGTGGTGACGCACTTCAACCAGGCCTGCGCCCTGACGCTGGACATCACGGCGGCTCGGGCGCTTGGTCACAAAGACATTGGTAAAGTGTTTTATGGCGACGACCGCCCCATGATGGTGGATCTGATCGTGGACGGGTTGATGGAACAGGCCGTCAATGACCTGTACCAAAGCAGCTACCGCAGTTCGCTCAAAGTTCCCCATGCGTATGAGGCTGAACATTTTTTTCTTAACTTGGGCAACGGTGGCCGCTGGTTATTTTTTACTGCTGCCCCCATTTACAACAAGCATGGTGAACTGGTGGGTGCCATCGAAACCGTACAGGACATCACCGAACGCAAGGTGGCCGAAGAAGCCCTTATGAAGGCTCAACTGGAAGTCGAGCAAATCGTTGAGCAACGCACATCTGAACTGGCCGCAGTGAACCAGACCCTGCGTGAGGATGTGAACCGAAGAGAGGCTGCAGAGCATGAACTGCTCAAGCGCAACGACGAGCTGCAAACCCTATATACCAGGCTTTCTGAAGTCAAAGAGCATTTGATTCAATCCGAAAAACTCGCCTCGATTGGCCAACTGGCGGCCGGCATTGCGCATGAAATCAATAACCCGATTGGGTATATTTTTTCCAACTTTGGCACGCTGGAGAATTACCTGGCTCAGCTGTTCAACATGCTTGATGCCTACGAAAAAGCTGAAACTGACCTGCAGTCGTGCACCACGGGTCAGACTCTCAAGGGCAAGCGCGAAGCCTTTGACCTTGAGTTTCTGAAAGAAGATATTCCGGTGCTGATGCGCGAGTCCAAAGAAGGCATTGTGCGGGTACGCAAAATTGTGCAAGACCTGAAAGATTTCTCGCATGTGGACACCAACTCCGACTGGCAGTTTGCCAGCCTGAACCAGGGCATTGACTCGACCCTGAATGTGATCAACAACGAGATCAAATACAAGGCCGACTTGGTCAAGGAATTCGCCGACTTGCCCGAGTTGCAGTGCATGCCATCGCAGATCAACCAGGTGGTGATGAACCTGGTGGTCAACGCGGCACATGCCATAGGTCCGGAGCGCGGCAAGATCACCGTGCGCACTGGGCAGGAAGGCGAACAGGTTTGGCTGGAAGTGGCTGACACTGGCAGCGGCATTCCACCCGATGTGTTGCCGCGTATTTTTGACCCGTTTTACACCACCAAACCGATCGGCAAAGGCACCGGGCTGGGGCTGTCACTGTCGTACGGCATCATCCAGAAACACCACGGCAAGATTGAGGTCAACACCAACGTGGGCCAAGGCACAAGCTTTAAGGTGTGGTTGCCACTGAAACAACCCGCAGCCTCCTCGCCTATGTCCAACCCATGAGCCTTGCAGCATGACCGAAGCATTTTTATCCCAACCCAGACCTGCGACACCGCCGCCCACGGTCTTGTGCGTAGACGACGAGCCCAACATTTTGTCGGCGCTCAAACGCCTGTTTCGTGGCAAGGGCTGGCAAACAGTCACCGCAGAGAGTGGCCAAGCCGGTTTGGCGCTGCTGGAGACACAAACGGTTGACCTGGTGATTTCCGACATGCGCATGCCAGAGATGGACGGGGCTCAGTTTCTGGCTCAGGTACGTGCGCGTTGGCCAGGCACCTTGCGCCTGTTGCTGACCGGTCACTCCGACATCAACGCCATCATCGAGGCTATCAACCGGGGCGAAATTTTTCGCTACATCACCAAACCCTGGGACGACAACGACATTGTGCTGATCGTGCGCCAGGCGCTGGAACGTCAAGCGTTGGAGCAAGAAAAGCAATGGCTTGAGGCCCTGACGGCACAACAAAATCAGGCGCTCAAAGAGCTCAACGCCAGTCTGGAAACCAAGGTAGAGGCGCGCACCAGCGAACTGCGCCTGGCCAATGAACAGCTCAAGGCCAACTTTGTCACCACCATCAAGGTGTTTTCAACACTGCTGGAAATGCGCGGCGGCAACCTGTCTGGTCATTCACGCCGGGTCGCCGACCTGGCCCGGCGAACGGCTGTCAAGCTCAACCTGGATGGCAAACTGGTGCAGCAGATTTTTGTAGCTGGCCTGCTGCATGAAATTGGAAAGGTCAGTTTTTCAGATGAGTTGCTCAACACCCCGGTGGCGATGATGACCCCCGTGCAGCTTGAGGCCTACCGCAAACACGCGGTACAGGCGGAGTTGCTGCTGCTGCCGTTGCCCGATCTGCGTGAGGCTTCTGAAATCATCACGGCGCAGTTTGAACGTTTTGATGGCTCCGGTTTTCCAGCACAGCTCAGCGGTGAGCAGATTGCCATCGGGGCGCGCATTTTGAGCCTGGCCAGCGACTACGACAACATGCAAATCGGCACCTTGACCCAAGCCAAACTCAAACCAGAAGAAGCCCGCATCATCGTGGTGCACAGCAGCGGCAAGCGCTATGACCCCCAGGTTGTTACCGCCTTCCTGGCGCTGTTTGAAGCGCCCAAGCTTGAGGCCGTGCGTAAAGACACCATCAGAGAAGTAGCGCTGGGCATTGATGACCTCAAACCGGGCATGGTGCTGTCACGCGACCTGGTCACCCCCAGCGGTATGTTAATGCTGTCTGCGGGTCATCAGCTCGATGCACGGCTGATTGGCAAAATCGCCAGCTTTCTTCGCCTGGGCGGTGCCGACATGGTGGTCAACGTGCGCGAGGATTCGATCACGCAGTCCTCAGATACTGGAAAATAACCGGGCTTCTTGCAGCAAGTTGTCCAGATTGCCCAAGCTGTTCTTGACCACATCCAGCGAGCCCCCTAGTCGTGCAGCCACGCTGGCACACAGCTCTTGTGCCACGCTGCAGCCGCCAAAGTCAAACCCGAGCTGTTTGCTAATCTGGTTGGCTGCCACCACGCAGGCCAGCATGTTGGTGTCGCATTGTTCGGGCTCATGCTGAAAGCGAATGGTGTTCACCAGCTCAGGGGCAAAGCGCCATTTTTCTGACAGCATGGCACCCACCGCAGTGTGATCTACACCCATCACTTCCACCAGGGTTTGATGCAAAGGCACTTCTTGCCA
Organism: Comamonadaceae bacterium CG2_30_57_122; assembly: GCA_001871515.1. Classification (GTDB taxonomy): domain Bacteria; phylum Pseudomonadota; class Gammaproteobacteria; order Burkholderiales; family Burkholderiaceae_C; genus Rhodoferax. The sequence continues at coordinate 9,756 of MNXW01000073.1, forward strand.
CAGGCTCATCTCCATCGCGCGTCTGAATTCGGCTGGCATGCATTGCGCCACCACCACCTTGCCAAAGTCGTGCAACAAGCCGGCAATGAAGCAGTCATGCACATCCGCGCCCACTAGGCGCTGCGCCAGTTGCCGCGCCAGCGCGGCGGTGGTAAACGAATGCAATAAATAACGCTGACCGTCAAAACCAGCCAAGGCATTGCTGGGCAACATGCCAATGGCGGCAATGCCCAGCGCCAGGTTTTTAATGGTGTTGAAGCCCAAAAAAACCACTGCATGGTCTACCGAGGTGATTTGTTTGGCCAGGCCGTAATAAGCCGAGTTCACCACGCGCAAGACCTTGACCGTCACCACCGGGTCGCGGTTAATCACCTGCACCAGGTCTTTGGGCGAGCAAGCCACGTCACGGGTGAGCACCAGAATTCTTTGAACACTCTCGGGAAACGCTGGCATGTGCTCGACCGCAGCGGCCAGTCGAATAGACAAATCAGGGTTCATGGAGTCCATGGTGTGCAAACAGGCAATCAATCAGTTGATTCATTCTATGGTCACCACTTGGGCTACTGGCGTTGGCTCGCATTCAGAGCGCCATCCACTAAACTTGCCGCATGGAACTTTCTACCTGGCTGACTTTTTTTGCCGCCTCCTGGGCCATCAGCATTTCGCCTGGGCCGGGCGCGATTGCCTCGATGAGTGCGGGGCTTAACCACGGCTTCAGATACGGCTACGTCACCATCTTTGGCCTGGTGCTGGGCATCTGGTCGCAACTTCTGATTGTAGGCGTGGGGCTGGGCGCGCTGATTGCCGCGTCTGGCACGGCGTTTACCGTGGTCAAGTGGCTTGGCGTGGGCTACCTGGTGTGGTTGGGCTTAGCGCAGTGGCGCGCCCCGGCGCGGCCGATGGTGGCGGCGAGCGACAGCGGCGAAGTGGTGACCCAGCGCAACCTGATTCTGAAAGCCTGGATGATCAACGTGGTCAACCCCAAGGGCACGGTGTTTTTGCTAGCGGTGGTGCCACAGTTCATTAACCTGAGCCAGCCATTGTCGACGCAATACCTGATCATCGGCGCCACGCTGGCCTTTACCGACATGGTGGTGATGTCAGGCTACACCGCGCTGGCATCCAAGGTGCTGGGCGCGCTCAAAAAACCAAGCCACATCCGCGCCATGAACCGCACTTTTGGCAGCCTGTTCATTGTGGCGGGGTCGCTGCTGGCGTTGTTCAAGCGTGCTCAGTGATCAGCGGCGCAGCCGCCACAGCAGCATCAAAAAGTAACCGCCCACACCGCCCACACCGGTCAGTCCGGTCTATTTTTCCAGCACATAAGTGCCCGGTGCGTCACCAAGGTTAGGGTAGTTTTTAGCTTTGACATCGGGTGCGTCAACCATTAGCCCACACCTGGGTGACAACCAGGCCATCCAGTCTGGCCACCAACTTCCGGCCTGCTTTTGCGCGTGTTTCAACCAGTCTTCGCTTGACTGGTTACTGCTGGGCTCGCCGACCCAAAAATGACGTTTGGGCGGCGTCACCACCGGGTTGATTACAGCAAAAATATGCCCGGAGGTACTCAAAACAAAGCGCACCGGTGTCTTGAAATTGACGTGATGGCGAACACGGTAGGACTGCTGCCACGGCACAATGTGGTCATCTTCAGCGCTGACAACATACAGGTCTTGGGTGATGCGGGTCAAGTCAATCAACTCGCCACCGATGGTCAGCGCATCGGGTTTGACCAGCTTGTTGTACAGGTACATTTGACGCAAATAAAAAGCGTGCATGGCCGCTGGCATGCGCGTGGTGTCCATGTTCCAGAACAGCACGTCAAAAGCCGGCAATTCTTCGCCCAATAGGTAGCTGTGCTCCACATAATGCCAGATCAAGCTGTTGGAACGCAGCAGCCTGAAGCTGGTGGCCATGTCGCTGCCATCAAGGAAGCCACTCTGAGCCATTTTCTTCTCCAGCGCTGCGATCGCCCCTTCATCAATGAACACGTCAATGTCGCCCGGTCTGGAAAAATTGATCAACGTGGTCAGCAAGGTCCAGTGCGCCACCGGATGCGTGTGCTCGGTGTAGTGACGGCTGGCCCAGGCCATGTAGGTGGCCACCAGTGTGCCGCCAATGCAGTAGCCGGTCAGATGCACCTGTGCCACCTGGCAAATCTGCTGCACGGTCTGCACTGATTGATCCACGCCGTCAAGCAAATAATCATCAAAAGTCACATCGGCCATGTCTGCAGTAGGGTTCTTCCAGCTGGTGATGAAAACACTGTAACCCTGGTCGGTAAGGAACTTGACCAGGCTCTTTTGCGGGGTCAGATCAAGCACATAGTATTTGTTGATCCAAGGGGTGACGATCAGCATCGGCGTTTGATGCACTTGGGCGGTGGTCGGCGTGTAGTGGATCAACTCCACTAGGCGGTTGCGCAGCACCACCCGGCCTGTATGTGTGGCCAGATCGGCTCCCACCTTAAAGGCATCAGCCTCCACCAGACGTATGTTCTTTGCTTTGACATCGCGCAAAAAATGCTCAAAACCATGCTGCAGACTGTCACCGTGCGTTTCGATGTATCTACGCATGGCCACCGGATTGGTAAAAAAGTTGTTGGTGGGTGCCATAGCATTGAGCCACTGCCGTGCCCAAAAAGCTGCCCGCTTGCGCTGCACTCCTGAAAGTCCAGGGGTTGCAAACAACAAATCTTCGGTGCGGTGCGTAACCGCCAGGTAGAACTCCTTGATGACATCCCATAATGGGTTGGACTCCCACTGTGCATCGGCAAAACGCACATCGTCCACATGCGGCTTGATCACATCGTCGCTGGGCAAACCCAGAGCAAGGCGCATCAAATGCGACTGAAACGCCATGGAATCAACAAAAAATTCGCCGCTTGCTTTGGACAACTCCTGCGGATGCATCAGCCAGGCCTTTTGGGCATGTGCCACCGAGGTCATCATGCCGTAGGGATCTAGGGTTTGACGCAGGGCCTCTGCCAGTTCTGTAGGCGCATCCATACCCGGCAAACCGGCATCGTGCGCATGTTTTACGTCTATCGCGTGGTGTGACATGACATCCTCCAAACAAAGTATTGCAACTTGCAAACTGGCTCATCACTGGCATAGTGCACCACATAAATCTTCCTTGATCATTGATGCAGCGCATGAAACAGGGCGGCATTGCTTGTGGTTCAGTGAAACCAAGCCTATGCTTGTCTGCATGGAGCAACGCCTAACCTTCCCCGACCGACAGCGTTCGTTGGCGCAATACCGCCTGCGGGCTGAAGGCTATGACTCTGAACTCGCCGCCTTTGAGCCAATACGCCACAGCGCCATTGCCCAACTGGGACTGAATCTGGGTGACACTGTACTGGATGCGGGTTGCGGCACAGGTCTGAGTTTTGAGCCCTTGCAGCGCGCCGTTGGCGCGGGTGGCGGCATCATCGGTGTCGAACAAAGCGCGGACATGCTCAGCAAGGCTCAAGACCGAATCAGCGAGCTGGGCTGGGTCAACGTGACGTTGCTGAACACGCCGGCCGAACTTGCCAGCACCCCAACCCTGGCCGATGCGGCCTTGTTCCACTTCACACACGACATTCTGCGCAACCCCGCTGCGATCAGTCACATGATGCATTGCCTCAAGCCTGGCGCACGGGTGGTTGCTGCGGGTTTGCAATGGGCCAATCCATGGGCTTTTGCAACCAATTGGTGTGTGATGCTAGCGGCCATGTACTCGACGACTTCACTGGAAGGACTTGACAAACCTTGGAGCTACCTGGCGGACTACTTGGGCAAGTTTGAAGTCAGCACGACTTCGATGCAAGGCGTTTATATTGCCAGCGGTGTGTTGATGATGCCCTTTGATTTGGCTCGCGCCACCGCTTCGGCCAGCTTGATGCCGTCCACACCCGCCGACAAAATGCCCCCGGCGTAGCCTGCGCCTTCGCCACCCGGGTACAGCCCTGCGGTGTTGGTGCTTTGAAAATCCTCGCCGCGCGGCATGCGCAAGGGGCTGGAGGTGCGCGTTTCCACCCCGGTCAGCACCGCATCAGCCATGTCAAAGCCCCTGATCTTCTTGCCAAACACCGGCAAAGCCTCGCGCATCGCCGCAACAACGTATTCCGGCACAGCGGTGTGCAAATCACCCAACTTGACCCCCGGTTTGTAAGACGGCAACACGCTGCCAAACGCAGTGGACTGCCGCCCGGCAATGAAGTCACCCACCAGTTGGCCGGGCGCGTCGTAGTTGCTGCCACCGAGCAGGTAGGCATTGGCTTCCAGCGCGCGCTGCAGGTTGATGCCCGCCAACGGATGCGCGGCATGCGCATCTTTTGCTCTTGATTCAATAGCTTCTTGCGCATACTTGGCGGCGGCTAGAGGCTCAAAAGCCTTGTAAAAATCAGCCGTCTCCTGGGGAAAGTCCGCTGGTTCAATGTTGACCACAATCCCGGCATTGGCATTGCGCTCGTTGCGTGAATACTGGCTCATGCCGTTGGTCACCACCCGCCCCGGCTCGCTGGTGGCGGCCACCACCGTCCCGCCCGGGCACATGCAAAAGCTGTACACCGCGCGGCCGTTTCGGGCATGGTGCACCAGCTTGTAAGCGGCTGCGCCCAGCACTGAGCTGCCCGCATGGCGGCCCCACAGCGCGCGGTCGATCACGCTTTGCGGGTGCTCAATGCGAAAACCCACCGAGAACGGCTTGGCTTGCATGGCCACGCCGCGCTCGTGCAGCATCGCAAAGGTGTCGCGTGCGCTGTGGCCCAGCGCCAGAATCACCTGATCGGCGCGCAGTTCCCCGGTTTGGCCGGTGGCCTGGTTCAACACCGTCAGACCGCGCACTTGGCGCTGGCCGTGGGTGTTGTCAATCTGCAAATCAATCACACGCTGCTCAAAGCGCACCTCGCCACCCAGCGCGATGATTTGCGCACGCAAGCTCTCCACCACCTTCACCAGCTTGAAGGTGCCAATGTGCGGGTGCGCTTCAAACAAGATGTCGGGCGGCGCACCAGCCGCAACAAACTCTTCCATAACCTTGCGCCCGAGGTGGCGCGGGTCGCGAATCTGGCTCCACAGCTTGCCGTCCGAGAACGTGCCCGCGCCGCCTTCGCCAAACTGCACGTTCGACTCAGGCGTGAGCAAGTGCTTGCGCCACAGGCCCCAGGTGTCCTGGGTTCGCTGGCGCACCGGGCGGCCACGCTCCAGCACGATCGGCTTGAAACCCATCTGTGCCAGCAGCAAGGCTGCAAAAATACCGCATGGGCCAAAGCCCACCACCACCGGGCGCAGCGGCAAGCTCGCCGGGGCTTGCGCTACCGGGTGGTACGTCATGTCGGGCGTGGGCTGGATGTGCGGGTTGGCTTTGAATTTTTCCAGCAACGCTGCTTCTTGCGCCGGGTCGCGGAGCGTGACATCGACGATGTAGACCGCACGAATGTCGGCCTGGCGCGCATCAAAACTGCGCTTAAAGACGTGTAGGTCAGCGACATCGGATTCAGCTAGCCCCAAGGTCTGGGCGGCCAATTGCCGCAGCGCGGTCAAAGGGTGGGCGACTGGCACGCGGTCAGCATCGGTTTCGGCCGGGGCGTCGGCGGCGCGACGCGACGCGGCGGGCAAGGCAAGCAGGGGCAGTTTGAGTTCTGAGAGGCGAATCATGGCGGGCTCGTGGTGATCGGGCAAGTCGCAATGATAATCTGCCCTTAGCCCTTTTTCTGCCTGCGAGACCTGCTATGACTTTTGCAACTTTACGCCCAGTACGGCCGTCTTTTCTGCTGCTGTCGGCGCACTTTTACCAGGCGAGACTAACGTCCAGGTTCAACAAGGACACCCCAAAGCATGAAACACCCGTGCCCTGCGTAGGGAAGGGTTTCAACCCGCCATGGCCGACTGAAGTCGGCCCTACGACATACCATTTCTGCTGACAGTCGTCGTTCTTTCATGTTAAGCCTGTGATGCCCACCTGGCGTCGAATCAGGCTGGCAAATAGCCTTCTACCGACAGATAGCGCTCGCCGGTGTCGTAGTTGAAGCCGAGCACGGTGGCGCCTGCGGGCAGTTCGGGCAACTTTTGCGCAATGGCGGCCAGCGTGGCCCCGCTGGAGATGCCCACCAGCAAGCCTTCTAGGGTGGCGCTGCGCCGACCGTATTCGCGTGCGGCTTCGGCATCGACCTGGATCACACCGTCGAGCAGCTCGGTTTTAAGGTTCTTGGGGATGAAGCCGGCACCAATGCCCTGAATGGGGTGCGGACCGGGTGCGCCGCCTGAAATCACCGGCGATGCGGATGGCTCCACCGCAAACACTTTCAGCCGAGGCCACTTGGCTTTGAGCACTTGTGCCACGCCGCTCAAGTGCCCGCCGGTGCCGACACCGGTGATCAGCGCGTCAATGCCGTCGGGGAAGTCGGCCAAAATTTCTTGCGCGGTGGTGCGTACATGCGCGTCGATGTTGGCCGGGTTGTCAAACTGCTGCGGTACCCATGAGCCTGGTGTGGCCAGAGACAACTCAAAGGCACGGGCAATGGCGCCCTTCATGCCTTTTTCTTTGGGGGTCAGGTCGAACGTGGCCCCGTAGGCCAGCATCAGGCGGCGGCGCTCCACGCTCATGCTGTCGGGCATCACCAGAATCAATTTGTAGCCCTTGACGGCAGCAACCAGCGCCAGCCCGACACCGGTGTTGCCCGAGGTGGGTTCGATGATGGTGGCGCCAGGTTGCAGTTCGCCCGACTTTTCGGCGGCCTCGATCATGGCCAGTGCAATGCGGTCCTTGATGGAACCACCTGGGTTGGTGCGCTCGGACTTGATCCACACGTTGTGGTTGGCACCAAACAGGCGGTTGATGCGGATGTGCGGCGTGCGGCCAATGGTTTGCAGGACGTTGTCGGCTTTCATGGGAATCTCCGGTTGAAGGTGGTGCGCACATTTTGAACCAGATGTTCGACTGATCTGGTTATAAGCTTATGGCGTTTGCCACGATAATCGGTGTCGTGAAGCCCGCCAGACTGCCGCTGGTGCAATCTTGGAAACAAGGCACTGGAGGAACGTCCGGACTGCATAGGGCAGCGTAGCAGCTAACGGCTGTCCACTGAAAAGCCGAAAGGCCATAAGGTGAGGATCAGAGCAACAGAGACGAGTCAGTGCAGGTACCCTGTTTGGGGTGTTCT
>MNXW01000251.1:0-789 GCA_001871515.1 Comamonadaceae bacterium CG2_30_57_122
AGGCCCGCGCCCAAGCTGATCACCGCCGAGATGGTGCAGAGCATGAAGCCTGGCAGCGTGATTGTCGACATGGCCGCTGAGCAGGGTGGCAATTGCGAGTTGACCGAGCCCGGACAGGCGGTGGTCAAGCACGGTGTGACCATTGTTGGTTACACCGACTTGGTGTCGCGTCTGGCCAAGCAATCGTCCACTTTGTATTCCACCAACCTGTTTCGCCTGACTGAAGAGCTGTGCAAGACAAAAGACGGCATCATCAACGTCAACATGGAAGATGACGCCATTCGCGGCCTGACGGTGACCAAGGGCGGTGACATCACCTGGCCCGCACCGGCACTCAAACCGGCGGCAGCGCCTGCAGCGGCCAAACCGGCGGCGGCTCCCGTGGCCAAAAAAGGCAAAGGCCACGGTGAGCCCAGCGCACCCATGCCTGCGGGCAAACTGGCCATGATGTTCGCCGGGGCGGCGGTGTTGTTCTGGCTGATTGGCCACAGCGCGCCCAAGGAATTCATGTCGCACTTCACCGTGTTTGTGCTGGCCTGCTTTGTGGGCTACATGGTGGTGTGGAACGTGAAGCCCGCGCTGCATACGCCGCTGATGAGCGTGACCAACGCGATATCGAGCATCATTGCCATTGGCGCGTTGGTGCAGATATCTCCCTTGATGGATGCGGCGGAGCGACCCAATGGTTTGATTACCTGGATCGCGGCAGTGGCCATTGGTCTGACGGCTATCAATATGTTCGGCGGCTTTGCCGTCACCCAGCGCATGCTGGCCATGTTCCGTAAATAA
>MNXW01000251.1:796-16777 GCA_001871515.1 Comamonadaceae bacterium CG2_30_57_122
CCGTAAATAAGAAGAGGAGCCACGCATGAATTCGAGTCTGGCCACGGTCGCCTACATTGGCGCGACCATTTTGTTCATTTTGAGCCTGGGCGGTCTGTCCAACCAGGAAAGTTCCCGCCGCGGTAACCTGTTCGGCATGATCGGTATGACCATTGCTGTGCTGGCTACGGTGTTTGGCCCGCAGGTCAACAGCGGCGGCTACGCCTGGATCGTCGGCGCCATGCTGGTCGGCGGCAGCATTGGCCTGTACTTGGCACGTAGCGTGCAAATGACGCAAATGCCCGAGCTGGTGGCCTTCATGCACAGCATGGTCGGCTTAGCGGCGGTGCTGGTGGGTTTTGCCACTTTTGTTGACCCGAACGCCACCAAAGACTTTAAGGACGCCGCCAAAACCATTCACGAGCTTGAAATCTACATTGGCATCTTCATTGGTGCGGTCACCCTGTCGGGTTCGGTCATTGCTTTTGGCAAATTGTCTGGCCGCATTGGTGGCAACCCGGTGTTGTTGCCAGGGCGCCACTGGCTGAACCTGGCTGGTTTGCTGACGGTGATTTATTTTGGTGGTGTGTTCATGGGCGCGGAAACGGTGCAAGCTGGCACCATGCCCATCATCATCATGACGGTCATCGCCTTGCTGTTCGGCATTCACATGGTGATGGCCATTGGCGGTGCCGACATGCCGGTGGTGGTGTCCATGCTCAACAGCTATTCCGGGTGGGCGGCAGCGGCCACCGGTTTCATGCTGTCCAATGACCTGCTGATTGTGGTGGGCGCGTTGGTGGGCTCCAGCGGTGCGATTCTGTCGTACATCATGTGCAATGCCATGAACCGCAGCTTCATCAGCGTGATTGCTGGCGGCTTTGGCACCACCAGCGCCAAGCCCACTGCAGCAGCGGGCGGTGTGCAGCCTGCTGGTGAAGTCACCCCGGTGACGGCTCTGGATACGGCAGAGTTGTTGCGTGAAGCCAAGAACGTGATCATTGTGCCGGGTTACGGCATGGCGGTGGCGCAAGCCCAGCACACGGTGTTCGAGATCACCAAGTATCTGCGTGAAAAAGGTGTGAACGTGCGTTTTGGCATTCACCCGGTGGCCGGGCGCATGCCGGGCCACATGAACGTGCTGTTGGCCGAAGCCAAAGTGCCGTACGACATCGTATTTGAGATGGATGAGCTCAACGATGACTTCCCCAGCACCGATGTGACCATGGTGATTGGGGCTAACGACATCGTTAACCCGAGCGCGCAAGATGATCCGGGCAGTCCGATTGCCGGTATGCCGGTGCTCGAAGTCTGGAAGTCCAAGACCTCGATTGTGATGAAGCGCAGCATGGCCAGTGGCTACGCCGGCGTGGACAATCCGCTGTTTTACAAAGAAAACAACCGCATGTTGTTTGGCGATGCCAAAAAGATGCTTGACGAGGTGCTGACGGTGCTGAGAGCCTGAGTCCAATCAGGCCAACGCGGTGTTGCACCGCAGAATCAAGCTGAAAGCCTCCCTACTGCCTGCAGTTTTGGAGGCTTTTCTCTAGGCTTCATTAGGGAAAACATAGCTTACAAAACCTGACAAATAGACGAAAATCCTCGTTTCTTTAATCCACTGGAGAGTTAAACATGACCGATCGCATTTGGCTGAGCAGTTACCCTGAAGGTGTTCCCGGAGATATTGATGTCAATCGATATACCTCCATGGTTGACATGATGGAGGAATCCTTCAAGAAGTTTGCTGATCGCAGTGCTTATAGCTTCATGGGCAAGGAAATCAGCTACAAACAGGTTGATGAACTCAGTCGGACATTTGGTGTTTATTTGCAAAGCCTGGGTCTGTCCAAGGGTGACCGGGTGGCGGTGATGATGCCCAACGTGATGCAATACCCTATAGCTGTGGCTGGCATCATGCGCGCTGGATATACGCTGGTGAATGTCAATCCGCTCTACACCGCCCGTGAACTCGAGCACCAGCTCAAAGACTCGGGGGCCAAGGCCATCGTGATCCTTGAGAATTTTGCCTCTACCCTTGAGAAATGTTTGGCTACTACCCCAGTCAAGCATGTGGTGTTGTGCGCCATGGGTGACCAGTTGGGCTTGCTCAAAGGAGCTCTGGTCAATTATGTGGTACGCAATGTCAAAAAGATGGTGCCGGACTTCAATCTGCCCCAGGCGGTGCGTTTTAACGCAGCCATTGCCAAAGCCACCAGTGGTAGCCTGAAAAAAGTGGTGCTTAAACCCGATGATGTAGCTGTATTGCAGTACACCGGGGGTACTACGGGTGTTTCTAAGGGGGCGGTGCTGCTGCAGCGCAATTTGGTTGCCAATTTGTTGCAGTCCGATGCCTGGTTTCAACCCGCCTTGAAAAAAATTCCGGCCAATGAACAAATCAACAGCGTCTGTGCCTTGCCGCTGTACCACATCTTTGCGTTTACCGTGAACATGATGCAGTCCATGCGCATGGGGGGTAAATTGATTTTGATTCCCAACCCACGCGATTTGCCAGCGGTTCTCAAAGAATTGGCCAAACACAAAATTCATGTGCTCCCGGCAGTGAATACCTTGTTCAATGGTCTGGCCAATCACCCCGATTTTGGCAAGGTCAACTGGAAAAACTTGATGGTTTCCGCTGGTGGTGGCACGGCTGTGCAAAGTGCGGTGGCCAAAATCTGGTTTGAGAAAACTGGCTGCGCCATTTGTGAAGGTTATGGCCTGAGCGAGACCTCGCCCATCGCCACCTCCAATCCGATCACGGTCACTGAATATTCAGGCTCCATCGGCGTGCCGGTGTCCAACACCTGGCTCAAACTGCTTGACGACGATGGCAACGAAGTGGCACCTGGTCAGCCTGGTGAAATCGCCATCAAGGGACCGCAAGTCATGGCGGGGTATTGGCAGCGCCCTGATGAAACTGCCAAGGTGATGACCCCTGACGGGTATTTCAAATCTGGTGACGTGGGGGTGATGGACGAACGTGGATTCTTCAAGATTGTCGATCGCAAAAAAGACATGATTTTGGTCAATGGCTTCAATGTGTTCCCCACCGAGCTTGAAGACGTGGTGTCGCAAATGCCTGGCATCATGGAGTGTGCTTGTGTGGGCGTGCCCGATGCCAAGGCCGGTGAGGCGGTGAAGCTGGTGATCGTCAGAAAAGACCCGGCCGTCACCGAGGCGCAGGTGCGCGCTTATTGCCGTGAAAATCTGACCGGTTACAAACAACCCAAAATTGTCGAATTCCGCACCGAGTTGCCTAAAACACCGGTTGGAAAAATCTTGCGCCGCGAATTGCGCGACAAGTAACAGGATGCCGCTTTGACGCTGGCCATCATGAGCGCCCTGCTCGACGAACAGCGGGGCCTGCTGGAACAGCTTGACAAACCAAGGCGCGCAGAGCGAGCGGGGCGCACCTTCTGGTGCGGTCATTGGTTTGGGCATAAGGTGGTGCTGGTGCTGAGCAAACTGGGCAAGGTGGCTGCAGCCTCGACCGCCACCACGTTGATTGAAGCCTTTGATGTGAAACGGATCGTGTTCACAGGCGTAGCAGGCGGCATAGGCGCGGGGATTAAAGTAGGTGACGTGGTGGTGGCAGATCAGTTCATTCAACACGACATGGACTGCAGCCCCTTGTTTAAACGATTTGAAATACCGCTTTACGCCCGATCGACACTTACCTGTGATGAAACCTTAAGCGCATCTCTTTTAGAAGCAGCACGCGTAGGTTTGGTAAAGGCTAGCGAGCATTTTCTTGAAGAATATTTGGTCGAAGCACCCAGTCTGCACAAGGGGCTGATTGCCAGTGGGGACCAATTCATCTCAAGCGCAGCACAGGCTGATCGGTTGTTTAAGGATTTGAAAGCAGCAGGGTTTGATGCGCTGGCCGTTGAAATGGAAGGCGCAGCCGTGGCGCAGGTGTGTGCGGACTACGGTGTGCCGTTTGCGGCGGTACGCACCATCTCTGACCGCGCCGATGACCAGGCGCATGTCGATTTTTCAGCGTTTGTGTCGCAGGTCGCCAGTCCTTATGCCCGTGCCATCCTGCAGCAATTTGTCAAAATGCTATAAATATTATAGCTAATAGCCCTCTATTCATAAGGGATAGAAGCCTGTATGACTTTAGGTGCATCGGCTGCACTCCGACCGCAGCGATCCATTTTTCACCGCCTTTTTGCCCCATAGCTACAGCTATGAGGCTGCAAATTCGGCAAAAACTGTCTTCGCTGTGGTTGAATTTGGTTACGCCGCTCTTCGAGAACGCTTCGATGCCGAAAGTCCGACATGCTGCTAGAGGCAGATATTATTTAAGCCAGCCACGTTTCCTGAAATACCACATGGGCCCCAGCGCGCTGGCCAGCATCAGCGCCAGGACGTAAGGGTAGCCCAGCGTCCAGTCCAGTTCCGGCATGTACTTGAAGTTCATGCCGTAAATGCTGGCGATCAGGGTAGGGGGCAACAGAGCCACACTGGCCACCGAGAAAATCTTGATGATTTTGTTTTGGTTGATATTGATGAAACCCACGGTGGCATCCATCAAGAAGTTGATCTTGTCAAACAAAAATGCGGTGTGGGAGTCGAGCGAATCGATGTCGCGAAGAATCTGACGCGCTTCCTCAAACTGGTCGCTGTTGAGCATTTTGGTACGCATCATGAAACTCACTGCGCGGCGGGTGTCCATGGCGTTGCGGCGAATGCGCCCGCTCATGTCTTCATGGCGTGCGATGGCACCGAGCACTTCACCGGCCAGCACATCGGTCACGTCGCCCGAGAGCACCTTGGCACTGGCTTTTTCCAATTCGTCGTAAATTTCTTCCAGCGTGTCAGCGGAATATTCGGCATCCGCGTCAAACAGCTTGAGCAGCACCTCTTTGGCATCTTCAATCAAACCGGGGGCTCGGCGGGCACGCATGCGCAGCAGGCGGAACACCGGCACATCTTCATCGTGAATGGAAAACAGCACGCCCTGGCTTTTGAGTTGGGCGTTGTCCATGTTCAGGATAAACGCCACCCGCACGGTGTGAGGGTCGTCTTCATCGGCCACCAAAAAGTCGCTGCGGATGTGCAACTCGCCGTTGTCTTCTTTGTAAAAGCGGGCGGATTCTTCGATGTCCTCGTCCATCGCATCTTCCGGGATGGACAGGCCGTAATACTGCTTGACCCAGCGTTTTTCTTCAAGGGTGGGTGATTCAAGGTCAACCCAGATGGGCTGGAAACGTGAGAGTTCTTCCAGCGATTCAATCTCTTCCTGGAACAGGCGACCGTTGGCGAGGGTAAAAATATTGAGCATGGGGCTCGCTCCCTGTTGAGGTTGGGCATCGGGTGGTGAAGTGGGGTGATGGCTTTCACCCCCCTGATGCAGTTCCGGGAGATGAAAGCTACCGACTGGGGTAGTTTTCCAAGGTGAAACGTCCTGTAATGATCTTCCAAGATTATCGCATTGCTGCTACCCGTCAGCCAAGCGGACAGGCGCTAAAACCGGATGATGTTGCATTGCATCAATAAAAAAGCATTGCAATAAATTTCAAGCACGGGCATAGTGACCGCAAGTGATTGATTTGTTTTTTCCGGTTGCCAACGTTGGGTTGGTAGCCATTTCACCCTGAGACTTTTAGGAGGCTTTTTATGAATTTGACGATCAGCGGTCACCATCTGGAAGTTACGCCAGCTTTGCGCACCTACGTCACGACCAAGCTCGATCGCATCAAGCGGCATTTTGACCAGGTGGTGGATGTCAAAGTGTTGCTGACTCTCGAAAACCTGAAAGAAAAGGAGCGCCGACAGAAAGCGGAATGCAATATTTACATCAAAGGCATTGAATTGTTTGCAGAAAGTGCCCATACTGACCTGTATGCCGCAGTGGATGATCTGGTCGATAAACTCGACCGCCAAGTGGTGCGCCACAAAGATCGTTTGCAATCGCACCACCATGATGCCGCCAAACGGCTGATGTAATTTAAACTCCGCAAAGCCGCCCGCTGGTGCGAGCGGCTTTTTTTGCGCCCCGATGTGGGGTGCAGCATTGAAAAAGCAACTATGAACCGACTTGCGTCTATTCTTTCTCCGGCACAGGTGCTTGTGCAGGTAGATGTTTCTAGCAAAAAGAGGGCTTTTGAAGAAGCAGGCTTGTTGTTTGAAAACCTTCAAGGCCTGAGTCGGGCGCTGGTGACCGACAGTCTTTTTTCGCGCGAGCGCCTGGGGTCGACCGGTTTGGGTCATGGTGTGGCCATACCGCATGGGCGCATCAAGGGGCTTAAATCACCGCTGGCGGCGGTTTTCCAGTTGGCTCGTCCGATTGGTTTTGAGGCCCCTGATGAGCTGCCGGTAGCCTTGATGATCTTTTTGCTGGTGCCCGAGGCTGCGACCCAAAAACATCTTGAAATTTTGTCGGAAATTGCAGAAATGCTCAGTGATGCCGACTTGCGTGTCAAGCTTGCGGCTTGTGCAGATGCGGCCGAGTTGCACCAGCTGATTGCCAATTGGCAGTCGGATCAGGTGGCTTAAGTCTTGCCCCTCACGTTCAAACAGGAAACCACTTTTGAAACCCAATGTGATCAGTGCTGATGTGCTGTTTGAAGCCTTTAGGGGCAGTCTGCACTGGGAGTGGGTGGCTGGTTTGGGAGCCTCGGAGCGGCGTTTTGACGAGGTGGCGGTGCGTGCCGCCCGTTCAGGCGCTGATTTGGTGGGTTACCTCAACTACATCCACCCTTATCGCGTTCAGATTTTGGGTGAGCGTGAAGTGGCTTACCTGGCCAATGCAACGGCGGAGGACTGTTCACGGCGCATTGCCCGTATCGTGACCTTGGAGCCGCCGGTGTTGGTGCTGGCAGATGGGCAAACCGCCCCTGAAGCACTGTTGTCCATGTGCGAGCGGGCGCAAATCCCCATGTTTGCCACGGAGGGCTCTTCGGCTTTCGTGATCGATGTGTTGCGCGCTTACTTGTCCAAGTATTTTGCCGACCGCTGCACCATGCACGGCGTGTTCATGGACATTCTGGGTCTGGGGGTGCTGATCACTGGCGAATCCGGCTTGGGCAAGAGCGAGCTGGGGTTGGAGCTGATTTCACGTGGCAACGGCCTGGTGGCTGACGACGCGGTGGACTTGTACCGCATCAACCAGGACACGATCGAGGGGCGTTGCCCTGCGTTGCTGCTCAATTTGCTGGAAGTGCGGGGCATCGGCCTGCTCGACATCCGCTGCATTTTTGGCGAGACCGCGGTGCGGCGTAAAAAACGCCTGCAACTCATCGTCCACCTGGTGCGCCGCGAGACCATGGAGCGTGAATACGAGCGCATTCCCTATGAACCGTTGACCCAGGACGTGCTGGATGTGCCGGTACGCAAAGCGGTGATTCAGGTGGTGGCCGGGCGCAACATCGCAGTGCTGGTCGAGGCGGCGGTGCGCAACACCATTTTGCAAATTCGCGGTGTGGACACCTACAAGGAATTTGTTGAACGCCACCGCCAGGCGATGAACGAAGCGGGTTAAACCGCTGCCGGACGGTGCGGGCAGTTGCCGCGAGTGCAATGGGCGTACAGGCTCAACGCGTGGTCGGCAATAGTAAAACCTTTGGCTTTGGCCACGGCATGCTGGCGGTGTTCAATCTCGGCATCAAAAAATTCTTCCACCCGGCCACAGTCCAGACACACCAGATGGTCATGGTGCTGACCTTCATTGAGCTCATAAACTGCCTTGTCACTCTCGAAGTGGCTGCGCAGCAAAATGTCGGCCTGCTCAAATTGTGCCAACACGCGGTACACCGTGGCCAAGCCCACGTCAGAACCCTCTTGCACCAGCACGCGGAACACGTCTTCGGCCGTCATGTGGCGCTGTTGGCCAGTCTGGAAAATTTCCAGAATTTTCAGCCTCGGAAGCGTCGCTTTGAGTCCAGTGCTTTTGAGTTCGTCAATTTTGGTCATGGGGCGCTCACAGGGTAGCCAGTACAATGTTCTGCTCTTATTGTCACTTGATTCTCACCCATGTTTGATTCATTCGCTCGTTGTATCTGGTTTAGCTTTCTTGGCGCTTCGATGGCTCTGCTATCAGGCTGCGGCAGCTTCAATGGGGCCAGCAACCGATTGGTCAATGTGATCACCCCGTACAAAATTGACATTGTTCAGGGTAACTTTGTGTCGCGCGAACAGGCTGCGGCGCTCAAGCAAGGTATGAATCGTTCCCAAGTTCGTGACCTGATGGGTTCACCTTTGCTTACCAGCGTGTTCCATGCTGATCGGTGGGATTACGTCTTCACCTTCAAGCGTCAAGGAGTTGAACCGCAATCACGCCGAGTCACTTTGTTCTTCAAGGACGATGTGCTGCTCAAAATCGTAGCCGATCCTTTGCCCACCGAAGCTGAATTTGTGGCCTCGCTTGATTCCGGCCGCCGTACTGGCAAAGTGCCGGTGCTTGAAATGAGCGAAGAAAGTTTGAAAACCACCACCCTGCCAGTCAAGCCGGTTGATGCCAAGCCCTTGCCCCCTTTGCCTTCAAGCTACCCCCCGCTTGAAGCTGCGCCCAACTGATGGCGGGAGTGAACATGACGCAGTTGATCTGCCGCAAGATTTGCGTGGCTGGTGCCAGTGGGCGTATGGGGCGGATGCTCATTGAAGCCGTCTGCAAAGCCGACGACTGCCAGCTCAGCGGTGCCTTGGATCTTGCAACCAGCCCTGGCGTTGGCGTTGATCCGGCGGCATTTCTGGGCTTGAGCAGCGGGGTGGCCATCACTGCCGATTTGCACCAGGCCCTAAGCAACACCGATGCCCTGATTGATTTCACCCGCCCCGAAGGCACACTGGCACACCTGCAGGTGTGCCGCGAGCTGGGTGTCAATGCCGTGATCGGCACCACCGGCTTTTCTGAGGCACAAAAGCAGCAAATTGCCGAGTTTGCCAAAGACATTGCCATCGTCATGGCGCCGAACATGAGCGTGGGCGTGAACGTGACGCTGAAACTGCTTGAAATGGCCGCCAAAGCCCTCAACACGGGCTACGACATCGAAATCATTGAAGCGCACCACCGTCACAAGGTCGATGCCCCGTCGGGTACGGCACTGAAGATGGGCGAGGTGATGGCCTCCGCCTTGGGTCGTGACCTGAAAGACTGCGCCGTCTATGCACGCCAAGGCGTGACCGGCGAGCGTGACCCATCCAGCATCGGCTTTGCCACCATTCGTGGCGGCGACATCGTGGGCGACCACACGGTGCTGTTTGCTGGCACCGGCGAGCGCATCGAGATCAGCCACAAATCTGGCAGCCGGGTGTCGTATGCCGAAGGCAGTCTGCGCGCCGTGCGCTTTTTAAAGGGGCGCACAGACGGTCTTTTTGACATGGCCGACGTGCTGGATCTGAAGTGAATCTGGCGCAATTTTTCTGGCAAGGTGATGCGCTCACCCGCACTGTGGCCGTGTTGCTCTTGGCCATGTCGGTCAGCAGTTGGGTGGTGATTTTCTGGAAGTCGTGGCTGCTGCACCGTGCCAGCCGTGACGTGGCACGCTGTACCGCCGCTTTTTGGCAATCTGTCAGCGTTGATGAAGCCATGCAAAAAATAAAGGCTTTTGATACTCAAGCCCTTGTATTTCCTATGGTTGTAGCTACAAAATTTGAAGCAATTGGCACCCTGGCCGATGCCGGTAGCCAGGCTCAGCGGTTGACCCGTGTGCTGCGCAACGCCCTGCTGGCGGCATTAACCAAGTTGCAGCATGGCCAGGTGTTGTTGGCTACGGTGGGGGCTACCGCACCGTTCGTAGGCTTGCTCGGCACGGTGTGGGGTATTTACCATGCGCTCCTTGGCATCGCCAGCGCGGGCCAGGTCACCATTGACAAAATCTCCGGCCCGGTGGGCGAGTCGCTCATCATGACCGCTGCTGGCCTGATGGTGGCCATCCCAGCGGTGCTGGCATTCAACGTGCTGGGCCGTGCCGTGGCGCGTATTGAAGCCGAGCTTGAAGGTTTTGCCCGGGATTTGCGCGAGATGGGCAGCACCGACACTGCCCCTGTTGTCAACCGCTGAAAGCAACGCCACGCCATGTCTTTTGGTCGCCTGGATCGTGCAGCGGGTTCACAGCCCATGAGCGACATCAACATGACCCCGTTGATTGACGTGATGCTGGTGCTGTTGGTGATCTTCATCATCACCGCGCCTTTGCTGGCCAGCTCCATCAAGCTCGATTTGCCCAAGACCGATGCCGCCAAGTCGGGCGATGCGCCCAAGTCGGTCACCGTGGTGCTGGACGCAGCGGGCCAGACCTACCTCAAAGACCAGCCGGTGGCGCTGGCCGAATTGGCGCGTCAGCTCACCTTGTCTGCTCAGGCCAACCCACAAACTGAAGTGCTGTTGCGGGCAGACAAGACTGTGCCTTATGGCCGCATCGTTGAGGTCATGGGGGCTGCGCAAAAGGCAGGCCTGAACCGCATTGGTTTTGTGGCCGACGCTCCCGCGCCAACCGCTGTGTTGGATCAGTCCACGCCGTCGGCTCTGATACCTGCAGCCAAACCCTAAAATCATTCCAAAACCGGCGTCTTATTTCACGCCAACTTTCACGCCAACTTTCACGCCAACTTTCACGCAAAAAAGCGGCATCTCACGCCGCATCTTCAGACTGCCATGCAAGACAAATACAACCATCTCGACGTAGAACCCGCCGCCCAGGCCCATTGGAGCGCGCTGGACGCTTACCGCGTGCGCGAAAACGCAGTTGATGCCAACGGCCAACCCAAAAAGAAGTTCTACGCCTGCTCCATGCTGCCTTACCCCAGTGGCAAGCTGCACATGGGCCATGTGCGCAACTACACCATCAACGACATGCTCACCCGCCAGCTGCGCATGCAGGGTTACAACGTGCTCATGCCCATGGGCTGGGACGCGTTTGGCCTGCCTGCGGAAAACGCGGCGCTGAAAAACGGTGTGCCGCCGGCCAAATGGACGTTTGAGAACATCGCCTACATGAAGACCCAGATGCAGGCCATGGGCCTGGCCATCGACTGGAGCCGCGAGGTGGCCACCTGCACGCCTGAGTATTACAAGTGGAACCAGTGGCTGTTTTTGAAGATGTTGGAGAAAGGCATTGCTTACCGCAAGACCCAGGTGGTCAACTGGGATCCGGTGGACATGACCGTGCTGGCCAACGAACAGGTGATTGACGGCAAGGGCTGGCGCACCGGTGCCACGGTTGAAAAGCGCGAAATTCCGGGCTATTACCTGGCCATCACCCAGTACGCTGACGAACTGCTGGCCAATGTCACCGGCAGCAACATGCCCGGCTGGCCCGAGCGCGTCAAGCTGATGCAGGAG
Organism: Comamonadaceae bacterium CG2_30_57_122; assembly: GCA_001871515.1. Taxonomy (GTDB): domain Bacteria; phylum Pseudomonadota; class Gammaproteobacteria; order Burkholderiales; family Burkholderiaceae_C; genus Rhodoferax. Next base: position 12,063 of record MNXW01000251.1, read on the forward strand.
AACTGGATTGGCAAGAGCGAGGGCGTGCGCTTTGCCTTCACCCACGATATCAGGGGCGCTGACGGTGCGCTGATTGGCGACGGCAAGATGTACGTCTTCACCACCCGCGTCGACACCATCATGGGCGTGACCTTTTGCGCTGTGGCCGCCGAGCACCCGCTGGCCTTGCACGCTGCGTCGACCAATCCGGCGTTGGCCGCGTTCCTGCAGGAATGCGCGCAGGGCGGCACGACCGAGGCCGAACTCGCTACGCAAGAGAAAAAAGGCATGGCCACCGGCCTGTTCGTCACGCACCCGCTGACCGCCCAGCAGGTTGAGGTGTGGGTCGGCAACTACGTGCTGATGAGCTACGGCGACGGTGCGGTGATGGGCGTGCCCGCGCATGATGAGCGGGATTTTGCCTTTGCCTTGAAATATGCCTTGCCGATCAAGCCAGTAGTTAAATCTCCAGCGCAAATGGCATTTGAGAGAGCATTGTCTGAAGGTGTCGCATTTGCCTCTGATCCGGCAGGCATCAAGAATTCCTTAGATGCAAATGGTCGCTATCAAGCTGAGCAAAGTTTGCTGGCATACACGCACCCTACAAGCTGGCTAGATGACTTTGCCGTTAAGAATGGGGTTTGCGTCAACTCCGGCAAATACGATGGACTGAGCTTCAAAGCCGCAGTAGATGCCGTGGCTGCTGATTTGGCGGAACAGGGCCTGGGCGAAAAGAAAGTCACCTGGCGCTTACGCGACTGGGGTGTCAGCCGCCAGCGCTACTGGGGCACCCCGATCCCGATCATCCATTGCTCTGAACACGGTGCCGTGCCTGTGCCCGAAAAAGACCTGCCGGTGGTGCTGCCCACCGACTTGGTGCCAGACGGCTCTGGCAACCCGCTGGTCAAGTGCGAGGCGTTCCACGCCGGTGTCACCTGCCCGGTGTGCGGCAAACCGGCGCGGCGCGAAACCGACACCATGGACACGTTCGTGGACAGCTCCTGGTACTTCATGCGGTATTGCAACGCGCAGCCGACCGGCCACGCGGGCGACCCTGTGCCGGATCAAATGACAGACGAGCGCAATGACTACTGGATGCCGATGGATCAGTACATCGGCGGCATCGAGCACGCCATCCTGCACCTGTTGTACGCGCGTTTCTGGACCAAGGTGATGCGTGATATGGGGCTGGTCAAGGTCGATGAGCCCTTTACCAAGTTGCTGACGCAAGGCATGGTGCTCAACCACATCTACAGCCGCCGCACCGACAAGGGCGGCAAAGACTACTTCTGGCCGGCGGATGTGGAGCACGTGTTTGACGACGCGGGCAAGGTGATCGGCGCCAAGCTCAAGGTCGAAGTCGACGGCCTGCCGGTGGGCACGCCCATCGACTACGAGGGCATCGGCACCATGAGCAAGTCCAAAAACAACGGGGTGGACCCGCAGGATTTGATCGAAAAATACGGCGCCGACACGGCACGCCTGTACACCATGTTCACCGCCCCGCCCGAGGCCACGCTGGAGTGGAACGACGCGGCAGTGGAGGGCAGCTACCGCTTTCTGCGCCGCGTGTGGAACTTTGGGGTCAAACTGACTGCTATTGATTTCGCAGCTGCTAGCGCAGTCGCTACAAGGGCTACAGGCCTAAAAGACATAGAGTTTGGAAAAGAGGCCAAAGCCCTGCGGCGCGAGATTCACAGTGTGCTCAAGCAGGTGGACTACGACTACCAGCGCCTGCAATACAACACCGTGGTCAGTGGCGCGATGAAGATGATCAATGCCCTGGAAGCTTTTGCCCCCACGCTCAGCACCGACAGTGCCGGTGCACAGGTGGCACTGGTCGAAAGTTTTGGCATTTTGCTGCGCTGCCTGTACCCGGCCACGCCGCATATTGCGCACGCGCTCTGGTCTGAATTGGGCTACGCCGGTGCGCTGGGTGAGTTGCTGGATGCGCCCTGGCCGCAGGTCGACCCCAACGCCCTGGTGCAGGACGAAATTGAACTCATGCTGCAGGTCAACGGCAAGCTGCGCGGCTCCATCGTGGTCAGCGCCAGTGCCGACAAGGCGGCCATCGAGCAGGCGGCGCTGGCCCATGAGATGTTCCAGAAAATCGCCAACGGCGCGGCTCCCAAGAAGGTGATTGTGGTGCCTGGGCGCTTGGTTAACCTGGTGGTTTAAGCCATGAGCGCATCTTCTTCCCCCTTGACGCTTCCCGCACTGTCACGCCGCACGGTGTGGCAGCTGGCGGCTGGCGTGGCCGGCAGCGCCGCGCTGGCCGGCTGTGGCTTCAAACTGCGCGGCAGCCAGGCGTTTGCGTTTAGCCGCATCGCCATCATGCCCCATCCGGGGGGCGGCGTGGCGCAGGAATTGCGCCGCTCCTTTGGCCCTTCGGTGCTGGTGTTGGCCGCAGAGGAACCCCTTGCCAGCGCTCCACTGGTGCTGGAACTGGCCAACGAGCAGCGTGAAAAAACCGTGGTTGGGGTGAATGCCTCGGGTCAGGTGCTTGAATACCAGCTGCGCATGCGGGTGCAATTGCGGCTGCGCACAGCCAAGGGCAAAGTCATCATTGAGGGGGTTGAAATTTCGCAGCAACGCGACATCAGCTTCAGCGAATCGGCGGTGCTGGCCAAAGAAGCCGAAGAAATCCTGCTCTACCGCGACATGCAGACCAACATCGTGCGACAAATTCTGCGTCGGCTGTCCAAATTGCAAGCCGTGCAGCTGGACTGAACCCGCCCCTGCGCTGCATCATGCAACTCAATCCCGCCCAGCTCAGCGCCCACTTGGGCAAAGGCCTCAAAAGCCTCTACACCCTGTTTGGCGACGAGCCACTGCTGATTCAGGAGGCGCTGGATGCCATTCGCATTGCGGCGCGGGCGCAGGGTTTTTCTGAGCGTACGTCGCACACGGTGTCGGGGGCGCACTTTGACTGGAGCGAGGTATTGGCCGCAGGTGGCAGTTTGAGCCTGTTTGCCGACAAGCAAATGCTTGAGCTGCGTATTCCCAGTGGCAAGCCGGGCAAAGAAGGCAGCACCGCGCTGCAGCAACTGGTGGCGCAGTCGCTTGGCAATGACAGCACCCTGACTATGGTGATCTTGCCCCGACTCGACAAAATGACCAAAGCCAGCGCCTGGTTTGCCGCGCTCGAGCGTGGCATCACGCTGGAAGTGAGCCCGGTGGAGCGTGCTGCTTTGCCGACATGGATCGCCCAACGTTTGGCGCTGCAAGGTCAACGTGTGGTGGCCGGTGTGCAAGGCCAGCGCACCCTGCAATTTTTTGCCGACCGGGTGGAGGGCAACCTGCTGGCGGCGCACCAGGAAATCCAGAAGCTGGCGCTGTTGCACCCGGCCGGAGAACTCAGTTTTGAGCAGATCGAGGGTGCGGTGCTTAACGTGGCCCGCTTTGATGTGTTCAAGCTCAGTGAAGCGGTGTTGGCGGGGCAGCACGCGCGTGTGCAACGCATGTTGGACGGTCTGCAGGCCGAGGGCGAAGCCGAGGTGCTGGTGCATTACGCACTGGCCGAGGACATTCGCGCCCTCAAGCGCGTCAAAGATGCCATGGGCCAGGGCAAGCCACTGCCAATGGCGCTGCGCGAACAGCGGGTGTGGGGCAACAAAGAACGCCTGTTTGGGCATGTGTTGCCGCGCCTGAGCGATGCCGCGCTGGCGCAGCTGCTGCAAAGCGCACACCAGGTGGACGGCATTGTTAAAGGCCTCAAACAACCCGATTGGCCGCTTGAGCCCTGGCAGGCGCTGGGTCGTCTGGCCCTGATGCTGTGTGGTTTGTGTGCCGGCAAACCCATGCCGTCCAAGACCCCGTTGCCTGTCGCAGTGGCGTGAATCTTCCCTTAAACGCCAAGCCATGTCCGCCCCCATTTCTTGTCCCTCTTGCCACAGCTTGATGGAGAAGCACACGTTGCAGAGCGTGAGCCAAGGCGATGTGTTGCTTGACCTGTGCTTTGCCTGCCAGGGCATCTGGTTTGACCCGAAGGAAAACCTCAAACTCTCGCCCGCAGCCGTGGTGGACTTGTTCAAACTGCTGCATGCGCACCGTGATGCCGCACGCCAACCCTTGCCGCAAAAGTTGGACTGCCCGCGCTGCAAGCGTGCGCTGGCGCAGGGCTTTGACGTGGTTAAAAGCGGGCGTTACATCACCTACCGCTGTGCGCAGCGGCATGGGCGCTTTAGCGCTTTTTCAAGCTTCATGATCGAAAAAGGTTTTGTGCGCCAACTCACCCAACCCGAAATTGACGACATGGCTCGGCGCGTGGCGGTCATCTATTGCACCAGCTGCGGCGCGCCGGTGGATTTGCGCAAAGACCATGCCTGCCCGCATTGCAGATCAGCCTTTTCGCTGCTGGATCCGAAAGCGGTGGAGCAGGCGCTGCAGGGTTACGCCAAGGCCGCCAGCCACGTGGGTGTGGTCAACGCACCGCAATTGGCAGACGCGCTGATCATGGTCGAGCGCGACCGCCAGAAGGCACAGCGAGAGGCGCAAACGCAAGGTGGCATTTTTTTGCCGGGTGACACGTCGCCCAGCATGGACCTGTGGGCCATTGGCCTGGGGCTGGTGTGGAGCGTGCTGAACTGACGCATCAGCCGCTAATTCCGCTTCTAACGTCCATGTTCCACAAGGACACCCCAAAGCATTAAACACACGGGCCCTGCGTAGGGCGGGTTTCAACCCGCCATGGCCGACTGAAGTCGGCCCTACGACACGCCATTCTTGTCGGCTGT
>MNXW01000106.1 GCA_001871515.1 Comamonadaceae bacterium CG2_30_57_122
GCGCGGCCCATTTGCCAGCCCGCCATCAAATTACCCGCCAACATCAGGTAAGGCACGCTGCCAGCAAACACGTCGTTCGGGTGCGCTTTGGTATTGGCTGCGACAAATTCCACCACGTCGATGAATGCCGCGCGGGCTGCTTTCAGCCGTTTGGCCATGGCCGACGCATCGGCACTGCCGCTTTGCGTGAGCAACGCTTCGGTGGCTTCAATCTGCCCCGCCAGCGCCTTGGCCGTTTGACCACCATCACGCGCCGTCTTGCGGCCAACCAAGTCATTGGACTGAATGGCCGTGGTGCCTTCGTAGATGGTCAAAATTTTGGCATCGCGGTAATACTGGGCGCAGCCGGTTTCTTCGATGAAACCCATGCCGCCATGCACTTGCACACCCAGCGAGGTGACTTCCAGGCTCATCTCGGTGCTGTAACCCTTGATCAGCGGCACCATGAACTCGTAAAACGCTTGGTTTTGTTGGCGCGTGTCGCCGTCCTGGTGGTGGTGCGCCGCATCATAGGCAGCCGCTGCCACGCTTGACAGCGCCCGGCAACCCTCCACATAGGCGCGCATGGTCATCAGCATGCGTTTCACGTCGGGGTGGTGAATGATTGGGCCAGCAGCGGGCAGCGAACCGTCAACCGGGCGGCTTTGCACGCGGTCTTTGGCAAACTGCACCGCTTTTTGGTAGGCCATCTCGGCAATCGCAATGCCCTGCACCCCAACGCCGTAACGCGCAGCGTTCATCATGATGAACATGTACTCCAGGCCACGGTTTTCTTCACCCACCAGGTAGCCCACAGCGCCACCATGGTCGCCAAACTGCAGCACGCAGGTCGGGCTGGCCTTGATGCCCATCTTGTGCTCAATGCTCACGCAATGCACGTCGTTGCGCGCGCCCAGAGCACCGTTGGCATCCACCATGAACTTGGGCACGACAAACAAGCTGATGCCTTTGACGCCTTCGGGTGCGCCTGCCACGCGGGCCAGCACGAGGTGGATGATGTTTTCCGCCATGTCATGCTCACCCCAGGTGATGTAAATCTTGGTGCCTGCTATTTTGTAAGTGCCGTCGGGCTGGGGCTCAGCCCGGGTGCGCACCGCAGCCAGATCGCTGCCAGCCTGTGGCTCGGTCAGGTTCATGGTGCCGGTCCATTGCCCGCTGACGAGTTTTTCGAGGTAGGTGGCGTTGAGTTCCGGGCTGCCTGCGGTCAGCAGCGCTTCAATGGCGCCGTCGGTCAGCAGCGGACACAGGGCGAAGCTGAGGTTGGCGGAGTTTTGCATTTCACCCACGGCAGAGCCAATGGTTTTGGGCAGGCCCTGACCACCAAAGTCCACCGGATGCTGCAGTCCTTGCCAACCGGCATCAGTGAATTGTTTGAAGGCTTCCTTGAAACCTGGGGTGGCGGTGACCACACCGTCCTTGAAACTGGTGGGGTTTTGGTCACCGGTCCAATTCAAGGGGCTGAGCACACCTTCATTGAACTTGGCAGCTTCTTCAAGCACGGCTTGTGCGGTATCAAGACCGGCATCTTCCATGCCGGGCAGTTGGGCAATCTGGTCAATGTTGGCCAGGTGTTTCATGTTGAATAACATGTCATTGACGGGGGCTTTGTAACTCATCAGGTTTCTCCAAAAAGATCAAACAGGTGGCATTGCCAGGGTGCAGGCGAAAAAAAAGGGCATCACCAAAGATGCCCTTGTGGGTTCCATGCTTAAAGCGCGGCCACCAGTTCGGGAACAGCCACAAACAAGTCGGCTTCCAGACCATAGTCCGCCACGCTGAATATCGGGGCTTCCGGGTCTTTGTTGATGGCCACAATGACTTTGCTGTCCTTCATACCGGCCAAATGCTGGATCGCACCGCTGATGCCCACGGCCATGTAGAGCTGCGGGGCCACAATCTTGCCAGTTTGCCCCACCTGCAAGTCGTTGGCTGCATAACCTGCATCCACTGCGGCGCGGCTGGCACCAATGGCCGCACCAAGTTTGTCGGCCAGCGGGGTCATGACTTCGTTGAACTTATCTTGCGAACCCAGGGCGCGGCCACCGCTGACGATGATCTTGGCAGCGGTGAGTTCGGGGCGGTCGTTCTTGGCAATCTCCGAGCCCAGGTAGGTCGTGGTGCCGGGAATCGCCACATCCGCTACCTTTTCAATAGCTGCATTCCCTTGATTAACAAGGGCTGCAGCATCAAAACCCGTACCACGTACAGTAATCACCTTGATCGAATCCAGGCTTTGCACGGTGGCAATGGCGTTGCCGGCGTAGATTGGGCGCTCAAAGGTGTCGGCACTGATGACCTTGGAAATGTCCGAGATTTGGCCTACATCAAGTTTGGCTGCCACGCGTGGCGCCACGTTTTTACCGGCAGCGGTGGCGGCAAACAGCAAGTGGCTGTAGCCCGATGCCAGAGCCACGATTTGGGTCGTCAGGTTTTCGGCCAGACCATGTGCCAGGGACTCTGCATCAATGTGCAGCACCTTGGCGACACCTGAAATTTGTGCGGCGGCGGCGGCAGCGGCAGCGGCGTTGTGACCCGCTACCAACACATGCACATCACCACCACATTGGGTGGCTGCGGTGACGGTGTTGAGCGTGGCCGGTTTGAGCGTGGCGTTGTCGTGTTCGGCGATGACGAGGGTGGTCATGTTTTTACTCCAATCAGGTCAGATGACTTTGGCTTCGGTCTTGAGCTTGGCAACCAGGGTGGCCACATCGGGCACCTTGATACCGGCGCTGCGCTTGGGCGGCTCGTTGACCTTGAGTGTTTTGATGCGCGGTGTCACATCCACCCCCAGGTCTTCGGGCTTGAGCACTTCCAGCGGCTTTTTCTTGGCCTTCATGATGTTGGGCAGGGTCACGTAGCGCGGCTCGTTCAAGCGCAAATCAGCGGTCACCACCGCAGGCAAAGTCACTTGCAATGTCTCAGAACCGCCATCGATTTCACGTGACACGGTGGCTTTGCCGTCCGCAAGCTCAATCTTGCTGGCAAATGTGACTTGCGGCAGATCAGCCAGCGCAGCGAGCATTTGGCCAGTCTGGTTGCAGTCGTCGTCAATGGCTTGTTTGCCCAGAATGATCAGGCCGGGTTGCTCCTTGTCCACCAAGGCCTTGAGCAGCTTGGCCACCGCCAGAGGCTGCAGGTCTTCGTTGCTTTCCACCAGAATGGCTCGGTCTGCACCAATGGCCATGGCGGTGCGCAGCGTTTCCTGGCACTGGGTGACACCGCAAGAGACGGCAATGATTTCAGTGGCCATACCCTTTTCTTTCAGGCGCACCGCTTCTTCAATGGCGATTTCGTCAAACGGGTTCATGCTCATTTTGACGTTGGCAGTGTCTACAGCTGTGTTGTCTGATTTGACTCGGACTTTCACGTTGTAGTCCACCACGCGCTTGACTGCGACCAGGACTTTCATAATTACATTCTCCAGAGAGTTAAAAATGGGTAATTGAGCATCGTGTCACAGTCAAAATGAATTGACGTACACGTCAACCTTGGCATTCTATTCGGCGGCACGCACCGGCATGGTCGCTACATCAACATTCCGCACAAAACTTAATAATAGAACGACCGTGCTTTTATTATAACCATGACGGGATGATGGCCGTCAAGCGCTGCGTTGATGAATCACCCGTTGCGGGAACGGAATTTCAATCTGCTGTTCACGCAGCAGGCGCAAAATTTCAATATTGATCAGGGATCGCAGGTTGTCGCTGCCATTTTCCGGGTCACCCATCCAGTAACCCAACCTGAACTCCAACCCATCGGCTCCAAAGGCCATCAAAGCCACCGAGGGCGGAGCATCTTTCAAGACACGGGGCTGAACGCTTGCCGCTTGCAACAGCAGCCGCGTGACCAGCTCAACATCACTGTCATAGGCCACAGAGACATTGGTAAATTGCCACACCTTGGGGTCAGCCAGTGACAGGTTTTCCACCCGACTGGTGATCAACATCTCATTTGGCACGATGGATTCACGCCCCGAAAGCGAGCGAATAACGGTGTAGCGTGCATTGATTTCGGTGATCACTCCGCTGAAATTGTCGACCGTCACACTGTCACCAATGCGCATGCTGCGCTCAGCCAGAATCACAAAACCCGACACGTAATTGGCGGCCAGCTTTTGCAAACCAAAACCAATGCCAACACCAATCGCACCACCCAGCACCGACAGCGCAGTCAGGTCAATGCCCACGGCGGACAGGGCCAGCAACAAGCCGACAAACATCAGCAAGGCACGCGCCGCGTTGCTGAAGGCCTTGCGCAGGCTCAGCTCGCCACCCGTGGCCTTGCGCAGCAATTTGGCTTCAATCGCCGAAGAAATCCACAGCGTCAGGATCAGCACCAACCCAGCGGTGAGCGTGCCCTCAATGAGCTTGCGCACCGACAGGGTGCTGCCGCCCACATGCCAGCTGATCTGATCCAGCTCGTCCATCACCAGGGGCAGCAAGCCGCTGACCCACAACACCATGGCCAGCCAGGCGAGCCATGAAATACTGCGCTCAAGCAAACGAATCGCCGGCGTTTCGCTGAAGGCTGCCTGCAGCACTTTGACACCGACACGAATCGCCAGCAGCGACAACAGCACCGGTATCACCAGTTTGAACAAGGCCAAGGGCACACTGTGCAGCAACAATTTGCGAGCGGCGTAGGCCAGGCACAACAGCAGCGCCGGAAACAGCACACCATCGACAATGCGTTGACCAAACATGATGCTGTTGAGTTCACGCTCAGCGAACGCCTTGGATACCAAACGCGCCAACTGCCATGCCAGCAGCACGCAGACCACCAGCGCCCCCAATTCGATCAACACACTGGTTTGTGTCAGCGCTTGCAGCCAACTTTCCAGATTAGCAAACCCCGGTTCAGACATCGGCCAGCACCCGGATGTGGGCTTCCACACTGCGCGCCAATGGGCTCATCACATAGCCGCCCTCCAGGCAACTCACGATGCGGCCTTTGGCATGGCGGCGTGCCACATCCATGATGCGACTGGTGATCCAGGCATAGTCTTGCTCCACCAGGCCAAGCTGACCCATGTCGTCTTCGCGGTGGGCATCAAAACCGGCGCTGATAAAGATCATCTCGGGCATGAACTCTTCCAGGCGCGGCATCCAGGCGGCCTCAATCATCTCGCGGATGTCCATGCCCTTGGTGTAGGCCGGCACCGGCAGGTTGACCAGGTTTTTGGCGCCAGAATGCACCCAGTCCATGGGGTAAAACGGGTGCTGGTAAAAGCTCACCATCAAAATGCGCTCGTCGTCTTTGACAATGTCTTCGGTGCCGTTGCCGTGGTGCACGTCAAAGTCCACAATCGCCACCCGCTTGAGGTTGTGCCGTTCCAGCGCGTACTTGGCGGCAATCGCTACGTTGTTAAAAAAGCAGAAACCCATCGACGCGTTGTGCGTGGCATGGTGACCCGGCGGGCGGATCGAGCAAAACGCGTTGGGCATTTCACCGGCCATCACCGCGTCAGTGGCGTCAATGGCGGCACCTGCCGCGTTCAGCGCCGCCTCCCAGGTGTGCATGTTGATGCAGGTGTCCGGGTCAATTTGCAAGGTGTCTGCACCCCCGGCCGCAATCTGTTCCTTAAGCTCGGCATTCAGGCCGCGAATAGCCGCCACATACATGCGGTCGTGCGCCAGTTCAATATCGGTCACAGACGCGGCCGTGGCCGTTCGGTGCTCCAGCGCAATGCTCAGGCCCGAGGCCATCAGTCGGTCATCAATGGCATCAAGCCGCTCCGGGCACTCGGGGTGACCCGGCATCATTTCGTGTTTACGGCAACTTGGGTGAGTAAAAAAGCCGGTCATCGTCATTTGCGAATGTCTCCACATGAATTATTTTGGTAAGGTTAGCCCATGAACACACAAGAAAAGCTTACATCACTGGTCAAACAGCTTAACACGGTGATCGTGGGCAAAGCTGCGCAAATACAAGACTGCGTGGCTTGCCTTCTCGCTGGCGGCCACCTGTTGATTGAAGACGTTCCAGGCGTGGGCAAGACCACTTTGGCACATGCCCTGGCGCGCACCTTTGGCCTTCAGTTCTCGCGCGTGCAGTTCACCTCTGACCTGATGCCCAGCGATTTGTCGGGCGTGTCGGTCTATGAACGCGGGCAAGAAAAATTTGTATTTCACCCCGGCCCCTTGTTTGCCCAGGTGCTGCTGGCCGACGAGATCAACCGCGCCAGTCCCAAAACCCAAAGTGCGCTGCTGGAGGCGATGGAAGAAAAGCAGGTCAGCATCGAGGGTGAAACCCGCCCCCTGCCCTCGCCCTTCTTTGTGATTGCCACGCAAAACCCGCACGACCAGCAGGGCACTTACGCCCTGCCGGAGTCGCAGCTGGACCGGTTTTTGATGCGCATCAGCCTGGGCTACCCGGCGCGCGATGCCGAGCGCCAATTGCTGGCTGGCGCTGACCGCCGTGCGTTGGTGGAAGCCCTGCCCAGCTTGCTAAACACCACCGAATTGGCCGAACTGCAACGCCAGGTGCTGGCGGTGCATGCGTCTGATGCCTTGCTGGACTATGTGCAAGACCTGATGGCCGCCACCCGCAGCGGCCAGTGGTTTGTACAGGGCTTGAGCCCGCGCGCGGGCATGGCCGTGCTGCGAGCGGCCAAAGCCCGCGCCCTGCTCAGTGGCCGCACCTTTGTCGCCCCGGACGACGTACGCGCCATCCTGCCGCAAACCATGGCCCACCGCTTGATCCCCACAGGTGATGCGGGCCGAGGCGCTTTGGCACAGGTTTCAGCCATGGTTGACGCGGTGGCTTTGCCTTGAAACAAGGTTTTTTCAGCAAGCGGTTCGAGCGCTGGCTGCAAAGTCGCCTGCCGTTCACAGACCACGTCACCCTGAACCAGCGCAACGTCTACATCCTGCCAACACGCGCCGGGCTGATGCTGGGGCTGACGCTGCTGGTGTTGTTGGTGGCTGCCATCAACTACCAGCTCAATCTGGGTTACCTGCTGACCTTTCTGCTGGCGGGTTGCAGCCTGGTTGCGATGCATGTGGCCCACGCCACGCTGCGTGGACTCACTATGCATTTAGTAGCACCTAGCCCTTGTTATTACGGGGCTACAGCTCAATTTGTCATACAACTTCAAAACCATAAAAAAAGCCCCCGCCATGCCCTGGCGTTGCGTGTGCAGGACACCCGCCAAGAGGTGCAAACCGATGTGCCTGCCCAGGCCAGCAGCAGCGTCGAGCTGGCCTTCAAACCACCCCGGCGAGGCCTGCAACGCCTGCCTACCCTGAGCGTGCAAACCCTGTTCCCCCTGGGTACTTTTCGGGTCTGGGCGCTGTGGCGACCCGCTGCACAGGTGCTGGTTTACCCCCAGCCCGAGGCGCATCCGCCGCCGCTGCCCAGCCACAGTGCAGACCTTGGTGGCCAAGCGCTTGCAACCCCGCACCACAGCGGCGAACCCGACGGTTTGCGCCCTTACCGCCGGGGCGATAACCTGAAAACCATCGTCTGGAAAAAAGCCGCCAAAACCGGCGAGCTGATCAGCCGCGACCAGGTGACGCTGCAGTCGCACACCCTGTGGTTGGAGCCCCAGTTAACCCAGCTAGCCGCGCCAGAGGCGCAACTCAGCCGCCTGTGCGCCTGGGTGCTGCGGGCCGAACAATTGGGGCTGCGTTACGGCTTGCGCATTGCGGGTCAGGACATCGCCCCGGCCAACGGGCTGGCGCACCAACTGCGCTGCCTGCAAGCGCTGGCTTTGGCATAAGTGACGCCCACCCCACCCAACCCCCGCCCATACTGTCTCGCAAACCTGCTCGCCATCAGCTCAAACCCAATGAACAATCTTGGCTTAACCACCTTGCGAAACCTGCCGCGCGACACCCGCGACACACTGTTTCTGCTGCTGGTGATCACCTGGGTAGCGCTGCCGCTGGTCAACCAGGTGCCGCTGTGGTGCAGCCTGATGGGCGCTGCGGTGGTGCTGTGGCGTGGCTGGTTGGCCTGGCGCGGCTTGCCCCTACCCCGTACCGTTTGGCGCTTGGGGCTGCTGGCTCTGGCCGTGGCGGCCACGCTGCTGAGCCACCGCACGTTATTGGGGCGCGATGCAGGTGTAACGCTGGTGGTGGTGTTGCTGGCCCTGAAAACACTGGAGCTGCGCGCCCGCCGCGATGCCTTTGTGGTGTTTTTCCTCAGCTTTTTTTTGATGCTGACGCAATTTTTCTACTCACAATCTTTGCTCACCGCCGCCGCCATGCTGTTGGCGCTGTGGGGGCTGCTGACGGCGCTGGTCAACGCCCACATGCCAGTGGGTCAACCGCCCCTGTGGCAAGCCGCGCGCATCGCCGGGCAGATGACGCTGCTGGGTGCGCCGATCATGCTGGTGCTGTTCTTGCTGTTTCCCCGCCTGGCACCGCTGTGGGGCCTGCCGGGTGATGCCATGGCCGGGCGCAGTGGTTTGTCCAGCAGCATGACTGTGGGCAACATCGCCAGTTTGGCACTGGACAGCAGTGTGGCACTGCGGGTGCGTTTTGACACCGCCCCACCACCCAGCGCCCAGATGTACTTTCGCGGCCCGGTGCTGAGCCACTTTGATGGCCGAAGCTGGAGCGCCACGCCCTGGCTGGAGCAAACTTTCGACCTCACCCCGCCCCAGATCACCGTGCAGGGCGCGCCTGTGCGCTACCAAATCACCCTGGAACCCAACCAGCAGCCCTGGTTGTTGACGCTTGATGCCACACCCCAAGCGCCCCAAGTACCCGGCCGCACACCGCGTCAGACCCCCGACCTGCAATGGGTGCTGACCCGCCCGGTGACCGAACTGTTGCGCTACGAGGTGCAAAGTTACACCCGCTACCAGGCCGGTATTGAGCTGGAGCGCCCTCAACGCCAAGCCAACTTGACACTGCCGTTTGGTTTCAACCCGCGCACCCAGGCCTGGGCGCAACAACTCCAGGCCAGCCACCCCGAACCCGCCGCACGTGTTGAAGCCGTGCTGGCTCAGCTGCGCAACGGCGGCTACGGCTACACGCTGGAGCCCGGCGTGTATGGCCGCAACAGTGCTGATGAATTTTGGTTTGACCGCAAGCTGGGTTTTTGCGAACACATGGCGGCTGCGTTTGTGATCGTGATGCGAGCCAGCGGCATCCCGGCGCGCATCGTCACCGGTTATCAGGGTGGCGAACGCAACACGCTGGATGGTTACTGGACGGTGCGTCAAAGCGACGCGCACGCCTGGGTCGAGGTCTGGCTCAGTGGCCAGGGCTGGGTGCGGGTCGACCCCACCGGGGCAGTGGCGCCTGAGCGTACCGGCAGCTTGCTGCGCCTGCAGTCGCCACAGGGCGCGGTGGCCAGCGCCTTGCTGGGCAACGTCAACCCGCAATGGGCCTTCAATGTGCGCGCCGCCTGGGACGCGGTCAACAACCGCTGGAACCAGTGGGTGCTGAACTACACCCAAAACCGCCAGCTGGACTTGCTCAAGCGCCTGGGCTTTGATGCCCCGAGTTGGGAAGACCTGATTTACGTGCTGTGCGGCCTGGTGGTGGGTGTCAGCCTGCTGGGTGCAGCCTGGAGCGCGTGGGAGCGCCAGCAGCATGACCCCTGGCTGCGTCTGCTGTCTAAAGCCCGGCTTAAATTGACGCAAGCCGGTTTGACTGTGCCGGCACAAAGCACGCCGCGCCAGTTGCATGCGCTATTGCAGCAGCAGGCGGATGCGCAGGCGCAGGCGATAGCGTCATGGCAAGCGTGGTTGCTGCAGCTTGAAGCCGTGCGTTACGCGGCGCACGCCCCCACCCAGCGGGCTACAAGCCGTGCCCAAGTCGCTACACTGGCACGCCAATTCCAACACCTTGCGCCCCTGCGCGCCCCCAGCCTTTAATCCCCCCGTGAACGCTTTTAAACCTCTGGTCAGAACCTTCGTGAAACGGCTGACAATTGCTACTATTTCAATAGCTATAACAACAATATCCTCCTGGGCTAGCACCACAAAACATCATAAAAAAAGCAAAACTGAAACGCGCCCCACCCGTGCGGCAATCGCCGGTCCGAGCTATGGCCAGCGCCCAGAGGCCATGCAAGTGGCCGACGACATCGCACAGCGTCGTGATCTGAACCCGGCGTGGGTGCGACGCACCCTGGCACAAGCCCGTTTTGTGGCATCCATTGCCAAAGCCGCCACACCACCGGCCGTGGGTGTCGCCAAAAACTGGCAGGCTTACCAAAGCCGTTTCATTGAACCCCGGCGCATCCAGGCCGGGGTGGCGTTCTGGCAGGCCAACCGGGCCACGCTTGAACGTGCCCAACAAGCCACCGGCGTGCCCGCCGAGATCATCGTCGGCATCATCGGTGTGGAAACCATTTATGGCCAGCAAACCGGTAACTACCGGGTGCTGGACGCGCTGGCCACCTTGAGCTTTGACTTTCCCAAAAGCCACCCGCGCGCGGCCGAGCGCAGCGCCTATTTCAAGGGTGAGCTGGAACAGTTTTTAAGCCTGATGCAACGCACCGGGCGCGACCCGCTGACGCAAAAAGGCAGCTATGCCGGAGCCATGGGCTTGCCGCAGTTCATGCCGTCAAGCTGGCACAAATACGCGGTGGATTTTGATGGTGACGGCGTGGTGGATTTGCTCGGCAGCCCGGCCGATGCCATTGGTTCGGTGGCCAATTACTTCAAAATTTTTGACTGGCAACCTGGTCTGGCGACGCATTTCCCGGTGACGTTTGAGGCGCAAAAACTGGACATGGACAGCCTCATGGCTCCGGACATTTTGCCCACCTTCAGCGTGACCAGCTTTCAGGACAAAGGTGCGGTGCTGACCGGTGCTGCCCTAGAGCACACCGGCAAACTGGCGCTGATTGAATTGCAAATGGGTGATGCCCCGCCGGTGTATGTGGCGGGCACCGACAACTTCTACGTCATCACCCGCTACAACTGGAGCAGCTACTACGCCATGGCCGTGATCGAGCTCGGGCAGGCGGTGGCAGTAGCGCTTGACCTATA
Organism: Comamonadaceae bacterium CG2_30_57_122; assembly: GCA_001871515.1. Lineage (GTDB taxonomy): Bacteria > Pseudomonadota > Gammaproteobacteria > Burkholderiales > Burkholderiaceae_C > Rhodoferax. Next base: position 10,958 of record MNXW01000106.1, read on the forward strand.
GCCTCACAAGAAACAAGTTCTTGTTTCTTTGAGGGATGAGGAAATTGCAAATGTACCGTTTATGGCGAGTGCTGACGGGATGCAGTGCTAGGCGCAAGACGCGCCGTTTAGCTCTGCTAAGGGCTTGTTCACAAATAACATGCACATTTGACTCGCCAACTTTGGGCGCACTGCGTCGTTGCAAATCGCTTGTGCAGCAGAGCTGCACGGCACGCTTTGCGCCTCGCATTGCATCCCAAATCCGGCTGCCAAATGTACAGCTTATTCATGAACAAGCCCTAAACAAGTGGATTGAAACGACGCAATGCGCCCGTCAGTGCCGCCGGAAAAGGGATATTTGTAATTTCTGCATCCCTGAGAACGCCTGGCCCGCGTGCGGGGTTGGGATGCTATTGGCCCGTCAACTACTCGCCCGTCAGCAGCTTGAGTGCGACTTCCACTCGCTTCATGTGCGTGAGTGAGTGCTAGTTATCATGTTTTCCAGACACAAGCAGCAAAGCGACCGCTGACCTGGTCGCGCCGGTGCGAGAAGAAGCGTGAGGCGTTGCCCACCGTGCACCAGGGCGGGCTGCTGTCGTTGCCATACAGTTGGGTGATGCCCAGGGCACGCAGGCGCTGGCGAGCCAAAGCGGCCAGGTCAGCCAGCCATTTGCCATTTGCCAGCTGCTGAAAACAAGTGGCGGCGGCGGTGTCGTGCGCCACGAACGCAGCGCGCACTTCAGCGCCCACCTCAAACGCCTGTGGGCCAATGCAAGGGCCCAGCCATGCTATTAAATCAGAAGCTACTACCCCTTTATTTATAAGGGCTAGAGTGCAAAAAGACTTAAATGTTGCTTCTAGCACGCCACCCCCGCCCTGCCCCGCCAAACCACGCCAACCGGCATGCGCAGCGGCCACCGCCTGGCCTTGGCGGGTGGTGAACAACACCGGCAGGCAGTCGGCCACCATGATGCTGCAAGCGACGCCCGTTTGATCGGTGATGCAGGCATCGGCTACCGCGCCGTCAGGCGTGTCTGCGTTCAGATGAAGCACCTGGCAGCCATGCACCTGGTTCAAAAACACCGGGCGCACGCCCAAGGCAGCTTGCAAGGCCGCGCGGTTGGCCGCCACATGCGCCGCGTCGTCGCCCACATGGTCGCCCAGATTGAAGCTGTTGTAGGGCGCGCCCGACACGCCGCCCGCACGTGTGGTGCACACGGCGCGCACGCCCGCAGGCGCAGGCCAGATGGGCTTGAGGATTCCCTGTAGGGCGAACTTCAGTCCGCCATGATCGGTGCAAGTCGACCCCACAAGAGCCGCCACTTCAGGCAAAGGCGTGAATCTTGTCGTAAGCCGCCAGCAGCTTGTGGTGCATCTCGCAACCGTTCAGCGCCAAGCCGGGCGCAGACAAGCCCATGAAGCGGTCATCTTGCATGATGAGAGCCCGGGCTTGCGCCAGGGGGCCAGCACCATAGAGCAGCGCCAAGGTGTCGAGGTAGGGGCCGCTGTCGCCCATATCGGCCAGGCGAATCAGGTTTTGAATGCAGGCGTAAACGCGTTTGCGCTCGGGGTTGCATTGGTCAAAGTTCAAAATCCATTCGCAGCCCTCAAGCGTGGCGGCCTCGTCACCCACGGCCAGCGCCAGAAGGGTTTTGAGTTCGCCCAGGCGCAGGTCGCTCCAGAATGAGCCGGCATCAGCGGCCAGGCCAATCAGCCCGGGCACCGGGCGGTGGTCAGCCAGGTTCGAGTCGTTCAGGGTGTCGAGAAGGTCGGCGCATTCTTCGTCGTCCAGATCGCTCAGGTTCAGAATGGCTTCGCGGATCGGGTTGGCAATGCTGTTGTTCTCGAACTCCAGGTCGTCAATCGGGTAAATCTCTGACAGGCCCGGTACCAGCACGCGGCAGGCGTAGACCCCGAGCTGTTTAAAGTCAGACACGTAGACCTGATGCCCGTCCTGGTGCAGGCGCTGCAGGCAAAAGGCGTAGTCTTCGGCAGTGCTCGTGCCAAAGTTCCAGTCTACAAATTCATGGTCGGGCACGTCGCCCAAAAACTTCCAGTGGATGACACCGCTGGAGTCGACAAAGTGGATTTCAATGTTGGTCGAACTGGCGGTTTCTTCCAGGTCAAAACCAGGCGCCGGAAAGCCCGACAAGGCAGCCAGCGCGCGGCCTTGCAACAGTTCGGTCAAGGCGCGTTCCAGCGCTACTTCAAAGCGCGGATGCGCGCCAAAGCTGGCAAAGCAGCCCTGATCCGTCGGGTTGAGCAGGGTCACGTTCATCACCGGGTACTGGCCGCCCAGCGACGCGTCTTTGACCAGAATGCCAAAACCCGCCTCGCGCAGCGCGGCAATGCCACGGGCAATGCGCGGGTAGCGGGCAAGCACCGCTTCGGGCACGTCGGGCAGGCAAATGCCTTGGCTGATGATGCGGGCCTTAATGGAACGCTCAAAAATCTCGGACAAGGCCTGCGTGCGCGCTTCCATGGGCGTGTTGCCAGCCGACATGCCGTTGCTCACATACAGGTTGCCGATGATGTTGACCGGAAAGTAAACGGTTTGCCCGTCGCTTTGGCGCACGTAGGGCAAGGCGCAGATGCCGCGCTCAGACGCGCCCGAGTTGAAGTCCACCAGGCTGCTGGCATCGATGCTGCCCTCGGGGTTGTAGAGCTGGTGCAGTTCGGGGTTTAACAGCTCGGTGGGCCAGGATTCGTCTGGCGGCACGGCAAACCAGCGCTCTTGCGGAAAGTGCACATGGCTGCGCCCGGCCACGTCTGGCCCCAGGTAAAAGTGCGTCCAGAAATAATGC
>MNXW01000168.1:0-20026 GCA_001871515.1 Comamonadaceae bacterium CG2_30_57_122
CGTTGCAGATAAACGCTGCGCTCCGCGGCAGCGCTGTGCAGCGTGAGGCAAGGCGCAGCGGGATTGGGCAGCGCGGCATCCAGCGTTTGCGCCAGTGTGCGCACATCCAGCGCCAGGTGCACCGCGTCACGCGCTTGCGCATGAGCCAGTTGAAAGTCCAGATGAGCCGCAGTGGGCAGGCTGACACCGGCACGGCCCAGCGCAATGCGGGCATCGGTGAACTGGCGCAACGCGGCCCAGGGGTTGGCGGTGACGGGTGTTGTGGGTTCGTTCATCGCAAATTCAATTCAGGCGCAGCAGCGCTTTTTGGAAGGCGGCAGGCAAGGCAGCGTTGAGCCGGAACTGCTCGTCGGTGCTGAAGATGTGCATCTTTTGCAGCCAGGCCTCGAACTCCGGCGCGGGCTTTAACCCCAGCACGCGGCGCACGTACAGCGCGTCGTGGAACGAGGTGGTCTGGTAGTTGAGCATGATGTCGTCCGAGCCAGGAATGCCCATGACGAAATTGCAACCGGCCACACCCAGCAGGGTCAGCAGCACGTCCATGTCGTTCTGGTCGGCCTCGGCGTGGTTGGTGTAACACACGTCGCAACCCATGGGCAGACCCAACAACTTGGCGCAGAAGTGGTCTTCCAGCCCGGCGCGAATGATCTGTTTGCCGTCAAACAAATACTCCGGCCCGATGAAGCCGACCACGGTGTTGACCAGCAGCGGCTTGAAGCGCCGCGCCACCGCGTAGGCGCGTGCCTCGCAGGTTTGCTGGTCCAGCCCGTGGTGCGCGTTGGCCGACTGGGCGCTGCCCTGGCCGGTCTCAAAGTACATCACGTTGTCGCCCACCGTGCCGCGCTTGAGCGACAAGGCCGCACTGCGCGCCTCGCCCAGCAGCGCCAGGCTGACGCCAAAGCTGCGGTTGGTGGCCTCGGTGCCGCCAATCGACTGGAACACCAGGTCCACCGGCGCGCACCGGTTGATAGCTTCGATGGTGTTGGTCACATGCGTGAGCACGCAGGACTGGGTGGGGATGTCGTACTGGTGGATGATGTCGCTCATCATCGTCACCAGCTTGATGACTTGCGGCACGTTGTCGGTGGCCGGGTTGATGCCAATCACCGCGTCGCCACTGCCGTAGAGCAAGCCGTCGAGCAGGCTGGCGGCAATGCCGGTGGCATCGTCGGTGGGGTGGTTGGGTTGCAGGCGCGTGGCCATGCGGCCAGGCAGGCCGATGGTGTTGCGAAACTGCGTGACCACGCGGCATTTTTTGGCGACCAGAATCAAATCCTGATTGCGCATGATTTTGCAAACGGCAGCCGCCATTTCGGGCGTGATGCCCGGCGCCAGGGCCGCCAGCACGGCGCTGTCAACCTCGTCACCCAGCAGCCAATTGCGAAAATCGCCGACCGTCAGGTGGCTGACCGGGGCAAAGACTTGGGCATCGTGGCTGTCGATGATCAGGCGGGTGATTTCGTCGTCTTCATACGGCACCAGCGCTTGCGTCAAAAAGGTTTTGAGCGGTACATCCGCCAAAGCCATTTGCGCCACCGCACGCTCTTGCGCACTGTGGGCGGCCACACCCGCCAGCAGGTCGCCCGAGCGTTCTGGTGTGGCTTTGGCCATCAGGTCTTTCAAATCGCGAAAGCTGTAGGTTTTGGCTCCAACGCGATGGGTGTACTGATGGTTTTGCACGGTCATGGTTTCAGATGGGCTCAACCGCGCTGGCTTTGCTGCGGTGATGGCTGGTCATCAGGAAGTAGACGTAACCCAATACCAGCAAACCTACGAATATACCGAAGATGAGGGCGACAAACCTAGATTCCTCAGTTGACCACTGTTTTCTTCAATAAGTGCCGTCTAATGGATTGTTTGGGTTAAATCAACTTGGTGAGGCGGGCCATCGTCCTACATGTGCAACGCTTTTTTGCATAAGGGATGCAACTTGACCCCCTGCAGTTGCGCCTGGAGGTCACACAAATCAAGGTTTCACGTCCAATCTGGCTGTCAAAATGAACGCCGAAACTTTAGTTATTTGTGAACAAGCCCTTAGTGAGCAATCAGAGTGTTTTCAGTTTGGACAAGGCGTTGTTCAAAGTTTCGGATTTCTTGGCAAAGCAAAAGCGCACCACGTGTTGGTCAAAGCTATTTCCGTAAAACGCTGAAGTGGGGATGGCTGCCACACCAACTTCTGAGGTGAGCCATTTGCAAAATTCGGCTTCGTTGAGTGGGCTGATGGCTGCATAGTCCACACTCTGAAAATACGTGCCCTCGCAGGGAAGCAATTTAAACCGTGACTGGGTCAGACCGGCACGAAACAGATCCCGCTTTTGTTGATAAAAACGCGACAGGTTCAGGTAGGGTGCTGGGTCACGCATGTAGTCAGCCAGTGCATATTGAACTGGCGTATTGACAGTGAACACATTGAATTGGTGGATTTTGCGAAACTCATGGCTTAGGGCTTTCGGCGCGGCCACATAGCCTACTTTCCAACCGGTCACGTGAAATGTTTTACCGAAACTTGACACCACAAACGCTCGTTCAGCCAACCCTGGGTAACTGGACGCGCTTTGGTGGGAGTGACCGTCAAAAACCATGTGCTCATAGACTTCGTCGCTGATCAAGAACATGTTGGTGGGCTCAAGAAGTGCCTCAAGCTGCAGCATCTCTTGGCGCGTCCAGACCGTGCCGCTGGGGTTGTGTGGCGAATTGATGATGATGGCCCGTGTTTTCGGGGTAATGGCTGCGGCAATGCGTTCAAAATCAGGGCGAAACGTTCCTGGCGTTAAAGGAACTCGCACCGGGATGCCGCCTGCAAGTTCAATGTTGGGGACATAACTGTCATAGCAGGGTTCCAGCACAATGACTTCGTCACCTGCGTGAACCACTGCCAGGATGGCAGTCAGAATGGCTTGTGTGGCACCGGCCGTGACCGTGATTTCGTCAGTTACCGAATAAACATGGTTGTAGAGCGCTGCTATTTTTGAAGCAATAACTTCTCGCAAGGCCAGTACGCCGGCCATCGGAGGATATTGGTTGAAGCCGGCCTGCATGGCTTTTGTGACTGCCTGGATCAGTGCTGGGTCACAGTCAAAATCTGGAAAACCCTGGCCGAGGTTGACGGCGTTTTTTTCAATTGCCAACGCAGACATCACCGAAAAAATGGTGGTGCCGACGTTGGGTAGTTTGGAGCTAATGGGTTTACAGCTCATAGTCATTGATGTGTCCGGTCATGGCTCGGGCTACCAGGTTGCGATTCAAACGGCTGCTGAGTAGTTCGGCAAATGTATAAACAAAATTCCTCAGGTAAGCGCCGCGTTTGAAGGCTACGCGCGCCACGTTTTGGCCAAAAAGCTGTCCCGCTGGACGTACTACAAAACCGGTCTGCGTTTCATTGTCAATCACATCGCGTACTGACATTTCGGCTGCAATGCCGATGCCCAGTCCAAGTTTGACATAGGTCTTGATCACGTCCGAATCAATCGCTTCAAGCGCGATGCGGGGTTCAAGTTTGCGGACGGCAAAGGCATGGTCAATTTTGGTGCGCCCGGTGTAGGAGGGGTGGTAGGTGATCAGCGGTTCCTGGGCGATGTCTTCCAGTGTCAGATGCTCTTTTGCGCACAGGGGATGTCCGGTGGGCAACACCAGCACGTGTTGCCATTCATAGCACGGCAGGGTGACGAGTTCTTCGTAGCCGTCAAGAGATTCTGTAGCGATGCCAATCTCGGCAATTTCATCAACCAGCATGCGCGCAACCTGGTCTGGGGAGCCTTGGTGCAGGCTGACGTTGACCTTGGGAAAGGTTTGCCTCAATTTGGCGATGGGCTCAGGCAGCACATAGCGTGCTTGCGTGTGGGTGGTGGCGATAGACAGGGTGCCACTGTCCTGGGCGCTGAACTGTTCACCAATGCGTTTGAGGTTGCTGACTTCGCGCATGATCAGGTCAATGCTTTTAAGCACTTGCTGGCCGGGTTCGGTGATGCGTTTGAGGCGTTTGCCGTGCCGGGCAAATATCTCTATTCCAAGTTCTTCTTCGAGTTCAATGATGGCTTTTGATACGCCAGGCTGTGACGTATGGAGCGCTTTTGCGGCTTCAGTGAGGTTGAGGTCACGCCTGACTGCTTCTTGTACGAATCGGAATTGATGTAGGTTCATGTTGAGCGGGGATTACGCCATGGGGTTGGATGATCAAGTCGGCATTGACAAGTGCGCAAGCAATTCAATGACGCGTGGATCTTCACCGATTGAAGGGCGTAATTCAAAAACGATTTCAGGGTAAGCACACTTTAGTTCGCTCACCAACAACGGCAAGTCTTCACGTGCATGTCGTCCAATGCCCAGAAACATGGGAACGATGGTGATGCGTTTGATTTTTTGTGTCACCAGCTCTTTGGTGACTGTCGCCAGATCAGGTTTTGTGAGTTCCAGAAATGCGCAGCGTACCAAGTGTTGGGTATCCATGGTTTGCATGCACTCGGCTACGCGGTCAATTGGAAGCCGCCAGGCCGGATCGCGGGAGCCGTGTGCAAAAAGAACCGTGGCATGCATGGTGATTTAAAGGAGTGGTTTGCTTGAGATCATGGGCTATCGCCGCAGTACCAACCAGCCAAAGGCGGTGAGTGAAATGATGGAATAAATCAGTCCCGGTAACGCAGCTGTAAACCAGGGTAACCAGTTTTGCAAATTGCCAATGTAACCAAAGACATTGTTCAACAAAAAGAAACTGATGCCAGCCATCACACCTCCAAACACATAGCTGGCGATGCTGCCAGAGCGAAAGTGCAGATAAGCAAAAGGCAGTGCCAGCACCACCATCACCAGACAGCTGATCGGGTAAAAAACCTTTTTCCAAAATTCAATTTCATAGCGTTGGGCGGTTTGTGCATTGTTTTGCAAATGCTGGATGTACTGAAACAAGTCTAGTGTGCTCATACGCTCTGGTTTGAGCAGCGCGGCTGACACCATTTCTGATCTGATTTGGTTAGGCCAGCGCAGAATGGGCAGTTGTGCACGGTCAATTTGAATCGAATCGGTAGTGTTGAGTGGAAAGTCGGTTCTTTGCACCTGTTGCAAGATCCAGGCATCATTTTCTTCAAACGTGGCAGTTTCAGCTTTCATCATTGACAGAAGAAAACCACGATTGTCGAATTCAAAAATTCGAACACCTCGCAATTGACCATCAGCAGTAAGTGCTCCAACATTCACCGCATATTGGCTGTACAACTGCTTTTCTTTAAGCCAAGCACCAGTTTGTCCAAGGGTAATGCGTCCGGTATAACGTGCCCTGAGCAATTGGGCAGTTCTGTCGGCGATGGGCGAAACATAATCACCAATGGCAAACGTCAACACAACGAATCCAACGCCTAGAAGCAGCAGGGTTTTCAGAGCGCGCCAGGGGTCAAGTCCACTGGTTCTCAAAATGGTGTATTCGGAACTTTGCGCCAGACGCGACATGACAAAAATCGTACCAATCAGCACGGTAATGGGCATCAATTCATATAAATGACTGGGGATCATCAACGAGACATACGCAACGGCATGCACCATGCGGTAACCTGTTGCCGCATGGCGGCTGACGGACTGAACTTCCTCAACAAAGTCAAAGAAGAAGAACAGAGAGAGAAACCCCAAGGTGACAAACCCGACAGAACGGATGACTTCACTGTAGATCAGGCGGCGTAAGGTTTTCAAGGCCGAACTTTCTGATGTGGAATTTGAGCATTTCGGTCACCTAGAAAATTACGCCAATGCCAGTTGTTGTGCCTTTTTGCCAACCAGAACACGGCCAATGTAAATACGCCGCCATGTAATGCGAGCATGTAATAGGTGAACGGCATTTTCCCCGACGCAATCCAGTTTTGACCAAGGTTAAGCAGGTTGAAATAAATTACGAAAATGAACAAGGAAAGAATCAAATTGATGCTTTTGCCAACGCGCGGGTTGACGTTGGAAATAGCCACGCCAATGATGACAAAATTAATTGCCGCAAGAGTCAGTCCAACACGCCATGACAATTCGCCCAAAGCAGCCTCGGACGGCGTTTTGATCAAGTCCAGAGTGGAGCGTGTGTTAATAAATGTGGTTTCTTCACCTACAAATGGGTTAACCGTGACCTGGGTGCCATAAGTTTCAAACTCACTGACTTTAATGTCGTTAGTGCTTGATACGGTTTCAAGACGTTGGCCACTGTTGAGCATCAAAAATCGGCCTTGTGGCAAATGGTCAATACGACCGCTTCGGGCTGAAGTCACCGTCTCTTTGCCAAACTCGGTGCTCGCAATGAAAACATTGGCTCCAGTTTGTTGTCCTGAGGTGTTTTTTTCAACAAAAAAAACACGTGTGCCATTGGCGGATTCCTGAAACTGCCCAGGTTCAATGCGATCCAGATCACCACGTTTTTCGTACTGATTTTTCAGGTCGTCAATGCGCTGGTTTGTCCAGGGCAAAACCAGCAATGCCAGCAACGTTATGACCCCGAAAATGGGCCATGAGAACCGAAATAGCGGAAAAAGAAAGCTGGACAAACCCTTGCCGCCGCAAAACCAGATGACCATTTCACTGTCGTGATACATACGTGACAGTGTGCCAATGATGGCAATGAAAAGACTCATGCTGATTAAAGTAGGCGTATAGGCAAGCACCGTATACCCCATGACCAACGTCACATCGGATGGATTAAAAGTGCCGCGCGAAGCTTGACCCAGGGTGCGGATCAAGGTCATGGTCATTACCACCGTAACCAATATCACCAGCGTGGCCCCAAAACTGCGTGACAGTTCTTTGCGAAGAGAGGATTGGAATAACATTGCATTAAAGGAAAACGTCAATTATGAACTTTGAACTGAAAATTTTTAATTCTTCTTCAGCAACCCACGAAAAATGTGATGTTTCACTGATTTTGGTGACAAATGCCTTTAAGGCTGGCAAAGATGCCTTGTCGGTGTTGATCGCCAAGGCGCTCAAGTCTGGTGATTTGGCGGCCAAGGCGGGTCAGTTGCTGGACATCTATCGCCCCGTGGGTTTTTTGACCCCCCGTGTTGTGTTGGTACACATTGCAGAGGGTGCAGCAGCAGATGTGCAAAAAGCTGTTTCAGCTGCCTATGCGGTGATCAAATCAGCCAAGCCCAGCCATATCAAGATCAGTTTTTTGCTGCAACCTACGCCGCAGATGCTTCGTGTGGCTTTAACCACCCTGGTGGATGCTAGTTATGTTTACACCAGTACCAAGTCTGATCGGCAAGGGCGTTCAGTGACACGGGTTGTGGTTGCTGTGCCAGACGAGAAAGCTTTGCAAGCTTGTTTTGACCGTTCAGTGGCTGCAGTCAATGGCATTGAATTGGCCAAAGAATGGGGCAATCGCCCTGCCAATCACGCAACCCCAACCCATCTAGCTGGGGTTGCCAAGGCGTTGTCAAAGTTTGCTCGTATCAAGGTTGACGTGTTGGGCCCTAAAGAAGTTTCCAAGCTGGGCATGGGGGCGTTTGAGGCGGTGGCTAAAGGGTCTGATGAACCATTAAGGTTCATCGTGTTGCACTATACCGGTGCAGAAAAAACAAAAGCACCTGTGGTGCTGGTAGGCAAGGGCATCACTTTTGACAGCGGCGGAATTTCCATCAAGCCATCGGCTGAAATGGATGAGATGAAGTTTGACATGTGTGGTGCCGCAAGCGTGCTTGGCGTGTTTCGGGCGTTGGCTGAACTTCAGCCAAACATCAATGTGGTGGGGTTGATTGCTTCGTGTGAGAACCTGCCCAGCGGTCGTTCCGTGAAACCTGGGGATGTGGTGACCAGTATGAGTGGTCAAACCATTGAGGTGCTCAACACCGATGCGGAGGGGCGTCTGGTGTTGTGCGATGCTCTGACCTATGCCGAGCGTTTCAAGCCCGCAGTGGTTTTGGACATTGCGACCCTGACCGGAGCCTGTGTGATTGCCTTGGGTGCGGTTCGCAGTGGTTTCTTCACATCCGACGAGCCCCTTGCTGCTGCGCTGCTATCTGCTGGGGAGACTTCACAAGATTTGTGCTGGCCAATGCCGCTGGATGATGCGTATGCGCAAGGGCTAAAGACCAGCTTTGCCGATGTGGCGAATGTGGCGGGGCGCGCGGGCGGCTCCATCACTGCAGCCAAATTTTTGCAGCGCTTCACATCCAAATACCGTTGGGCACACTTTGATATTGCAGGCACGGCCTGGAAGTCTGGATCTGCCAAAGGTGCTACAGGTCGTCCGGTTGGTTTGTTGCTGGACTATTTGCTGGATACCAAGGGATGAAGGGGAAACTTGTGTGACTGACATTGTGTTTCACTTCAACGCAACAGAACGGCTCACGTATGTGTGCCGTTTGTTGCGCAAGGCGGTGATGACCAGCGCCCAGGTAGTCGTGACGGGTTCGCGCGAGCAACTGTGTGAACTTGACTCGGCTTTGTGGACTTTTTCACCGATTGATTTTGTGCCGCACTGTGATTCGGATGCTGATTCAAACCTGGTGAAAAAATCACCCGTCATTTTGGCGACATCGTTGCAAGAACTGCCCTTTTCAAGCATTTTGCTCAATTTGAGTTCATCGATACCGGACGGGTTTAAGCAATTTGGACGAGTGATCGAAGTGGTGTCGTTGGATGAAGCGGAAAAAAAACAGGCACGAGCTCGATGGAAACGCTACTCAGATATGGGAATGAACATGATGAGTCATGATGTAGGCGTTCTTTGTGCATGAAAAATAGCCTCAAACCACCTCGTTTTGTTCCAACGCTGACCGAGGTGGTCAATATTGCCTGTCTGCCTGCTCCACAAATTCAAACATCACCTGACGTTCAAAGGTTGGTGAAGCAAATCAAACAACAAATGCAGCCCTGGATTGAACAGAAACTGAATGAGGAACTGGAAGAACTGGTGCAGGCAGTGCATGCCACTTTGGCTAACCGATGGGATGAATTACGCAATGAACTAATGCTTGAAATCAACAACCACATCCAGAAGGCTGTGGAAGATGCGTTCAAGTCAAACAAGCTATAACTAAAGTTGCTGTGTTCATTTTGGCAGCTAAGGGGACAAGCGAGAATAACTTGGACAAAGGAGGTCGTGATGGCAAGTGCTAGGCTAGACGCAAACCGCGCGGTGTAGCTGGCTACACAAGCGGTTTGCAACAACGCATTGCGCTTGTCAGCACGGCCGAACTGTTCAAGTTATTCTCGCTTGCCCCCTAAGGGCTTGTTCACAAATAACATGCACATTTGGCGCGCCAGCTTTGGGCGCACAGCTTATTCATGAACAAGCCCTAGGGGATGCGGAAATAGCCAACAACCCATTTCTGGCGGCACTGGCTGGCGCACTGCGTCGTTGCAAAACACTAATGTGGCTCGGCTCGCTACGTCGTCACGCCTACCTAGGCGCGTTGCCAGTGTCTCACTTGGTGTTACGTCCGTCGAAATTCAGGGCGAATCCCCCCTGAACATCCTGGTATCTTTCAGAGCCATCGGCAAAACATGGTCTGATGTAGCGTCGGATGCCTGCGCAAAAGAAAAGGCCGGTACACCTTTATGGGTTTTCTCAGCCCGGCTTGCGCCAGACACCCCCGGTGAGGCTGCCATTGTAGTAATGCGGAGCCGCTAAAGGTCAGGCCAAGAGCGTGTCCACCGCCAGCACCGCCGCCTGAAAACGCGCCTCACCAGTCCCTGCGATTTCGATGTAGGGATAGCGCCCGGTTTGCAGCTGATGCAGCAACAAGCCATGCACCGCCAGGCGCGCCGCCATGCCGTCACGCTGCAAGCCATCGGCCTCCCAGGGAATATCCGGGCGCAACACCAGATGCAGCGCGTAGCGGCCATGCACCGCATGGGCCGAGGCCAAGAGCGAGGTATCAGAAAAATAATGCGCGCTGTACACCGCCGTGAGCAATGGGGCGGTGTCGCAAAACACCAGGCCACAGCCAGTTTGGCGTGCCAAGGCCAGTGTGCTCGTCTCTTGTTCAAACTGCGCCCGCATGATGCCCGCCTGCTCTTGCTGATTTGGGGTGCGGCCTTGTTGCGTACAAAAACCATGCAGGTATTCGGACACCCACAGGCCGCGAAAATGCTCGGCCAGCGCCTGTGCCAGCGTAGTTTTACCGGTGCATTCGGCGCCGATCAGGCAGATGAGCAAAGGCTCGGCCATACCCCCTCACACGGCTCGGTCAGGGTTGGCCACCACAGCCACTTTCATCTGGCTGCCGCCGGCTTTTTTGGCCAGGTACATGGCCGTATCCGCAAAGTGAATCAAGGTCTTCATGTCATGGGCATGGTCAGGGTAAAGGGCAACCCCGACACTGGCTGAAATCATGACATGATGGCCTTCAATGTTGACTGCTTCATGCAGTGATTGGCAGATTTTTTCAGCCACCACCACCGCATCATGGACGGATGACACCAAGGGCAACAGCACCACAAATTCGTCACCCCCAATGCGTCCCACGGTATCCATCCTGCGTACACAATCCTGCAGCCGTTGCGCCACCACGTTGAGCAGTTCATCACCCACCTGGTGGCCATACAGGTCGTTCACCGGTTTGAAGCCATCCAGGTCGACAAACATCAGCGCCAAGGCACCATGGTCACGTTCTGCTTGCGTCATGGCTTGCACCAACCGATCTTGAAACAGTGCCCGGTTGGGCAGGCCAGTCAGGGGATCATGCTGGGCCAGTTGTTCAATCGCGTCTCGGCTGGCGTTAAGTTCTTGCAGATTGCTCACCAGGGTGTTTTGCATGGCATTCAGGCTGGCGGCCAACACGCCAATTTCATCCTGCCGGTTGTCGTTGAGCAGGCTGACGGTTTGATCCTCGGCAAACCCCTGCATGGCCTCGGTCATGCGCTTGAGCGGCTGCGTCACCAAGCGGGCCAGCAGCACGGCCAGCAACAGCGCCCCCACGCCGCCGGCCAGCATCACTTGCAGTGTGCGCCACCCCAGGTGCTCAATCTGCTTCACCACCTGTGCCATGGGTTGTGACAAACCCAGCACCACAAACCGCTGCTCGTCACGCTGCGCACCATAGGGCAAGCGCACAAAGGCCGCCACCAACCCCGGGCTGCGCTGCGTTATCGGGGGCACACTGGTGACGGCGCTACCACCGGTGCCCTTAATCAAATCCGCCACCGGTTTGAAGGCATCCTGAATAAAGATACGTCGCCCGGCATCAAAACCAAACGCCTCTGCAGGGTTGGGGTGAATCAGGTAGTCACCCCAATGGTTGCTCAAATACACCTGGTAGGCGCTGGGCAAATCAGCTTTTAAACGTTCAAACAAGCCGTTCAAATCCAGGTTGATCACCACCAGCGCCAACACACTGCCATCTGCCGCTGTCACCGGTGTGGCTACCCGCAAGGTGGGTTTGTCCAGACCATCGTGCGCCCCTTGCTCATGGTTGAGGCTGATGTCTGACAGGTACACCTGCCCCGCCCCCAGCGCCAGCGTGTTGAACACATAGGCGTTATGCGACTTTTCCTGCATGTCTGCAGCCGCCACCGTGATCAAGTTTGCGCCGTCGCGGTCCACCCGAACCAGTTCCAGACCATGCTGCGCAGCACTGATCAGGCGCACCTGAAAGTAAGCCGGGCGCACCACCATCAAGGCTTCAAAGGCCGCAACCAACGCCGCCTCGTCCGCACTGTGGTCTTGCGTCAACCGGGCTTGTGCCACCCTTGGCGCAGAGGGCAAACGGGAAAGCATTAAGGCATCGCTTGACACGATCTCCATGTTGGTCTGGAATTGCCGACCCAGCACCTGGGTTGCAGTCAGCAACTCGCGCTGAGCCGACTCCAGCACAGTGGTGCGGCTGTTGGTGTACGCCACCGTCCCCACCAAGCCCATGGACAAAAAACCAAAACCCAGCAGCAACAGTGCCAGTTTGGCAGCAATGCCAAAGCGCATCATTTGAACTGCTCCGGCCGGTCACCCGACAAGATGCGCGTCCACAGGGCGCTGCGACGGGTATCGTCTTCCACCGGCTCAAGCCACCAGAGTTTGTCTGACTCCAAACTGTTGGCCGATGCGTCCAGGGTGTTGTCCAGGCCTTGGCGACGCGTCAATTCACGGCTGATGTCTGCGGAAATCATGAAATTAATCCAGGCATGGGCCAGCGCCGGTTGGCGCGCCCCAGCCGTAATGGCCCAACAGTCCAGCCAGGCCAGCGCACCCTCACGGGGAATGGCGTAGCCCACATCCAGCCCGGCTTCGCGCAGCGCCTTGAACTGTTGCTGGCCGTAATTGGCAAACAGCAGCGCCACCTGGTGTTGCCTAAACAAAGCCACAGATTCTTCAGGCAGGCTGTAAAACGTGAGCACATTGCGACGCAGTGCAATCAGCTGTTGCACCACCGCAGGCATCCTGACGGGCGCGATGTGAAACGGCTCACCCCCCAACGCCAGCGAAGCAAGTGAAAAATTGTGGCTGCTGTCATCAAATGCCAGCACCTTGCCGCGCCAGGCGGGGTCCCACATCACGCGGATGGAATCAGGTGGCGTGGCAAATTGCTTGCGGTCGTAGATCAAGCCCATTTCTGCATAGGTGTAGGGCACGGCAAATACCTCACCCAAGCGGTGAATACCTGAAATGTTTTGCGCGTTTTTGAAGCGTGGCAACTGCTGCTGCACATTGGGCAAGCGTGCCAGGTTCAGGGGCTGCACCAGCTTGTGGTCAATGTAGCGCGATACCTCAACGGTATTGGCCGCCACCACGTCAAAATCCGCCCCTTGGTTGGCACTGATTTTTTGCCACAACACCTCGTCCGAACCGACCAGGGTGACCTCTACCCTGGCAGCAAAAAGCTGCTCAAACTTAGCCACCCAATCGGCATCGACATACCCCGGCCAGGCCAGCACCCGCAAGGTTTCAACCGCATGCGCCGAAACCGCACACAGCAGGGTGAAAACCAAAAGGATGACTGAGCGTTTCATGATGACGCTCAGTCTAGATCAGCTTCTGTACTTGTGCCTGACTAACGTCCATGTTCCACAAGGACCCCCCAAAGCATGAAACATGCGTGCCCTGCGTAGGGAAGGGTTTCAACCCGCCATGGCCGACTGAAGTCGGCCCTACGACACGCCATTCTTGTCAGATGTGGGCGTTGTTTCACGTTAAGTTGTGGCAGCAAGCCGCTGCAGGCCGCCCAGATACGGCCGCAAGACCTCGGGCACGGTCACCGAGCCGTCGGCGTTCTGGTAGTTTTCCAGCACCGCCACCAGGGTGCGACCCACCGCCAGGCCAGAGCCATTGAGGGTGTGAACCAGTTCGTTTTTGCCCTGCGCGTTTTTAAAACGGGCTTGCAGACGGCGCGCCTGAAAGGCCTCGCAGTTGCTCACCGAGCTGATTTCGCGGTAGGTGTTTTGCGCTGGCAGCCACACCTCCAGGTCATAAGTTTTGCTGGCCCCAAAGCCCATGTCACCGGTGCACAGGCTCATCACGCGGTACGGCAAGCCCAGTTTTTGCAAAATGGCTTCGGCGTGGCCGGTCATTTGCTCCAGCACGGCGTAGCTGGTGTCGGGGTGGACGATTTGCACCATTTCCACCTTGTCAAACTGGTGCTGGCGGATCAGGCCACGGGTGTCGCGCCCGGCGCTGCCCGCCTCCGACCTGAAACACGGCGTGTGGCCGGTGAGCTTGATCGGCAACTCGGTTTCAGACACCACCACATCACGCACAAAGTTGGTCAGCGGCACTTCGGCGGTGGGAATCAAATACAGCGCGGTATTGTCGGGCTGCGCTTCGCCCTCCTGGCCGCCTTTTCTGGCCGCAAACAAGTCGCCCTCAAATTTGGGCAATTGGCCGGTGCCGCGCAGGGTTTCGCCATTGACGATGTAAGGCGTGTAACACTCGGTGTAGCCATGCTCTTGGGTTTGCACGTCCAGCATGAACTGGGCCAAGGCCCGGTGCAGGCGCGCCACCTGGCCTTTCATGACGGTAAAGCGCGCGCCGGTGAGCTTGACTCCCATTTCAAAATCCAGGCCCAGCGGCGTGCCCACATCCACATGGTCTTTGATCGCAAAGTCAAAGGTGCGCGGCCCTTTGCCGTCAGGACTCCAGGTGCGCACCACCAGGTTGGCATGTTCGTCCGCACCCACCGGCACGCTCTCGTGCGGCAAATTGGGCACGGCCAGCAGCAGGGTTTGCAGTTCGGCCTGGATCTGGTCCAAACGAGTGGCAGCGCTTTGTAATTCCAAGTTAATAGCGTTGGGTCTCTCTTTTAACTCGGCGATTCTTGTCGCAAGAAAATCTGCATCATCATCAGATTCAGTGGCAACCGCACGATTAAGTTCTGCCATCAATCTGCCAATCTCTGGCCCGAGTTGCTTGGAGAGTTTGTTGCGATCGCTCTGCAGTTCTTCGGTGCGCACCTGAATGGTTTTACGCTCGGCCTCCAGCGCGGTGAAGGCCTCCACGTTCAAAAACGCTTGTGGGTTTTTGCGGGTTTCCAGGCGGGCCACCACTTGGGCCAGGTCTTTGCGCAGCAGGTTCAGGTCTAACATGGTAATAAATTTAAGTAAAAATGGGCTGTAGCCCTTGATTTATATGTGTCAACAACTATATATTTTATAGCGTTTAAAGCACCTCTGAAGCACTCATGCGCAGCCCCTTGGGCAAGGGGAACTTGACACTTTCAGGCTCGCCGGCCATGCGCTGCACCGACACCGCACCCAGCGCTTTCAGGCGCTCCATCACCTGCGTCACCAGAATCTCGGGGGCCGAGGCTCCGGCGGTCAGCCCAACCCGCTGGCAACCTTGCACCCACTGCGGCTGCAAGTCTGCCGCACTGTCGACCATGTAGCCGGGCGTGCCCAGTTTGCTCGCCACTTCGGCCAGCCGGTTGCTGTTGGAGCTGGTGGGGCTGCCCACCACAATCACCACATCCACCTGCGGGCTCATCAGTTTGACCGCATCCTGGCGGTTTTGCGTGGCGTAGCAAATATCTTGCTGCTTGGGTTCGCGCACCTTGGGGAATCGCGCCTTGATGGCCGCAGCAATGTCAGCGGCATCGTCCACGCTCAGGGTGGTTTGCGTCACCACCGCCAGTTTGGCGGTTTGCGTGGGGGTAATGTGGGCCACGTCAGCCACGCTGTCGACCAGGTGGATGCCGCCGTCGAGCTGGCCCATGGTGCCCTCCACTTCGGGGTGGCCTTTGTGGCCGATCATGATGAACTCATAGCCCTCTTTGGCCAGCTTGGCCACCTCCACATGCACCTTGGTGACCAGCGGGCAAGTGGCATCAAAAACACGGAACCCTCTGGCAGCGGCTTCCTGCTGCACTGCCAGGCTCACCCCATGGGCAGAAAAAACCAACGTAGCCCCCGCAGGTACTTCGTCAAGCACTTCAATAAAAATAGCACCCTTGGCTTTCAGGTCGTTCACCACATAGGTGTTGTGCACGATCTCGTGGCGCACATAAATGGGTGCACCAAACTTGGCCAGCGCTTTCTCAACGATCTCGATGGCGCGATCCACGCCCGCACAAAAGCCGCGTGGCTCTGCCAAAAGCAAATCCATGCCAGTCATAAAACACCGATCACTTGCACTTCAAACGTCACCGGCTGGCCAGCCAGCGGGTGGTTGAAGTCAAACAGCACCGCCTCACCCTTGGCATCAGAGCGGAATTCCTTGATCACACCGGCAAATTCGCCCTGACCATCGGGTGTCGGGAACTTCACCACCTCCCCCACGGTAAAACTTTCGCCCGCGCCGCCCAGGGCGTTGAGCTCTTTGCGCGCCAGCCACTGCAGCATGTCGGGGCTGCGCGCGCCAAAGGCCTCACCAGCGGGCAGCTCGATGGTGGTACGGGCGCCCTCGGGCAGGCCAAGCAAACGGGTCTCAATGGCGGGTGCCAGTGCGCCCGTGCCCAAAGTCAGGGTGGCAGGCGCTGCCGCAAAGGTATTGACCACATCGCCTGATGGGCCGCTCAAACGGTAATGCAGGGTTAAAAACGATCCGGGGGCAATGGTGGGTGTGGTCATGAAAATCCTGAAACTGCTTTGCTCTGGGTGGCGAAACCCCACGTTGCGGTGACGCATGGCGGGGCGCATAAACTGCACCGCATTGTAAAAGCCTGCCCATTGACCCCAAATGCCACTCAAAGACCTGCCACCCGATGCCCGCCCGCGTGAAAAACTGCTGGCCCGTGGCCCCGCCGCGTTGAGCGACGTGGAGCTGTTGGCGCTGCTGCTGCGCACCGGCATCAAGGGCAAAGGCGTGCTGCAAATGGCGGCCGAGTTACTCAAGCTCAAACCAGGCGCGCCCTTGCCCAAAGGCAACGCGGTGTCGGACAACGTGGCCGATGCACCAACGGTGGCGGGCTTTGACGGCCTAGCCGGGCTGCTCGATGCCACTGCGGACGACCTCAAACGCATCAAGGGTCTGGGACCGGCCAAGCGCTCTGAAATTGTGGCGGTGCTGGAGCTGGCCCGGCGTGCCATGCATCAGCGCTTGCAGGAGCGCACCGTGTTTGACACCCCCGATGCGGTCAAGCATTACCTGCAGCTGCAGTTGTCTGCGCGCAAACATGAGGTGTTTGCGGTGCTGTTTCTGGACGTGCAAAACCGCCTGCTGGCGCTGGAGGAAATGTTCCAGGGCACGCTCACCCAAACCAGCGTTTACCCGCGTGAGGTGGTGCTGCGCGCCCTGCACCACCAGGCCAGCAGCGTGGTGCTGTCGCACAACCACCCCAGCGGCACGGTGCAGCCCAGCCGCGCCGACGAGATGCTGACGCAAACCCTCAAGACCACGCTGGCACTGATAGATGTGCGGGTACTAGACCACATCATCGTCGCCCCCGGTGAGGCACTCTCTATGGCTGAGCGGGGGCTGATGTGAGCACACCACCGGGCAAGTCCCATGCAGTCCAAGCCAAACCAGCGCCGATTGCAAAGCACGAAAAGTCGAGTCATTCGAACCTGAAAGTTCGCACACTCGGCGACCTCAAGGTGGTCAGGCAAGCGCTTGCCGTGCAAGCCCAACAGCGCCTCGCGCAAGCCAGTGCGCAAGCCAAAGCGGTCAAACAGGCAGCCACTGACAAAGATTTGTTTGTCAAGGCCGCTGGAGCCGTCAAGCCTATGCCGGATAAGCGTAAGCTGCTCCATAAACCAGAGCAAAAAATGCCGCTGGCCATGCAGTACAAAAAAGACGAAAAAGCGGTTTTAAAGGAAGCCATCAGCGACGAGTTTGATGTTTCGACCCTGCTGGAAGTCGACGAGCACCTGAGCTTTCGCCGCCCTGGTATTGGCACGGATGTGACGCGCAAGCTGCGCCGGGGCGACTGGAGCATCCAGCGTCAGCTGGACTTGCACGGCCTGCGCCGCGACGATGCGCGTGAACGCTTAAGCATCTTCATCCGCGAAGCCTTCCAGCAAGGCATTCGCTGCGTGCGCGTGGTGCACGGCAAAGGCTTGGGCTCGCCCGGCAAAGCACCGGTTTTAAAAAGCCGGGTGCACAGCTGGCTGGTGCAAAAAGAAGAAGTGCTGGCCTTTGTGCAAGCCAAACCAGCCGACGGCGGCGCGGGCGCGCTGGTGGTGTTGCTGATGGCGTCGGGTCGTTAACGCCTGAAACAAATTAATCCGTCGACAACTGAGTGGCATCGGCAATTTGTATGCCTTTGCACTGTCGCAACGTCCTCGCAGGCAGTGCAATGCTGCACGCCACCCAATTTTTGACGTTTCTTGAAATTGATGACAAAAGTGTGTTCACGCATCCCCCTGGTTGCGCATCCAGTCAGCGGTTTGCGCAAAGGAATGCTTGAGGTTGGTGCGCAGCGGCTCGGGCACTGCCAGTTCGTCAAGCGCCTGGCGCATGCAGGCCAGCCACTGGTCGCGCTCCACCACGCCAATCTGGTAGGGCATGTGGCGCTGGCGCAAACGCGGGTGGCCAAAGCGCTCCACATAATGCTGCGGGCCGCCCAGCCAGCCACACAAAAACCAGAACAGTTTTTGCCGCGCCTCGTCCAACGTGCTGGCATGAACGGCACGCAACTGGGCGTAGCCAGGTTCCAGGTCCATCAGGTCATAAAAGCGCGTGGTCAGCGCGCGCACTTGAACCTCGCCGCCGATTTGCTCAAACGGCGTAAGGGTCTTGGTTGATGCTTCAATGTTCATGGTCAAATTGGCCTCTAGCCCAATAAATATAAGCGCAAGTAGCTACTTTTTCGATAGTAAATCGATGCCGTTTCAGATAGCAGCCTGGCGCAGCGTTTGCACCACCGGGCGCGTCAACACCTCGCGCAGTCCCCACCACCCGGCCAACAAAGCCAGCAGCGCACCGGCCAGCGCACCCAGCAGCGGCACCCACAGCGACACGGCCCAGTCAAAGTTGAACACATATTTGGCCAGCGCCCAGCCGACGATGCTTGCCACGATGGATGCCAGCAAACCCGCCAGCAGCCCCACCCCCGCCAGCTCAATGCTCTGCACCTGGCGCAGCAGGCGCGCTTGCGCTCCCACCGCGCGCATGATGGCAAATTCTCGCGCGCGCTCTTCGCGCGTGGCGGTCACCGCGGCAAACAGCACCACCAAGCCTGCGGCCAGGGTGAAGGCAAACAAGAATTCCACCGCACCAATCACCTGGTCGAGCACCCGCTGAATCTGACCAATGGTGGCGGTCATGTCAACGCTGGTGATGTTGGGAAACTGGCGCACCAGTGCGGCGTCGAACCCGGGCGTGGCCGGAGCCTTGAAGGCGCTCATGTAGGTCGCAGGCACACCGGTGAGTTGGTCTACCGGGTACATGGCAAAGAAGTTGGCGCGCAGCGAGCCCCAGTCCACCTTGCGCAGCGAGGTGATTTTGGACTGCACCTGTATGCCGCCCACATCAAAGGTCAGGCGGTCGCCCAGCACCAGGTTCAGCGTTTGGGCGATGCCCTCCTCCATGCTGATGGCCCCTGGCTCGTTGGCCTGCCAGCGTCCGGCCACGGTGATGTTTTGCTCGGGCAAGGTGGCGCTGTGCGACAGGTTGAACTCGCGGTCTACCAGGCGGCGGGCGCGCTCGTCCGAAAAATCATCCGGGTTGACCGCCTGGCCGTTGACCGCCACCAGGCGGCCACGAATCATCGGAAACCAGTCGAACCTGGCCACATCCGCACGTTTTAGCGCCTGGGTAAAGGCAGCGCCCTGCTCGGGCATGACGTTGATGACAAAACGGTTGGGCGCATCCGGCGGCGTGGCCGCACGCCAGCTGGCCACCAGGTCGGTGCGAAGGAGCACCAGCAACACCAGCGCCAGCAGGCCCACCGCCAAGCTGCTGACCTGCACCACAGCAAAGGCCGGGCGAGCGGCAATCTGGCGCGTGGCCAGCACCAGCGCGGTGGGCGCGGTGGCGTCGTTCACCACAGCGCGCAGCAGCTTCACCGCCAGCCAGCTCAACGTGGCAAACAGCACCGTGGCTACGGCAAAACCACCCACCGCAATCAAGCCCAGCTTGACGTCGCTGCTGGCGGCCATCAACAGCGCAGCAAAACCCAGCAAGCCGACGCCCAGCACGGTGAGCGAGGCAGGCTTCAAGCCACCCACATCGCGGCGGATCACGCGCAGCGGCGGCACCTGTGCCAGTTGCAGCACCGGTGGCAGGCCAAACGCCAGCAGCAGTGTCAAGCCCATGCCCATGCCAAACAACACTGGCCAAATGCCCGGCGCGGGCAGGCTGCTGTCCACCAAGCCCGTCAACAGCACGACAAAGCCGTAATGCACCGCAAAACCCAGCGCCACACCGGCGGCACTGGCCAGCAAGCCGACCAGCACAAATTCAAAACTGTAGGCGCCGGCAATGGTGCGCTGGGGCAGGCCCAGCACGCGCAGCATGGCGCAGTCGTCCAGGTGGCTGGCAGCAAAGCCGCGCGCCGCCAAGGCGACTGCCACGGCACTGAGCAGCGCCGCCAGCAGCGCCACCAGGTTTAAAAACTTCTCAGCCCGATCGAGCGTGGTGCCCAGCTCAGGGCGGCCACCCTGCAGCGCCTCGACGCGCGTGCCGCGCACCGCGTGCGACAGCACCTGCGCCTCGGCCCAATCGACAAAGGCTTGCACCGACTGATCGCTCCCCGCC